>NZ_VDAF01000023.1:0-74727 GCF_019584525.1 Enterobacter sp. EC_50 | reverse complement strand
CTGGCACGGCTGGGACGGAAGTCGCTGTCGTTCTCAAAATCGGTGGAGTTGCATGACAAAGTCATCGGGCATTATCTGAACATAAAACACTATCAATAAGTTGGAGTCATTACCGTACAGTCCAGCGACTTTATCTGTAGGGAGTACTTAGCAAGCGGCCAACTTTTTCCCCCATTGCCAGAACTGCGACAGGAGAAATGGCAATTTTATTTATATCGGCCTTACCAGCTGATTACTCCCAAAAGGGTGACGGTCGTTTTCTCGTTATTAGAAAAAATATTACGCAAATATTTCGCATCAAAATAACATTCTCCTCGACGTCCGCATCTGGCACAGAGCGGACATCAGAATATCGGCTATCCCCGACAAACAGATGGCTCTGGCGACAAAAACACTCACCTTCCCAGTGCCGCAACAATTGCCCCCTCCATTTTCTCGGGCGTAGTCATCGGTGCAAAGCGCTTGAGGGGTTTACCGTCACGGCCGATCAGAAATTTAGTAAAGTTCCACTTAATCCGCCCACCCAGCACGCCAGACAATTCGTCTTTCAGATAACGAAAAATCGGATGTGCTGCGGCGCCGTTTACCTCGACTTTCTCGAACATGGGAAAGCTGACGCCGTAATTAATGTAACAGGTCTTTGAGATGTCGTCGGCACCGCCAGGTTCCTGCTTACCGAACTGGTTGCAGGGGAAGCCAAGCACCACCAGCCCTTGATCGGCGTATTTTTTGTACAGTGCTTCAAGACCCGCATACTGGGGCGTAAAGCCGCACTGGCTGGCCGTATTCACAACCAGAATGACCTTACCCGCATAGTCGGCCATAGAGATAAGCTGCCCATCCAGACGGGTGGCGGTAAGTTGATAAAAGCGAGTCATACTAATATCCCTCAAAGCTGGCCGAAAAGTCATGGTGACCACCCGCAGGGCCGTCACCGTGTAGAAAGTTTACATTCAAGCAGGCTATTTGTGATACATTCCTGGCGCGCCATGACCATCACACTCGCTATCAGGTATGCAGAACATAACAAAAAAATTTCGCTGGCTTCTGCTTACTCTGCCACTCCTCAGCGGTTGTGGCACGCTCTCGCAAATGTCCTCCCCGGAAGGCACTCAGGAACTTCTCACTCATGATTCGCTGGATGGCGACGTTGACAGCGTGGTGCGTCACTACATGGCGCAAAAATCCGTTCCCGGGATGACGGTCGCGGTGATCCATAATCACGGCTCACCGCAGTTTTACACCTGGGGCGTAACCGATGCGGTCAATCGCTATCCGATCAGGACCGACACCCTGTTTGCGCTCGGCTCGCTCAGCAAAGGGATCACGGCAGAAGTAGTGGCTTGTCTGGTGAATGAAGGGCAACTGAACTGGAACGATAGCCTGGCGACATTGCTTCCGCCGGGGACGGCGCTTAGCGCGGATGCACAAAAAATCACCCTACTTGAACTGGTCACCCACACCTCCGGCCTGCCGCGTCAGAATATGGATGTTCCGATGCTTGGAAAATTTATCGGCTACTTAAGCACCGGCGATAATTTCTACGGTGAGCTGGATAGCGATAACGTGCTGCTCTACCTCGCCGACTGGCGAGCGCCAAAGAATAAAGTGCCGCAATACTCCAATACCGGCTACGCCCTGATCGGCTACATCCTGAAGCACAAAACCGGCGAAGATATCCAGAGTTTAGCCTCGCGCTATATTTTCCATCCGCTGCAAATGGCTAACAGCAGCTTTACGCCCCGGCAGCTAAAAGGGTACCCCCAGCGTGCGCTTGGCCACGCGGGCGATCAGCCGAAATTTATCCCGCGCGGGCAGCTCACACCGGACTGGCATTTTTCCAATAATATGGTGGCGGCAGCGAGCTTATACAGCAACGCTGAAGATCTGGCGGCCTATGCGCGCTATCACGTATCGACGACTCACAATCGCTTACTGGACAGCGTCTTTGCCGAAGTCAGGGATACCGACATTCAACGACCTGACGGAGTACAGGGTATTGCCTGGACCACCGACTTTATCGGTCTGGAGAAAATCACCTATCAGGTCGGCTATATCGGCGGCTACTCCAGCTTTATCGGTTATGACAAAGAAAGAGGCAATGCGGTGGTAGTGCTGCAAAATACCTTTAACTGGAGTAATTACATTGGCATCGCGCTTTTGATGGATATGGCGAAAAAAGACGGCCTTATTACCTCTGGCAACCGTTTTGCGAATAATAGGATGCCTGAGCGCGTTTATCAGCAATAACGGTGAACGCCCGCCGTCAGATTCAGGCCTGATGTGCCAGATCTTCACGAGTCGGCCCCTGAAAGTAGATGGTACTAATATGGCAACTTCGAGGCTGAGTCAGTACAAAACGCATCGTTTCCCAGATTGACCATCCATTCATCAGACGCTGCCCCATTCTTGTTTGATTATCGACATGCGCATCTAAACCGGTCAGTTCAAAATCAGGCGGATATAACCCGGTTACCCGAATATTTTCTTTGGATAAGTGTTCTGACAGTTTCGTTGTAAAGCCGCTGAGCCCGTGTTTGCTGGCAAAAAAAGCGGGATGGGCAATGGAATCTGTAAAATTCGGAATACCGCATGCGGAAATAATCGCAATGATGTCAGCGCTCTCTGAGCGTCGCAATCCTGGAAGCAGCGCCTGGGTGAGCAGGATTGAACCAGTCAGGCCTGAACTGACGGTACTGACGATTTCTGTGCTCGATTGTTCGTCTATCGTCCCTGACAGCCACTGAGCAGCATTCAGTATTAAAATATCGATTGGCTTTTCTGAACGTAAGATCTGTGAAGAGAACTGAGAAATGGATTCCGGCTGGGCTAAATCGCAGAGATACCCTCTTGCCACACCCCCTTCAGCCGCGATGAGGGCGCAGGTTTTTTCAATATCCTCGACCCGACGGGCGCTAAAATCCACGTCAACGCCCTCTCGCGCCAGCCAGACGCAAAGCGCCTGACCAAATCCCCCCCCGCCACCCGTGATAACAGCGCGTTTTCCTCTCAGCATAACTCTGCGTCCTTTATCGTGATGAGTCTGTGTCGGAGGATTTATAGCATGGTGAGGCGGGGGAACATCTTCCCGTTAGTGCCATTTACAGCTGGCTAAAACAGCGACTGCATTGTACTTCACCATTAAAAATATATAATACGAGTTTTTTAAGGCTTACATTTCACCAAAAAAACTAAGTCGATAGGTATATTGCGCTATGCAATGCAAAAGAATGAACGATGAGCTTATTTACATCTAACTCTATTGCGATTCGGGTGTCCCCTGATGAAACACCAGCTTCCACTGGTCATTATCAAAACGCTCCCAACATGAAGAACGAAGAGAAGCACGACTGCCATCCTGATTAAACGTCCTGTAATATAATATTGCGATATTATCGCTTACGCTAATGAGTTGAAAATCGCTGCTGAGAATAGTCGGCGCGTTTACTTCATCAGAAAGGCATTCTATTGTCTCAGTACGAGTGACTAACACACCTCTACGCGTTATTTCTCTGAATTCTTTATGAAGTATCTGTTCGAGCCATTCCCTGTCTTTTCGCATCTCGCCATGTAGAGAACATTCAAGTCCAATAAGCTTCTCCAGGAGCATAGTGATTGTCCTTTTACATTTTGTCAGTTTTTTTAAAACGATAATCGCTCTAAGGCAACGTCCGCTCCAGCACGAAGCGGATCTCCCCTTACACCGCCGACTTCGGCCTCAAATTCTCGTCAAACGTCAGCCGTTTCCGTTCAGGCTCAACCTCGCGCAGCGGCTCAACCTGGTGCATAGTGAGCTTGCAGCGCTCCACCAGCACCTGATACTCCCGCGTGCCCTGCCGCTTCCACGCCAGCTCCTGCTCGCTTAGCTCACGAATCGCTTTGGCCGGGCTGCCGATAATCAGATGGTTGGCAGGCATCTCCGCTTTGGCCTTCACGAACGCCGCCGCGCCGACGATGCTGTTTTCACCAATGACCGCCCCGTCCATCACCACCGCGTTCATGCCCACCAGCGCATTGCGGCGGATCACGCAGCCGTGAAGAATGGCGCTGTGGCCGATGTGCCCGTCCTCTTCCACCACGGTGTCCTGCTCCGGGAAGCCGTGCATCACGCAGTTATCCTGAATGTTCGCCCCGTCTTTCACCACGATACGGCCAAAATCACCGCGCAGGCTGGCATTGGGACCGACATACACGCCTTTGCCCAGAATCACGTCGCCAATGAGCACCGCAGTGGGATGAACGTAGCTCTCGTCAGGCACGACCGGCGTCAGGCCGTCAATTTGATAAACAGGCATCTTCCCTCCTTATGCGCTTGTAAGACCACCAAAGCGTTGATAGTAGAGCGTGCCGGGCACGGGCAGTTCACCGACGGAGGTTTCGCCCTTCTCGCTGACAAACGCCAGCGCTCCCGGCGCGACACGCTGATAGATATTTATGCAGAGCTGTCGGGCGCTTTGCCCCGCCCAGTGCGCAGGCAGTAACTCTTCCGGCAGCAGCGGGTCCTTCAGCACCACGCGACGATAAAAGTGAATCAGCAGCAGCTGGATCTGGAAGCAGCGTTCCGGCGTCAGCTCCTCCGGCGCGGCCTCTTTCAGCAGCGGCAGCAGCGGCCGGAACGAGTTGATAAACGACTCGTACATCGCGTTTTGCTCGGTTAGCTGCCAGCACTCTTCTACGCGTGAACGCAGCGCGGCGCGCGAGAGCGCCAGCGGCGAGTGGGCTTCAAAAAAAATCACGTTTTCGGCCACGCCGGCATCGTGAAGCAGGGACTGCACGTCCGCCAGATGCTGCGACGGCGAGGCCATCAGGCTCGGCGCCAGCGTGCCAAACCCCTGCCAGATCAGCTGCTTTTTAACGTCGGCCAGGGTGGTTTTATCCAGCCCCTCGGAGAGCAGCAGTAACCATTTACCGTCCCAGGCGGGCAGTTCCGCGCGGTAGATCTTATTCTCCGCGCGACGCGTCAGGCGCAGCCCCTTATCGCTCAGGCGGTAAAAGCTGCGTCGCCCGATGCGCGAGACGTCCAGCCAGCCCTCTTTGTTGAGGCGAAACAGCGCGGTACGCACGAACCGTTCGCCAAACCCCATGCCTTCCAGTAAGGCAGCCAGGCTGCCGAGCCAAATCTCACCGCCGCGATGGGAAAGCGCGTCACCGTATAACGAGGAGATAAGCGAGGTCCCGCTGACGGGAACGGAGCTGACCGCGTGCTGGATAAAGGCGTCGAGTTTATTCATGTGATTCATTCTGTTGTTATTTTTGTCCTGGATGAATCATAGCATAGGATTCCGGGATAGCCCGTCACCCTAACCCCCTCCCTTTGGGAGAGGGCCGGGGTGAGAGGAAACTTAGCCGTTGGCCGCAACTTTACGCAGGTCAAACACCCGGCAGGCTTTGCCCTCCGAGCGCGGGATGCTGCCGCAGTTCACGATCGTCACGTCGGTGGAAATCCCCACCATCGACTTAATACGGTGGCGCAGCTGGTGGCACACCTGGCAACGCTGCTCGTGCGTCAGCGTCAGGCTGCTCTCTTTCAGCTCCACCTTCACGGAAAGTGAATCAAGATGCCCGCGACGGTTCACCTCCAGCTGGTAGTGCGGAGAGAGATGTTCGAACTTCACAATCTCCTCCTCCAGCTGCGACGGGAAGACGTTGACGCCGCGAATGATCAGCATATCGTCGCTGCGGCCGCTGATGCGGTCCATACGGCGCATGCTGCGCGCGGTGGCCGGGAGCAGGCGCGTCAGGTCGCGGGTGCGGTAGCGGATCACCGGCAGCGCCTCTTTGGTCAGCGTGGTGAACAGCAGTTCGCCCTGCTGGCCGTCATCCAGCGGCGTGCCGTCGTTCGGGTTAACGATCTCCGGGTAGAAATGATCTTCCCAGATGGTCGGACCGTCGACGGTTTCGATACACTCCATCGCCACGCCCGGCCCCATCACTTCGGAGAGGCCATAGATGTCCAGGGCCGTAATGCCTAAGCGTTTTTCAATTTCACGGCGCATGGCCTGCGTCCACGGCTCGGCGCCGAAGACGCCCACGCGCAGGGAACAGCCGCTGGCATCGCCGCCCATCTGGCGCTCCAGCTCCTCAATCAGGTTGAGACAGTAGGATGGCGTCACCATGATCATGTCCGGCTGGAAATCGCGGATCAGCTGCGCCTGTTTCTCCGTCTGGCCGCCGGACATCGGGATCACCGTCGCGCCTAAACGCTCGGCCCCGTAGTGCGCCCCCAGCCCGCCGGTAAACAGGCCGTAGCCATACGCCACGTGAATTTTGTCCTTCGCGCTGCCGCCCGCCGCGCGCAGGGAGCGCGCCACCAGGTTGGCCCAGTTGTCGATGTCGCCCTGGGTGTAGCCGACAACGGTCGGCTTGCCGGTGGTGCCGGATGACGCGTGAATGCGCACCACCTGCTCCATCGGCACGGCAAAGGTATCGAACGGGTAGTTATCCCGCAGGTCCTGCTTGGTGGTGCACGGGAACTTACGGATATCCGCTAGCTCGTTGAAATCGTCAGGATGAACGCCCGCAGCATCAAACTTGCGTTTGTACATCGGCACGTTGTTATAGGCGTGATGCAGCGTCCATTTCAGACGCGCGGTCTGCAGCGCCTGTAATTCGTCAAGGGACGCGGTTTCGATCGGGTCAAGCTTTGTTGTATTTATCATCGCAGGGTACTCACATTGTTTTTATGCTCAAACACGCTCAAGGATCATGGCAATGCCCTGACCCACACCGATGCACATCGTACACAGCGCGTAGCGCCCGCCGCGTCGGTGCAGTTCGTTACTCGCGGCCAGCGCCAGCCTGGCGCCGCTCATGCCCAGCGGGTGGCCCAGCGCAATCGCGCCACCGTTCGGGTTGACGTGTGCGGCATCATCCGGCAGGCCCAGCTGACGCAGCACGCCCAGCGCCTGCGCGGCGAAAGCTTCGTTAAGCTCAATGACGTCCATATCGTGAATACTGAGTCCGGCGCGCTCCAGCACCCTGCGGGTGGCCGGTACCGGGCCGAGCCCCATCAGACGGGGCTCCACGCCTGCCGTCGCCATCGCCACGATCCGCGTGCGCGGGACTACCCCCTGCGCCAGCGCCATCTTCTCGCTGGCGACGATCAGCGCCGCCGCGCCGTCGTTGACGCCGGAGGCATTGCCCGCCGTGACCACCCCGTTCTTACGGAACGGCGTTTTCAGACCGGCAAGCTGTTCGAGCGTGGTGTCGGCGCGCGGATGTTCATCCACGCTGAACGCCGTAACCGTCCCTTTTTTGCCCGGCACCGGCACCGGGACAATCTCCTGCGCCAGAATGCCGTTCTGCTGCGCCTGCGCGGTACGCTGCTGGCTGCGCAAGGCAAACGCGTCCTGATCGGCACGGCTGATATTTAACAATTCAGCTACATTCTCTGCCGTTTCCGGCATACTGTCAGTTCCGAATTGCTGATGCATGAGCGGATTCACAAATCGCCAGCCGATGGTGGTATCGAAGATCTCCGCCTGTCGCTGAAACGCCGCGGTGGCTTTGCCCATCACAAACGGCGCGCGGGACATCGACTCCACCCCGCCCGCAATCAGCAGGTCGCCGTCGCCCGCCTTAATGGCGCGCGCGGCAAAACCAATCGCGTCCAGCCCGGATCCGCACAGGCGGTTGATTGTCGTGCCGGAGACCGTCTGCGGCACACCGGCCAGCAGCAACGACATGCGCGCCACGTTGCGGTTATCTTCCCCCGCCTGGTTGGCGCAGCCGAATATCACGTCGTCAATCCGCTCCAGATCGAGCTGCGGATAGCGGGCCAGCAGCGCGCGTAGCGGCACGGCACCGAGATCGTCGGTTCGGACGGCGGCAAGCGCGCCGCCGTAGCGCCCCACCGGGGTTCGAACACCATCACAAATAAATGCGTCACGCATCAGGCCTCTCCTGTCACGCTGCCGCCAATGCGGTGAGATTTTCCGCGAAAAAGGGCGACGGTTTTCTGTTGTTGGTTCTGAATTTCAATGTCATACACGCCGGTCAGCTTGCCCTGATGCTTCACCCGCGCGGTGGCGGTGAGCGTGTCCCCGGCGAAGCCCGGACGCAGAAAGTCAATCGAACAGCCGGAGGCTACCGCCGCCAGCCCCTGGCTGTTGCAGGCGTAGGCAAAAGCGGTGTCCGCCAGCGAAAACAGCTGTCCGCCGTGGCAGGTTTTATGGCCATTCAGCATCTGCGGGGTGATGGTCATGGTCACCACCGCGTAGCCCTCGTCCATCTCGACAATGTCCATCCCCATCGCCTGCGCGCAGGCGTCCCGTTCGTACATGGCGCGGGCGTTATGCCAGGCGTTATGACTCATAGCTACTCTCCAGAAGCGCGCGCTGGCGCAGCAGTGAACAGGGGCGATAGCGCTCTTCGCCGTAATGGCGCTGCAGGTTCTCCAGCAGCGTCAGCAGGCGCTGCCAGCCCAGACGCTCGCCCCAGGCGATCGGCCCGCTCGGGTAGTTCACGCCCAGGCGCATGGCGGTATCAATGTCCTTCTCGCTGGCGACCCCTTTTTGCAGGGCATCCAGCGCCTCGTTGGCAATCATCGCCAGCGTTCGCCAGATCAGCAGGCCGGGATAATCGGCAATTTGCACCACCCGGAGCCCCTGCTGCTGCAGGTAGCGGATGGCTTTTTGCGTCGCGGTATGCGGATTGCTGGCCGCGGCGGCAATGACCGCCACGTCGCGCTCAATGCGGTCGACCACCACCACCGGGCCGTTGAGCCGCAGCGCCAGCGCCTGCGCGGTCTCCCCCTGCGTTTCAATCAGGTACACATCATCTATTTCCGTGACACCGTCACGGATTTTTTCCACGCGCATCGGGCTATAGCTGTCGTTCACCGCCTTGACCCACTGCACGTCGGGTTTGTCACCCTGCCATTCGTAAACGCCCTTGCCGCTCTTTTTGCCCAGCCTGCCTGCCAGCACCAGCTCCTGCTGCACCATCGAAGGCAGAAAACGACGCTCCTGCCAGAAGGCGTTAAAGACCGAGCAGGTCACCGCAAAGTTCACGTCCTGACCAATCATGTCGGTCAGCTCCAGCGGCCCCATCGGGAAGCCGCCGCCTTCGCGCAGGGCGGCGTCAATCACCTCCGGCGGGGCAACCTGTTCTTCCAGCGCGCGCCAGGCTTCGGAATAGAACGGACGGGCGACGCGATTGACGATGAACCCCGGCGTTGACTGGCAGCGAACGGGCTGTTTGCCCCAGTTCAGCGCCAGCTCGCACAGCGCATCGGCCACTTCCGGAGAGGTCGCCAGCCCGCTGACCACCTCCACCAGTTTCATCACCGGCGCCGGGTTAAAGAAGTGCAGCCCTGCGACCCGCTCCGGGTGGTGGACGTCCGCCGCAATCGCCGTGACGGAGATGGACGAGGTATTGCTGGTCAGCACCGTCTGCGGCGGACAGATCTCAGCCAGCTGCGCAAACAGCGCCTTTTTCACCTCCAGCCGCTCTGAGGCCGCTTCAATCACCAGATCGGCCGCGGAGAGCGCCTCGATATCCGTGACGGGAAGCAGCCGGGCAAGGATCTGGCTCCCGGCATCGGCAGAGAGTTTTCCCCGCGTTACCCGGGAGGCCAGACGCTGGCGGATCCCGTCGATGGCGCGCGATATCGCATCGCTGGAGATGTCGTAGATCAGCACCGGATGACCGTGGCTGGCCGCCACTTCGGCAATGCCGGCGCCCATCGTGCCGCTGCCGATCACGGCGACAGTCCGTATGTTCAGCATCTTATTTCCCCGTAAAGTTCGGCGCGCGCTTTGCCAGGAAGGCGCTGACGCCCTCGCGGTAGTCGTCGCTGCGCCCGGCCAGGCGCTGATAGTCGCGCTCGAGATCGAGCTGGGCGTCCAGGGTATTGGTTTCCGCGGCATTGATAGCCTGCTTGATCAGCCCCAGCCCGAAGGTCGGCTGCGACGCAAAATGCAGGGCCATCTGCTGTGCCGTGGTGGAAAGCTGCTCGTCATCCACCACCTGCCAGATCATGCCCCACGCCTGCGCCTGTTCAGCGCTGAGCTTGTCACCGAGCAAAGCCAGCCCCATGGCGCGGGCGCGTCCGGCCACGCGCGGCAGCAGCCAGGTGCCGCCGCAGTCCGGCACCAGACCGAGCTTGCTGAAGGCCATCACAAAGCTGGCGGAGCGCGCCGCAATCACCATGTCGCACCCGAGCGCCAGCGTGGCGCCCGCGCCCGCCGCCACGCCGTTAACGGCACAAATGACCGGCTTTGGCAGCTTTGCCAGGCGGCGCACCAGCGGGTTGTAGAAGGTTTCAACCGACATGCCCAGATCCGGCGCAGGGCCGTTGGGGTCGACGTTGCGGTCGTTCAGGTCCTGACCGGCACAGAAACCGCGTCCTGCGCCGGTGATCAGCAGGCAGCGGATAGTGTCATCGCGCTCGGCCTGTTTCAGGTACTCGGCCAGCTGCTGGTGCATCACGTCGTTAAAGCTGTTCAGACGCTCCGGACGGTTCAGCGTAAGGGTCATCACGCCCTGTTCTACATGACTGAGAATAAATTCCACAATTAGCGTCCTTTAAAGTCGGGGGTGCGTTTTTGTAGGAAGGCGTCGATGCCTTCCCGGCGGTCTTCGGTGGCAGAAAGCAGCGTAAACAGCTGGCGCTCCTGGGCCAGACCGGCCTGGAGCGGCACCTCCTGGGACTGGCGCAGCGCCTGTTTGGCCGCCTGCAGCGCCAGCGGCGAGTGGCGCGCCATCAGGGCCGCCTGCTTCAGGGCATACTCCAGCGTCAGCGCCGCCGGGAAAACATCGCTCACCAGCCCGGCGTTCAGCGCCTGCCCGGCGGAAATGCTCTCGCCGGTCAGCACCATTTTGCTGGCCAGGGATTTCCCGACGCTGCGGATAAGACGCTGGGTGCCGCCCGCGCCGGGCATGATGCCGAGCGTGATTTCCGGCAGGCCGAAACGGGCGTTGTCACCGGCAATCACCACGTCGCACAGCAGCGCCAGCTCGCAGCCCGCGCCCAGCGCGAAGCCATTTACGGCGGCGATCAGCGGTTTAGGAAAAGCGTTGATTCGCGCCCACAGCTGCGGGCGAATATCGTTCAGGGTGGCAGGCAGGTCTTTCTCCGCCATTTCGTTGAGATCGGCCCCGGCGGCAAAGCAGCGCTCGCTGCCGTAAATCACGCAGACGGCGATGTCGGCATCCACAGCGGCGGCCTCAAGCTGTTCCGCAAGCTGGGTCAACAGCGCGTTGTTGAGGGCGTTGCGCGCCGCCGGACGGTTCAGCGTCAGCTGCAGCACGCGGCCATGACGGGTAACAATCAGTTCGCTCATGCCATCCCCTTCGCGTCGAAGTCGAAAATCACGTCGGCGGTTAACGGCAGCGACTGGCAGCTCAGCACATACCCGGCGGCCAGCTCGTCCGGCTCCAGGCTGTAGTTGGTCGCCATGTCCACCTTCCCGCGCAGCACTTTGCATTTACAGGTGGCACAAACGCCGCCCTTGCAGGCATACGGCAGATCCGCCCCCTGACGCAGGGCGGCATCCAGAATGCTTTCGTCGTCCGCCGTCAGGGTGATTTCACGGTCGCGCCCGTCCTGGCGAACGGTCACTTTCTGTCCTTCTGCCTGCACGTGCGCCGCGCGCTTAACGGTGATTCCGGAGGTGTTAAAGCGCTCAAGGTGAATGGATTTGTCCGGCATCCCCAGCGCCTTCAGCGTGGCTTCCGCGTCGTCCATCATGGCAGACGGGCCGCAGATAAACGCCTCGTCATACTGGCGGAAGTTGATCAGGGTTTTCGCCAGCGCCTGCAGCTTTTCCCCGTCGATGCGGCCATAGAGCAGGTCGCTGTCCAGCCGCTCCTGGCTGAAGATGGAGAGCAGCTGCAGCCGCTGCGGGTATTTGTCCTTCAGGTCCGCCAGCGCCTGGCGGAACATCATGCTCTGGCTGCTGCGGTTGCCGTAGATCAGGGTGAAATGGCTGTTGGGTTCGGTCACAAGCGTCGCGGAGATAATCGCCAGCATCGGGGTGATCCCGGAGCCTGCCGCAATCGCCAGGTAGTGGCCTTCGCGTTCGGCCCGGGGCTGGTAGCCAAACTGCCCCTGAGGAACCATCACCTCCAGCGCCATGCCCGCTTTGATCTCATCCCGGGCATAGCGGGAGAAGCGCCCACCCTCAATCGCTTTGACCGCCACGCTGATTTCGCCCGGGGCGGTACTCCGGCAGATGGAGTAGCAGCGGCGCAGCTCGTCCCCGCCAAGCGTCGTTTTTAACGTCAGGTGCTGGCCGGGACGGAAGCGGTAGGCCTCCTGCAGGGCCTGCGGCACCGCAAAGGTGATGGTCACCGCGTCGCGGGTTTCGGGTTCCACTTTTGCCACTGTTAATGAATGAAACGTTGTCATGGCAGCCTCAAATACATTTGAAATAGTCGAAGGGCTCACGGCAGGAATTGCAGCGGTAGAGGGCTTTGCAGGCCGTCGAGCCAAATTCACTGATAAGCGCGGTGTCGGTGCTGGCGCAGCGCGGGCAGCTCACCTCCACCGGGGCGTGCGCGTGACAGCTATGCCCCACCGGCGGACTGATGCCGTACGCCCGCAGGCGCTCGCGCGCGTCGGGGGTCATCCAGTCGGTGGTCCATGCGGGTTCAAGCTGGAGCACAATGTGCACCGGAGTAAAGCCGTGCGCGGTCATCGCCTCGCGGATCGCCCCCAGCAGGTGTTCCGTCGCCGGGCAGCCCGAGTAGGTGGGCGTGAAGCCGATAACCCAGCCTTCACCCTGCGCCTTCACGCTGCGCACCATGCCTAAATCGGTGATGGTTAACACCGGCACTTCCGGATCGGGGATCTGGCTTAACAGTGCCCAGATCTGCGGGATTTGCGCAGGCGCGATGTCGACGAGGCGTTGCATAGCGTTCTCCTTTACCACTGCTGACCGGGATACGCGCGCTGGAGATACTGCATTTCCGCCAGCATCGGGCCCAGATGTTCGGTGTGCAGCCCCTGCTTGCCCCCGGTGCGGTACGCCACCTCGGCGGGCACCTGCAGGCAGGCTTCATTCAGACCGGCATACACTTCGCTTTCCCACGGCTGGCGCAGGAGGCGCGGGTCAACCGCCACGCCGGACTCAATCAGCTCAAGCTCGACCTTATCGGCGTCAAACAGCTCCGCCGTAAAACGCCACAGGCTGTCGATGGCCTGCTGCATTTTTTGCGCAGACGTTTCTGTCCCGTCGCCCAGCCGCACCAGCCAGCCGCGGCTGAAGCGCAGGTGGTAGCGCGCCTCTTTAATCGCTTTGGCGGCAATGGCGGCAAGCTGGCCGTCGCGGCTTTGGGCCAGGCGGTCGTACAGCGCCACGTTCCAGGCATCCATCAGGTACTGGCGGGCAATGGTGTCGGCGAAGCTGCCGTTCGGCTGCTCCACCAGCAGCACATTGCGGAACTGGCGCTCGTCGCGGCCAAACGCCAGCGTGTCTTCATCGCCCTGGCCTTCTAATTCCGCGGCATAGGTCAGAAAATTGCGCGCCTGCCCCAGCAGGTCGAGGCCGATATTGGCGAGCGCGAGGTCGATCTCCAGCTCCGGCGCGTGGCCGCACCAGGCGCCGAGACGCTGAGAAAGCACCAGACCGTTGTCGCCCAGACGCAGGGCATAGGCAGTCACTGAATTCATTCTTTGCCTCACATGTGCTCGATGCCGTCGGGGATGGTGTAGAACGTCGGATGGCGGTAAACCTTGCTTTCCGCCGGGTCGAAGAACTCGCCGCGCTCTTCCGGCTGGGAGGCGACAATCTCGCTCGCCTTCACCACCCAGATAGAACACCCTTCGCTGCGGCGGGTATAGGCATCACGCGCATTTTCCAGCGCCATGCGATCGTCGGCGGCATGCAGGCTGCCCACGTGACGGTGGGACAACCCCTGTTTGCTGCGTACGAACACTTCGTACAGCGGCCAGTAGACATTGCTCATGGTTATTTCCTCTTAAGCGGCCTGACGGGCGCGTTGTTTTTCGGCGTGCGCCAGCGCGGCTTCCCGCACCCACGCGCCCTCTTCCCAGGCTTTACGTTTCGCGGCCAGGCGTTCGTGGTTGCAGATGCCGCGCCCGTTAATGACCTCGTCAAACTCGTGCCAGTCGATCTCGCCGAAGCGATAATGACCGCTCTCTTCATCAAAATGCAGGTCGGGATCGGGCACCGTCATGCCCAGCATCTCCACCTGCGGCACCGTGTTGTCGACAAAGCGCTGGCGCAGCTCGTCGTTGCCAAAGCGTTTGATTTTCCAGGCCAGGCTGCGGGCGCTGTTCGGCGAATTGTCGTCGTTCGGTCCGAACATCATCAGCGCCGGCCACCAGAAGCGGTTGATGGCGTCCTGCAGCATCTGGCGCTGAGCCTCACTGCCCTGCGCCAGCGCCATGCAGGCTTCAAAGCCCTGGCGCTGGTGGAAGCTCTCTTCTTTACAGATTTTCACCATCGCGCGGGCATACGGACCGTAGGAGGTTCGGCACAGCGCCACCTGGTTGACGATGGCCGCGCCGTCCACCAGCCAGCCGATCACGCCGATATCGGCCCAGCTCAGGGTCGGATAGTTGAAGATGGAGGAGTATTTCATCTTGCCGTCGAGCATCTTCTGGTAGATGTCTTCCCGCGCGCAGCCCAGCGTTTCCGCCGCGCTGTAGAGGTAAAGCCCGTGTCCGGCTTCGTCCTGCACCTTCGCCAGCAGGATCGCCTTGCGGCGCAGCGTCGGGGCGCGGGCGATCCAGTTCCCTTCCGGCAGCATGCCGACAATTTCGGAGTGCGCATGCTGGCCAATCTGGCGGATCAACGTCTTACGGTAGGCGTCAGGCATCCAGTCCTGAGGCTCAATCGCCGTCTCCTGCGCTATGCGCTGCTCAAACCGTTGTTCTTGCGTCACGTCATCACCTTTATGATTCGTTAGTTTGCAAATTAAAGCTTAATGTTGAATCACTTTGTTTTTTAAAAGTTACACAAAGGTTAAATATAACCCCAAGAATTGTTTGCTTGTTTTGTGATGCTGCTCGCAAGGCTTTTGCTGAAAGCCTTGATAAGCGGGCATTGGTATTCTCTGATTCATCCATCCAGATCACATCGTTAACAATTCATTAAAAACTCGGCTTGATTTTTATGATTCACGATCAAACTATTAATGGGTAAACAACGTAACATTTGGAGATAAGCGATGCAGCAGTTAGCCAGCTTCTTGTCCGGCACCTGGCAGTCTGGCCGGGGCCGCGAACGCACTATTCATCACGCCATCAGTGGCGAAGCGCTGTGGAGCGTGACCAGCGAAGGGCTGGACATGGCGGCCGCCCGTCGCTATGCGATTGAGCGCGGCGGCGAAGCGCTTCACGCGATGACCTTTATCGAACGCGCAGCCATGCTGAAGGCGGTGGCAAAGCACCTGCTTAGCGAGAAAGAGACGTTTTATGCCCTGTCCGCCCAGACCGGGGCGACAAAAGCAGACAGCTGGGTCGATATCGAAGGCGGCATCGGCACCCTCTTCACTTATGCCAGCCTGGGCAGCCGCGAGCTGCCGGATGACACCGTGTGGCCGGAAGACGAGCCGATCCCGCTGTCGAAAGAAGGCGGCTTTGCCGCGCGCCACGTCCTGACCTCGAAGTCCGGCGTGGCGGTGCACATCAACGCCTTTAACTTCCCCTGCTGGGGAATGCTGGAAAAACTGGCCCCGACCTGGCTTGCGGGCATGCCCGCCATCATCAAACCGGCCACCGCCACCGCGCAGGTGACGCAGGCGATGGTGAAATCTATCGTCGACAGCGGGCTGGTGCCGGACGGTGCCATCAGCCTGATCTGCGGCGGTGCGGGGGATCTGCTCGACCAGCTCGACAGCCAGGACGTGGTCACATTTACCGGCTCCGCCAGCACCGGGCAAAGCCTGCGCGTGCACCCGAATATTGTGGCGAATGCCATTCCGTTCACGATGGAAGCCGACTCCCTGAACTGCTGCGTGCTGGGGGAAGACGTCACGCCGGAGCAGCCGGAATTTGCCCTGTTCATCCGGGAAGTGGTGCGCGAGATGACCGCCAAAGCCGGGCAGAAATGTACGGCCATCCGCCGCATTATCGTCCCGCAGAGCCAGATTGACGCCGTGAGCCAGGCGCTGGTTGCCCGCCTGGAAAAGGTGGCGGTGGGCGACCCGGCGCAGGAAGGGGTAAAGATGGGCGCGCTGGTCAACGCCGAACAGCGTGCGGACGTACAGGAGAAAGTGGATCGGCTGATCGCCGCAGGCTGCCAGGTCCACCTGGGCGGCAAAGCGGATTTGCAGGCCGCGGGCGCGTTCTTCCCGCCGACCCTGCTGTTCTGCCCGCAGCCGGATGAAACCCCTGCCGTCCACGCAACGGAGGCTTTCGGGCCGGTCGCGACCCTGATGCCGTATCGCAACGCACAGCACGCAATGCAGCTTGCCCGTGCGGGCGGCGGCAGCCTGGCGGGCACGCTGGTCACCGCAGACCTGGACATTGCCCGCCAGTTTATTCTCGGCGCGGCGCGCGCCCACGGGCGTATTCAGATCCTCAACGAGGAAGCCTCGAAAGAATCCACCGGCCACGGTTCCCCGCTGCCACAGCTAATGCACGGCGGTCCCGGACGTGCGGGTGGCGGCGAGGAGCTGGGCGGCCTGCGCGCGGTGAAGCACTACCTGCAGCGCACCGCGATTCAGGGCAGTCCAACCATGCTGGCCGCCATCGGCAAGCAGTGGGTGCGTGGCGCAGCGGTGCAGGAAGATCGCGTGCATCCGTTCCGCAAATACTTTGAGGAGCTGCAGCCGGGCGACAGCCTGCTGACGCCTCGCCGCACCCTGACGGAAGCGGACATCGTGAATTTTGCCTGCCTGAGCGGCGACCACTTTTACGCCCATATGGACAAGATCGGCGCGGCAGAGTCGATCTTTGGCGAGCGCGTGGTGCACGGCTACTTCCTGATTTCCGCCGCGGCAGGGCTGTTCGTTGATGCGGGCGTTGGGCCTGTCATTGCCAACTACGGCATGGAAAACCTGCGCTTTATCGAGCCGGTTAAACCGGGCGATACCATTCAGGTGCGTCTGACCTGCAAGCGTAAAACGCTGAAGAAACAACGCAGTGCCGAGGAAAAACCAACCGGCGTGGTGGAATGGGCGGTTGAGATCTTCAACCAGCACCAGCAGGCCGTGGCGCTCTACTCCATCCTGACGCTGGTGGCGCGCCAGCAGGGGGATTTCTGACACCTTCCCTTCACCACCTTTCCTGCCGGGTGGCGCGATGCTTACCCGGCCTACGACGACCAGCCGGGGTGTGACATCGCCCCGCTCTTTTTTTAACCTGGCAAGACTGGCAAATAATCTGGCAGATGCAGGCAAACGCTTTTATCAGGCGCCTGTCAGGATAGGACTGTCACAACACTATAAACACAACAAGATGAGGTCTACGATGGGAAGCAATTCTTCTTTTTCTGCCCGTAGAACGGCGCTGGCTATGGCCGTTGCGCTGTGTTGCGCCTGGCAATCCCCTGTTTTCGCCCACGGCAGCGAGGCGCATATGGTCCCGATGGACAAAACGCTGCAGGACTTTGGCGCCGACGTGCAGTGGGATGATTACGCACAGTTGTTTACCATTGCGAAAGACGGCGCCTTTGTGAAGGTCAAACCGGGCGCTAAAACCGCCATCGTCAATGGGAAAACCCTCAAGCTCGAGGTGCCGGTGGTGATGAAAGGCAAGAAAGCCTTTATCTCTGACAGCTTCATCAATGATGTTTTCCAGTCCGGTCTTGACCAGACTTTCCAGGTTGAAAAACGCCCTCACCCGCTGAACGCGCTGACGGCGGACGAAATTAAGCAGGCCGTTGAGATTGTCAAAGCCTCGGCGGATTTTAAACCGAATACCCGCTTTACCCAGATTGCCCTTGCTGAGCCAGAGAAAGCCAAAGTGTGGGACTTTGTGCTTAACGGTACGGCTGTGGATGCCCCGCGTCAGGCAAAGATTGTGATGCTCGATGGGAAGCACGTTATCGAAAGCCTGGTGGATCTGAAGGATAAAAAAATCCTGCGCTGGGAGCCGGTGAAAGACGCGCACGGCATGGTGCTGCTGGATGATTTCACCGCGGTGCAGCAGATCGTTAACGAGAGCACGGAGTTTGCCGAGGTGCTTAAAAAACACGGCATCACCGACCCGAAAAAAGTGATTACCACGCCGCTGACCGTCGGCTATTTCGACGGTAAAGACGGCCTGAAGCAGGAAGATCGCCTGCTGAAGGTGGTGAGCTATCTCGACGTCGGCGACGGCAACTACTGGGCGCACCCGATTGAAAACCTGGTGGCCGTGGTCGATCTTGAGCAGAAGAAAATCCAGAAGATTGAGGAAGGTGCCGTTGTTCCGGTTCCGATGACGCCGCGCCCCTACGATGGCCGCGACCGTATAGAGACGCCGAAAAAACCGCTCGACATCATTGAGCCGGAAGGCAAGAACTACACCATTACCGGCGATATGGTGCACTGGCAGAACTGGGACTTCCACCTGAGCCTGGACTCCCGCGTCGGCCCGATGATTTCAACCGTCACCTATAACGACAACGGCAAAAAACGCCAGATTATGTATCAGGGGTCGCTCGGCGGCATGATCGTTCCTTACGGCGATCCGGACGTGGGCTGGTACTTCAAGGCCTATCTTGATTCCGGCGACTACGGCATGGGCACCCTGACCTCGCCGCTGGTGCGCGGGAAAGACGTGCCGTCCAACGCGGTGATGCTCAACGAAACTATCCCGGACTACACCGGCGCGCCGATGGAGATCCCGCGCGCGATTGCGATTTTCGAACGCTACGCGGGGCCGGAATATAAGCATCAGGAGATGGGCCAGCCTAACGTCAGCACCGAGCGCCGCGAACTGGTGGTGCGCTGGGTGAGTACCGTGGGCAACTACGATTACATCTTCGACTGGGTGTTCCATGAAAATGGCACCATCGGCATTGATGCCGGCGCGACGGGTATCGAGGCGGTGAAAGGCGTTCAGGCGAAAACCATGCACGACGCCACCGCCAAAGATGATACAAAATACGGCACGCTGATCGACCACAACATCGTGGGCACCACGCACCAGCACATCTACAATTTCCGTCTTGATATGGACGTGGACGGCATCAACAACAAGCTGGTGGCGATGGATCCGGAAGTGAAGCCGAATACCGCCGGGGGCCCGCGCACCAGCACCATGCAGATTAATCAGTACGATATCGATACCGAACAGCAGGCGGCACAGAAATTCGACCCGGGCACCATTCGACTGCTGAGCAACACAAGTAAAGAGAACCGCATGGGCAACCCGGTCTCGTACCAGATTATCCCTTACGCGGGCGGCACGCACCCGGTGGCGACCGGCGCGAAATTTGCACCGGACGAGTGGATTTACCATCGCCTGAGCTTTATGGACAAACAGCTGTGGGTGACCCGTTATCATCCGGATGAGCTCTACCCGGAAGGGAAATTCCCGAACCGCTCCATCCACGACACGGGCCTTGGGCAGTACAGCAAGGATAACGAGTCGCTGAACGATCAGGATGACGTGGTCTGGATGACCACCGGCACCACCCACGTGGCACGCGCGGAGGAGTGGCCGATTATGCCGACGGAATGGGTGCATACCCTGCTTAAACCGTGGAATTTCTTCGACGAGACGCCAACGCTCGGGAAGAAAAAAGACGAAAAATAACCATCCGCCGGGCAATTGCCCGGTTTTTTTTGCCCTGGCGTTTGAGGATCGTCCTGGCTTGCTTATAGTTACTGATATCTCACCTGCATGATTTATCCCCCGGACGGGAAAGGGCTTTATGGAAAAAAGAAAAAAACCGACGCTGGAACGGGCAACCTGGCCAACGCGCCAGGCCATGGTCATGCATGGACTGGCGATGAACCTGCCGTGGCTGGCCTTCGTCAATATCAGCTTCGCCGTGATGATTCTGCTGCGACACGTTCTGCTTAAGGCCAGCGATCCCCTTTATCCCCACTCGCCGCAGCTGACGAGAATCGTCGATGCCTCCATGCTCGGTATTATCATCCTCTCGGCTGCGCTGATCCTTATGGCCTGGCGGCGCATCGCCGGCATCAGCGTGGTGTTGTTTATCTGCAGCGCCATCTGGTCGGTCTCCTGCTTCTGGTTTATCACCCAGCTGCTGCTCCCGCACGTCTGGCCGCTGTGCGTTATTCTGTTACTCGCCGGTTTGACGGCGCTCTATTTTTACCCTGAAGGGCTGCTCGCCTTTGTGCTCCCGCTCTGGATCACCCTGCCGATAGCAAGCTGGATACGAAACGATGGTCTCAACCTTCACTTCGTTGTTATCTGGAGCGTCTTTACGCTGATCCTGATCTGCGGGCGTTTTATTCTGCTGAGCTGGTTTGACGAAGCCTGGCGACGTAACCAGCAGAATCAGCTGCTGATTTCGCGGCTGGATGCGCTGGCGCATCAGGACCCGTTAACCAAAACCGCCAATCGACGGAAAATGGAGGTGGTGCTGGAGAACGCGGTTGAGCAGAAGAAGCCCTTCTCGCTGATTATGCTGGATATCGACTACTTCAAGCGCTACAACGACACCTACGGACACCAGGCGGGTGACGACTGTCTGACGCGCGTGGCGCGCGTGCTTAAGCAGTCGGTGCGCACACCTGAGGATGTGGTGTCACGCTACGGCGGCGAAGAGTTTCTGGTGATTCTGTTTAATTGCCCGGAGAACATCGCTGAAAAGGTCGCCCTGCGTATCTAGGACGGCCTTCGCGCAGAGGCCATACCGCACGGCGCCTCGACGGTCAGCGACCATGTCACCGTGAGCATGGGGATTGCGGGGATGGCGGGGGGACTCGCGGGCACCGAGATTATCGCCCGCGCCGATGCGGCGCTGTATCGGGCGAAAGAGGCCGGGCGGGATCGGTGGTCGCTGTAGATAAAAGCCGGGTGGCGCTGCGCTTACCCGGCCTACGGTTCGAGTCGTTGTAGGCCGGGTAAGGCGTAGCCGCCACCCGGCTTGCTTTTTAATACCGCACGCACACCGACTTGGTTTCACACCAGCCGTCCAGCCAGTCCGGGCCAAAGTCACGCCCTGTTCCGGACTGCTTCATCCCGCCGAACGGCAGGTTGGCGTCGATCAGCGTATGGCTGTTCACCCACACGGTGCCCGCCTGCAGCCTGTCGGTGTACTCCAGCGCCTTGCTGATATTCTGCGTCCAGACGCTGGCCGTCAGGCCATATTCGGTGTCGTTTGCCAGCTGGAGCGCCTCTTCCCCGTCGGCGACGCGTACCAGGTTGACCACCGGACCGAATACTTCTTCACGGGTGAGCCGCAGCGAGGCATCCGGGTTCACCACCAGCGTCGGCGACACGTAATAGCCTTTGCCCTCCGGACCACGGTTACCGACGATCAGCTCCGCGTTGCGCGACGTCGCCTCATCAAGGAAAGACTGCACCTTGTCGCAGTGCGCACGCGACACCAGCGGGTTGATAAAGGCCTCCGGCGACATGCCCGGCCCGACGCTCAGGGATTTCACCGCCTGTTCGAACCCGCCGACCAGCGTGTCAAACAGCGGCGCCTCTATGTAGATACGCGAGCTGGCCGCGCACACCTGCCCCTGGTTCAGGAAGCTGCCGGTCATCAGGCCTTCGATCACCCACGCCGGGTCCGCATCCTTGAGCACAATTGCCGGGTTTTTCCCGCCCAGCTCCAGGGTCACGCCGGTGAGCGTGTCCGCCGCCGCGCGGGCAATTTGCTTACCCGTTGCCGTTGAGCCGGTAAAGCTCACCTTCGCAATATGCGGGTGCGAGGTCAGCGCTGCGCCACACACCGCGCCGCTGCCGGTCACCACGTTGAACACCCCGTCCGGGATGCCCGCTTCACTGGCGAGTTCCGCCACGCGCAGCAGGGTCAGCGGCGTGGTTTCCGACGGCTTAATAACGATGGAACACCCCGCGGCCAGCGCTGGCATTACTTTCCACATCCCGATCATCAGCGGGAAGTTCCAGGGCACGATCCCGGCCACCACGCCAACCGGCTCTTTACGCGTCCACGCCTGATAGCGTGCCCCCTGCGGTAGCGGGATGGAGAGATCGAGGGTTTTGCCCGCAATTTTGGTGGTCAGCCCGGCGGTATAGCGCATCCAGTTCAGGGTGCAGCCGACTTCAAAGGCACGGGAGATGTTGATGGACTTGCCCTGCTCCAGCGTTTCAAGCTGAGCCAGCTCCTCGCCGTGCTGTTCGACGAGATCGGCGAAATGGAGCAGGATCCGCTCGCGCTCCGCCGGGAGCTTTCCTGCCCAGTTACGGGCCACAAAGGCGCGCCAGCCGGACATGACGGCACGATCAACGTCGTCGACGCTGGCGTCGGCAGTTGAGGCAATCACCTCGCCCGTGGCCGGGTTGTAGACATTAAGCCGCTTTTCACTGTCCGACGCGGCCTGACGCCCTTCAATCCACAGGCCATGCTGTCGGTCTAAAAATTGTTGCACGGCAGGCTGAATAGCCACCAGTGATTCAGACATAGGATACTCCTTCGTTATTCTCCGCAGGGTGTTCATCCAGTCTAAGAGGGGTTTTGCATTCTCGCTTTTGTCTCTGTGACATTCGCTTTGCCACCTGTGACAGGCGCCGCAAATCGCGATAATTGCCGCTTATATCGCTGTTACCGGTGAGTGTTCTTTCCTATAGTCAGCCTCATAGCTCTGACAAAATGCAACACAAATGCAACAATGCGAAAACGTTGACGGTGCAGTGAGAGAAACGATGGCGTGTGCAAGCGAGCAGGAACAGTATCAGCAGTGGCTGGCGCAAATTAACCAGGTTTGCGGGCGTTTTAACGCGCAGCCCACCGGGGGCAGATTCTACGGCGAGCTGGAGACCAGCTATGCGCGCAGCCTGAAGCTCAGCACCGTCACCGCCGGTGGTGTCAACCTGTTCCGCTCCCGTGAGGAGATCAAACAGAGTAACGATGCCTGGTTCTATACCGTGTTTCAGCTCGAAGGCAGCGCGGAGATTGAGCAGGATGACCGTCGCGCGGTACTCAGAACCGGGGATATCACGCTGATTGACGCCTCACGCCCCTGCTCGATCAACTGGCAGGAAAAATCCCGCCAGATTTCGCTCCTGGTTCCCCGTCAGATTATTGAGCAGCAGTGCCGTTTTCAGGAGATAAGCTGCGCCACCGCCCTTTCCCGCACGCTGCCCACGGTGCAGCTAAGCCACCGCCTGTTGATGGAGAGCATGAGCAATGCCAGCCTGAGTGACCGGGAGAGTGAAGCGGCGCTCGAAGCGATGATCTGCCTGCTGCGCCCCGCTTTCCAGCAGCGCGAAATCATTCAGCCTCGTAAGGAACGCCAGTTCCAGCATGTGGTGGCGCTGATTGACGACCACATTCAGTCTGAATCGCTGCGCCCGGAATGGATTGCCGCCGAAAGCGGTATGTCCGTGCGCAGCCTTTACCGTATGTTTGCCGAGAAGGGGCTGGTGGTTGCGCAGTACATTAAAAACCGCCGCCTGGATCGCTGCGCGGAGGTGCTGCGCGCAGCCGGTGATGACGAAAAGCTGGCGGGCATTGGCTACAGCTGGGGGTTCACCGACCATAGCCATTTTTCAACGGCGTTTAAGCAGCGCTTTGGCGTTTCGCCGGGTGAATACCGCAAGCGCTACCGCTAGCTATTTTTTCAGCCATTTTCCGTTAATGCCCTTCACATACTCGCCCGGCTGGGCGCGAGCAACCAGTTTTTGCCCTGCCATTTTGGCCACTTCATCGACCGGCAAATTATTGCTGTCAGCCAGCTTCTGGTAGCTTTCCGTGCGCGCCGCGTTGATGCGATTGACCAGCGCCAGCGTTTCGGCATCCTGTTGAATCGGGGCCAGATAACCGCTGAGGGTTTCCCCCACGCGCCCCTGGGCCCGGGCATCGTTGAGGGTGAGCGTAGCCGCCTGTACGTTCATCCCCAGCGCCAGCAAAATCAGAGCTACTCGTTTCATGGCATCCTCAGAACAGATCGCTGCGCGATTTCAGCAGGGTTTCAACGTCTTTATCGACCTTAATGTGGATCTCATGTTCGATTTTGACATTCATGTTGATGGTAATCGGCTCCTTTGGCGCAGCGACTTCAATGCGCGGCGTACAGCCGGACAGTAGCGCGGCAACGGCAACGGTGAGCGCACCAGCCATCTTTTTCATTGTTATTCCTCACTTTCCTTGCCTGTCGAACTGCGGAGACCGGGTATCGCCGCGTGTTGCTCAAACCAGGTTTGCAGGTTGTCTCCAAAACGCAGGCTGCGCCAGAGGGTAAAGACATTCTCGTCATGGGTATAGTTCAGGTTGACGGAGCTGCTTTTGCCATCGACCCGGCTGGTCCCCTTGATGGTCGCCTGCATGGTTAATTCACCCAGGTTATCTAAATTGATTCTCGTCCACGAACGCGAAATTTCCATATAGCGGAGCCAGTTAATCGCGGCGCCCGCGACCATATTGTCTTTCACGATGGCGTCGGCCGTATCTTTGTCGATGCGCAGCGTCATTGGCCCCGGGTTGGTCAGCCAGCCATCCTTAATGATCCATTTTTCATTGTCCAGCCAGAACGGCAGCGCCCCGCTGACCGGCCCCGACATGGCGAACTGTTTCGGATTGACGGCGCTAATCAGCTCGCTCGAGGAGATATTGTCCACCCGCAGCAGAGCCGGATCGTGCTGCGGCATTCGCAGCTGCTGCATGGTGATCTTCCCGCCGAGGGTTTCCACCTTCACGTTGGTGAGCAGCAGCGGATTGTCCTCCGTCCAGGGATAATCGCCCTGTAAATCCGCGGTAATGTTGCGCGCGGTCACCAGGTTTACCACTTCACCGATGCGCAACGTGACCGGACCGCGCGTGCCCAGAGACCAGGTGCCCTCGCTGAAGCGGAACGGCAGCACAAAATCGACGCCGTTAATCTGGTTATCGGGCATCCAGGCGCTGCCGGATTTCAGCACCCCGTGCCCGCCCGCTTCAAAGCCCTGATCGGCCGCCGCCGAGAAGGCGACCTGCGCATAAAGCGCCCCGTCGCGCAGCGTCATTTTCCAGTCCGGCGGAATAAGCGACTGGAATACGGTGAGGGACTGTTTCGGCCACCAGGCCTGCCCGCGAAGGCGCACGCCATCCCAGCGTCCGTTCACCTGTACCGGGCCGATGTTGTCCGCATGGAGGTCACCCTTAAACTGAAAAATCGTCGGGTCGGTGCCGTCGACGCTGAAGGTCAGGACCGAGGGCGGCAACACGCTGCCGCCGGAGAAACGGGTTTGCCCTGCGTTGAGCGACAACGCCCCACTGAAGGTTGGTTTTTCGGCATCGCGCAGCCAGCGTACAGGCCGATCCAGCACCAGACGCGGCGTGCTGACCTCCATCGTGCCGTACTGAAGCTTGTCAAAGCCGGTGGAGAGCGCCGTCAGCTCAATAAGGTTGTCGCGCCACTCGCCTTTCCCGGCGACATCCCAGCGGGCATGCATCGGCGTAAAGCCACCTTTGCCCCAGTAGCGCCACTGCCACAGGCCGTTATCGGGTAAAAAGTCGTTGGCCTGACCGTCCAGGTGGAGTTCAAAATCGCCCATCTGGTTTTCATGGGCGCG
The DNA here is from genome assembly GCF_019584525.1 of Enterobacter sp. EC_50. Lineage (NCBI taxonomy): Bacteria > Pseudomonadati > Pseudomonadota > Gammaproteobacteria > Enterobacterales > Enterobacteriaceae > Enterobacter > Enterobacter sp. EC_50. The sequence goes on along the minus strand of NZ_VDAF01000023.1, from coordinate 49,169 downwards.
CAGAATCGCCTGTAAACGACCGTCCACCCCCTTCCGGGTGAGCTTCACGCCCGCCAGCGGCCAGCGGATTTCATCGATATCGAGCGAGTCAATGATGCGCCCGCGCGAGCGAAGCAGCGCGCCCGGCTCAAAGGCGAGCTGCGGTTCATACAGGCTGCCGGTCAGTTTTGCCGGTAATTTGGCGTAAAGAATGAGATCGTTTTGCTTCGCCTCGCCGCTCAGGTGCAGGGGCATGTCGCTGTTTTCCATGCTGAGCCTGCCGGGCCCAATATTCAGTACCGCGTTGCCTTTACCCGCATCGCCTTGCGTCAACACGTTCAGTCGTCCGGTCAGGGTGGCTTTCTCCAGCCCCTGCTGCCAGTTGTCGGCGCGAAGGGACACCCGCCCGCTCAGCGGCATACCCGAGAGATCCCAGTTCCAGCGCCCGTCGCTGATGTTGAGCTGTTGCGCCGAGATCTGCCACGGCAGGTCGAGAAGCGGATCGGGGTTGTCTCTCGCCATCACCACCAGCTGTCCCTGATTGTCTTCCCAGTCGAGATCGGCATCGACCAGAGACGTTAACTGTGGCACGTTAAAGGTCGCCACCGCGTGGCCTTTCACCGGCACGCCGTCCGGCACCAGCGGCAGGGTAAACTCGCCCACCAGCTTAATCGGCTGCGGCTGATCCGGGAGCTGAACATCGAACTGGCTGACCGAGAGCGTCTGACCGCGAAGCGTGCCTTTAATGCTGACCTGCTCGCCTTTATAGGCGATCTCCTGGCTGGAGGGGGTTAGCGACGCCTGCAGCTCGCCCTGCCACTGCTGCCAGGGCGACAGCGTCAGGCGGTGAATCGTGAGCCAGGTATTGGGTAACACAGCCTGCCATTGTGCCAGCGTTTTCGGGGCGACCGTTGAGGGCGCCGACTGGGGAATTTTGCTCAGGCAGACGGTGTTAAGATCCAGCGCGCCGATATCCAGCTTCCAGCGGCTGGGGTGTGACAGCGTCACGTTATCGATGCGGGCAATTTCGCAGTCTTCCACCAGATAGCGAAGATCGGGGATCACCAGCGCGCGGCGAGTCAGTTTCGGACTCTCTTCGAACGCGATGCGCGTCCCGACGGGAAGCCAGATCCCGGCGAGCGTCGGTACCCACTGAGCGAGCGTCATCAGCAGCGTCAGCGGCAACAATATGAACAGCAGTAAAAGCGCAAGAGCGGCTTTGTATTTACCCTTCATGGGCAGTTAATATCCTGATTTAGCGAAAGAATTAAGCCGGCAGTGCCGATCATTGTCGCATGTTTAGCGGTTGAGTTGAAGTTGACGCCAAGTTAAGAATAGATGCTGTAATAGTAAGCGGTAATTTTTTTGCTATGCGTAACCTAAAGAATAAAGTTTCGGTTCAATTGGTTACGCATAAGTTCAAGAATAATCGCAGAGCAGATTTGCGACATTAATACCTATTCCGTGGCATTGCCAGCAGGTAAAGCATGGCGAATATCAATGACCCCCAATACACCGAGTCGTACCGCCAGGGATCAAAATCAATATGTAAAAAACCGCTAACAAACTCATAGCCGTTGGCAAAAACGTTAATTTGAATGGCTGCGATGGCTATCACAAATAGCGTATAGGCAATGAACAGAGGATATTTATGAAGCCTGTTGACCTTGAGTTTCCCGAGGTACAACAAGAAAAAAACGACAATAGATACAATAAAATAGCATACGGCAGGTAGAATCGGTGGGGTTAATGACAACTCGAATTGTTCCGACATAATTAATTCTCTTTAGCTATCTGGTACATCTGCCAACCTGTGACGCTTCCACTGGTTAAATCCAGAGCCATCGCTGTTTTAGAAGCCTCTTGCCATCCTCTGATATAATCAGATTCAATGTTGCGAAACAGACTCCAGGATTTTTCTCGGGGAGCCAGTACTCTCCTGCCCGCGCCATAGGCTGATAAAGAGATATCAACTACTCCATAGACAATATCAGCTTCATTATTCCCATAGCCGAGTTTCGCTGCTACGTAACGATAAGCATCTCTTAGCGTGCCAGACCGATCTTCACGATAAAGAAGATAGTATCCATTTTCATACATGTTGTTTAGCCCATGAGTAATCATAGGTGCACCATACGCAGCACAGGCCAGACCCAGCGAACCGACGCATAAACTAGCGCCCCCATACACTTGCGCCCCACCGGCAACGAAACCGATCTGTTTAAGCGCTAAAGTCGTCGTTGTTGTTCGGTTTTTTTCAACAACAATAAATAACTTAGCTTTATTGAAGGTGAGTAAATCATCCTGTTCCTTAAGATGATGTATCTGTTCATCAAGTAATTGAATCCCGCCTGACCAGGTCAAGCAATGCGACTCGATCTCCCTTCTCAGGTGAGCAACAAGTTGTTGAGTTTCAAAAAACATACCAGCGGTACCATAAAGCAAATGCTTTGTGGCAATTCGCTGCGCAAGATTTTCAATCTCTAAGACTTTCTCTTCGAAATGACTTTTATCCCGATTATGGTTGTACATTCGGTCTCCCTGTCATTTTAAAATGATAGTAATAATACTACCTTCGATGTTAGGACATTCAAAGAGCTACGTCATTTTAACAGCTAAAGGTAGTCACATTTTCAAGCATTGGGAAACCACTTACCCATACATACGCACTTGTTGTGACTTTAGTCTCCCCCATAGCCCCCTTAGAGTAAAACAAGCAGACATGTCGCTGGTGTCAGTCCCGCTTAAGAAATCGGTGGATATGAATATCATGGAGTTAGGGTGCACATATGCTCTAGAATAATTGATAGAACTTATTGAATTCAATAATATTTTAGAAATTGTAAGATAATTTTAATCATGCTAACGTGAATGCAAAATCACTGGAGAAAGTCTTATGAAACTCGCGGTATACAGCACAAAGCAGTACGACAAAAAGTATCTGCAACATGTTAACGAGGCTTACGGGTTTGAGCTTGAATTTTTCGACTTTCTGCTGTCCGAAAAAACCGCCAAAACGGCGCACGGCTGTGAAGGCGTCTGCATTTTCGTAAACGATGACGGCAGTCGCCCGGTGCTGGAAGAGTTGAAAAAACAGGGGGTGAAGTACATCGCCCTGCGCTGTGCGGGCTTCAACAATGTGGACCTCGACGCGGCAAAAGAGCTGGGTCTGAAGGTAGTGCGCGTTCCGGCGTACTCCCCGGAAGCGGTGGCTGAACATGCGATTGGCATGATGATGTCCCTCAACCGTCGTATTCACCGCGCTTATCAGCGCACCCGTGACGCCAACTTCTCGCTGGAAGGGCTGACCGGCTTTACCATGTACGGCAAAACCGCTGGCGTGATCGGCACCGGTAAAATTGGCGTGGCTGCCCTGCGCATTCTGAAAGGCTTTGGCATGCGTCTGCTGGCATTCGATCCGTACCCAAGCGCCGCAGCGCTGGATCTGGGCGTGGAGTACGTCGACCTGCCGACCCTGTTCTCGCAGTCCGACGTGATTTCCCTGCACTGTCCGCTGACTCCGGAAAACTATCACCTGCTTAACCAGGCGGCGTTTGACCAGATGAAGGATGGCGTGATGATCATCAACACCAGCCGCGGCGGGCTGGTTGATTCTCAGGCTGCTATCGAAGCCCTGAAGACCCAGAAGATTGGCGCGCTGGGGATGGACGTGTATGAGAACGAACGCGATCTGTTCTTTGAAGACAAGTCTAATGACGTCATCCAGGACGACGTGTTCCGTCGCCTCTCTGCCTGCCATAACGTGCTGTTTACCGGTCACCAGGCGTTTCTGACGGCCGAAGCGCTGATCAGCATTTCTGAAACCACGCTGGGGAACCTGCAGCAGCTGGAAAAGGGCGAAGCGTGCCCTAACGAGCTGGCTTAAGTGCTACGCCGGGTGGGCGGCTAAGCCTCACCCGGCGCGTTTGTTTCCCAGCTCCGGTGTGCAACGCGCCACCAGAGCAGGACGGCAGCCAGCGCAATCGCGCTCAGGACACTGAATGCCGTCGCAAACGAGTAATGACCGGCGATCGTCCCGGTTAATGCCGGACTCATGGATGCCCCTACTCCCTGCATCAACATCACCACGCTCTGCCCGGCATTGACGTGCCCGCTTCCGCGCAGCAGCACCACAATAAACGACGGTACGACGACTCCCAGGATCCCGGCGGCCAAGCCGTCGAGAATTTGTACCGGGATCATCATTAACGGCGCATCCGTGGATGCCGCCAGCGCCGCACGCACCGGCATAACCAGCAGCGCCAACATAATCAAGCGCCAGTAGCCATAGTGTTCGATCCGGCGCGAGGCCCAGATGGCGACGGGGATCATCACGGCCTGAGAAATGATGACGGTACCTGCCGCATACAAACCGGGGTTGATCGCGGCAGGTGCCGCGGCAACCCTCATGCTCAGCATCGGCAGCAGCGCGGCGTTCGCCAGGTGGAACAGCAGCAGCGTCAGCCCGGTCACAAACAGCGCCCGGTTTTTCATCAGCACGGCAAAACCGGGGACCGGCAGGCTCGCTGAAGAGGGCAGCCCGCGCGCCGCGTCGTTATCGATATCGCTGTTGCGAATGGCAAGCAGCGCACACAGCGTTAGCAGCGTGGTGCTGGTCATCAGCAGGAAAATCCCGCCCACGCCCCAGTACCACGCAATGCCGCCCGCGATCAGTGCAGTAACAAAGTTGCCGCCGTGATTGAACGCCTCGTTTCTACCCATTTGCGCGCTGAACCCGCCCTGCCCGGTCAACCCCAGCGTAATCCCGGCGATTAACGGCCCGACAAATGCCGCACAGATACCGGTGACGACTTGCGACACGGCGACAACGCTGCTCTGCTGGCTAAACCAGAGCAGAAGCGTGCTGAGCGTGATCAGAATGCACAGTAGCGCGAGCACAGCGCGCTTGTTGCGGGAGGTGTCGGTGATGAATCCCGCCGGCAGCGTGGCCAGTAACCCCGCCAGCCCGCCGGCCGTCATCAGGATGCCAATATCATCAGGGGTCCAGTGGCGTTCGGTCAGGAAAATACCGAGGAAAGGCCCCAGACCATCACGGACATCTGCAATGAAAAAACTTGTCAGGCATAACGCCCGCAGCGAACGAAGAGACATACTTCCTGCCTTGCCTGTTATTGCCTGAAATAAGCAAAATGCAGTATACCGGGTATTTTTGAAAATCAGATGACGTCTGAAAAATATTCCCTGCAAACTTAAACAATACATCAAGGGCGCTGTTTTTTTACTTTACTCATTATTGCGCCTGCTTATACTGGCAAAAAATTCCACAGGAGTCCTTCGTTGGAAAGCCATTTTATCGTTGATACGAAGGTAAGCTGACGCGATTTTCTCGCTGCTTACCTTAACGGTGGGCAGCAATCCTCTTGACGTGATTGCATCCCAATACATTAAGAACGACCAAATTTGTGGGGCATCGCGATGTTCATGTTTCATCATTCACTCTTTCCGCCGCCCTCGCGCTGACATGCTTTGCGTTTTAACGGCGTCATACTCTGCTTTGTGAAGCGCTGACGCTTATCGTGTAACCATGTTAACAGGCGACAGGCTGATGTTCCCTTATATCTCTCATCTGCTCGCAGCGATGCTGCTGGGCGCAATTATTGGCGCGGAAAGACAGTGGCGCCAGCGTATGGCCGGGCTTCGCACCAATGCTCTGGTTGCAACGGGTGCGGCCGTGTTTATTTTAAGTTCCCTCTCGACGTCACCCGATAGCCCGGGGCGTATTGCAGCGCAGATTGTCTCCGGATTAGGCTTTCTTGGCGCTGGCGTTATTATGCGTGAGGGAATGAATATTCGCGGTCTTAATACCGCCGCGACACTGTGGTGTTCGGCCGGAATTGGCGTGCTATGTGGATTAGGTCAATTCTGGAATGCCGGTATGGCCAGCGTGATTATTCTGTGCGCCAACATCCTGCTTCGCGAAGCTGCGCAGCGGATTAATCAACTGCCCGCGATCCATGAAGGCGAAAAATGCTATGTCCTAAAAATCACCTGTGATGACGAGCATGAAGATGCGGTGCGGCAGAGTGTGGTCAACATGGCGAAAGAGTTGACGTTGAGTCTGAAAGCCATTTATTGCGATACGGCGCAAGCAGAAGGAAAAACTGAAATACGGGCCGAGGTAATGACCCGTGAGGAATACCGGAAATTACTCGAGCTAATTATGGGTAATATTGGCGGGAATAAAATTATGGCTTCCGTAAGCTGCCACGCAATATGAACACGATACCGGGCATTGCGCCCGGTTGAGGCTTTGCCGTTTTGCAGAAAACGGACCGTGACGCGAAGAGATTCATCCCCGGATGTCCCTGTTCGTTGTCACGCCACGTTGGCAAGATCACGGACAGGTTCGACTGTACGCCTATCACATAACCGAAATTTGTCCCCGTTATGACACCCTGCTCTCTGTTTTGCTGAAATTAACGATCTACCTTGAGTTGTGTGAAAAACACTCAGGAGGGACACATGTACAACTCAATTTTGGTTCCCATTGACATTTCCGAGGATAGCCTGACGCACATGGTTATCCCGTTCGTTCAGGCACACACCGCACTTAACACGGCCAAGGTTCACTTTCTTACTGTTATTCCATCGCTTCCCTATTATTCATCGTTAGGTTTGGCCTACTCCGTGGAAATGCCAAAGATAAAAGAATTTCAGCACGCTGCTTTAGCGAAACTGGATGAGATTGTTAAGCAATTCAAAATTCCTGCAGATAAGATACAGACTCACGCCGTGACGGGATCGCCTAAGGATCAAATCCTTAAGCTCGCTGACACGATCGGCGCCGACCTGATCATCATTGCCTCCCATAAGCCTGACATATCGACGTATCTGTTGGGTTCGAACGCTGCGGCAGTGGTGCGGCATGCGAAATGCCCTGTGCTGGTCGTTAGATAGAACGCGCTTGCGCCTCTGTATACGGTCAGATAGCAGATGACAAAAAACCGGGCGAGAAGCCCGGTTTTTCATTTTCGCTTCCCGGCGTAAAGCGTGTGAAGCTGATGGAAGCACACTTTAAAGATCTATTCTGTTTGCGTTTAAATTTAATTCCGTAATGGAAGCCGGTTTTCCAAGCAAGTAGCCCTGAACTTCATCACATCTATTTTTTTTAAGAAAAGAGAGCTGTTCGGTGGTCTCCACCCCTTCTGCAGTGACCGCCATTGAATAGGCCTTACCCAGATCGATAATTTTTTCTACGACTGATTGGTTCTGTGGAGAATCGGCCAGGGTAAAAATAAAACTCTTGTCGAGCTTGAGTCCATCAAACTGAAACTTACGGAGATAGCTCAGAGAGGCATAGCCGGTACCGAAATCGTCAATCAAAATACGGACGCCCATTTTTTTGAGAGCCTTCATGGTATGCAAGGTCTTTTCAGGATCGGAAAGCGTGACATTTTCCGTCACTTCTATTTCCAGTCGGTCAGGTTCTAGCCCTGTTTCGTGCAGGATCTCTTTTATCCTTTCAGCAAGATCGCTTGCCTGGAATTCGATAGCGGAAATATTTACGGATACCGATAGCCCCGGCAATTTATCTTTTGTCTCCGCACACGCTTTGCGTATGACCCAGTTGCTGAGGTTAATAATCAGACCTGTTTCTTCAGCCAGCGGGATGAACTGATCGGGCATCATCGTCCCCCGGTGCGGGTGCTGCCAACGTACCAGCGCTTCGACGGCCTCTATCTTAGAATATCGGAGGTTATAACGGGGCTGGTACACCAGATAGAGTTGTTCTTCGCGAATCGCGGTTTTCAGTTCGAGTTCCAGTTTTCTCCGTTCAGTTAACTTTTCCGACATATCCGGGCGATAATAGACCCATCGGTTTCTGCCGGATTGCTTAGCCTGGTAAAGCGCAATATCGGCATAGCGTAAAAGATCGTTTGCGCTGCTGCTATCCAGGGGAGCCAGCGCAATCCCCATGCTTACGCCTATTGCGACATCATTACCCTCAATGGAGAAAGGACGGTTGAGTTCCTGTACGATGCGGTGACACACCTCATCAATCTGGTCTTTTTGGCTGGTATTGCCGAGAAGAAGCATAAACTCATCCCCTCCCTGCCGTGCGACAAAATCACCTCGACGAACGCAATTTTTAAGACGTAGAGCGACCTCGCCAAGCAGCGCATCCCCCGTGGAGTGCCCAAAAATATCATTGACGGGTTTAAACTTGTCTAAATCGAGGCAAATCATGGCAAAGGGATAATGGTTAAGGTCTTCTTTAGCCAACTGGCCTGCCAGAAATTCCTTAATATGATAGCGGTTCGGCAGACCGGTTAATTCATCATGACGTGACAGGAACTCCACCCGTTTAGTTGCTTCAACTTCCAGAGAAACGTCGGTTGCCGCGCCTCGCAAGACCACCGTTCCATCAGGCTGAGCAGAAAGCTTTGCCAGAAGCGTGCAATAGGCCGTAGATTGTTGCGCATGAATATAAGGACAGCTCTTAAATTCAAAGCGTTCAGTTAATTCCCTGAACCTCACACAGTCTTGTAATAATCCGGTTGTAGAAGGAAAGAGCTCATCCAGCCTGCGGCCTATCCATTTGCTATTTTCATATCCCGTTACTGTAGAAAAACGACCTGAAAGCCAGGTTATCTTTAACGATAAATCTGTTTCCCAGAACCAGTCGCTGGTTGTTTCACTGACGTCCCGGAATCGTTTTTCACTGGTGATAAGATTCAACCGCGCCTGCTCGAGGAGAAAGGTATTTTCGTCAAGCATTCTCGCCTTCTGCATAATATGGCGCATGAGAATAACCGTCATCGATACCGTCAGAATAACTGAAAGAATGAGTAATGGTAAAAAATAAATAATCAATGCCTGGCCGGGATTTTCACCGTCCCAGATAATTTGCACATCACCATTCTGGGTGCTTAAGGTAAATTCTGTTTGATTGTTTATTTGAGAAGTGACTGCATTAGGCGAAGTACGAACATTTTTAATACCGGCATCCTGCCCAATCGCGAGGAGTTTTTTAGCCGTTAACTTGTCTACAAACACCATTACCGACGGTTTCCCCGGCAAGGGTTGCACGCTCGCGTCATCGCCCGTTGTTATCCATTCAGCAGAAACAATGGCTGGAACGGAATCGATAAGCGTGAGTATAGAAACCGGCAATCCATTGTTAACGCTCACCTCACGGAGTAATCGCTCCTTGGTTGATTTATCTAACCAGCGCCCGAGATCCTGAAGCTTCAGTTTCCCGTCAAGCACGCTGTATCGCGTGGTTCCTTCCGGGGAGAGAATAAACACCCCTTCGTAGCCAAAGTTGTCATACAGGGACTTACCCAGGTTCTGCTTATCCCATGCCCAGTGAACGTCAGTGTTCAAATGAAGATGTTTGTAGGCATCTCCCCATTCAGCATTATCTTTCAAGTGACTTCGCATGCTTTCCTGGCGGGAATCCAGGGCTTTCCTTAACAAAAATTCATCGTGCTTATCGCTGATTTTATTAACATTATTTTTTATTAATAGCAGGGAAATTATTGCCGCAATGAAAATACTTATCAACAATGTCACTATATAGGTAAAGGTTTTATTTATCAGCCCCTTAGAAGGCTCGGCATCCGTAAAACCGGGATTGTTCAGAGGTAGGGTCATCATTCGCCTTCTTATACTGCTAATACGTCAATTTTTATGCCACCTTTATTTATCGGCAAAGAATAATAAAAATTTATAGTTAAAACCCTTAAGCTTAAAGAACATTTGATTTTTACAATCCAGATCAAATTATTAGTTCTCTTACAGCCTGAATTCGGTTAAATACATCTCCCGGTGGGCGTAACCTTAAACCTCGCCGGTTTTATTTATAAAGAACATAATCTTAGTTTTTATGCTGTAACGGTTACAGGCGTATAAAAAACCGGGCGTAAAGCCCGATTCTTTTTTCATACGGCATTGACTCTATTCGCTCAATCCGCGATTCTCCAGCATCGGCTCAATCTTCGGAGCGTGCCCGCGCCAGTTGCGATACAGTTCGGCTAAATCTGTGCTGTTCCCGCGCGACAAAATGGCCTCGCGGAATTTTTGCCCGTTTTCACGCGTCAACCCGCCCTGCTCGACAAACCACTGATAGCCGTCGTCGGCCAGCATTTGCGTCCACAGGTAGGCGTAATACCCCGCCGCGTAGCCGCCGCCGAAGATATGGGCAAAATAGCTGCTGCGGTAGCGCGGCGGAACGGCGGGCAGATCCAGCCCCTCTTTCTTCAACGCTGCCGCTTCAAAATCCTCCACGTCCGAAACGGCCTCGCTGATGCCGTGCCAGTTCATGTCCAGCAGCGCGGCACCCAGCAGTTCGGTCATGTCATAACCCTTATTGAAATGGGTCGCGTTGAGCATGCTTTCCCGCAGCGCGTCCGGCATCGGTTCGCCGGTTTCGTAATGGCGCGCATAGTGGGTAAACACCTGAGGATGGCTGGCCCAGTGCTCGTTGATTTGCGACGGGAACTCAACAAAATCACGCGGCGTATTGGTGCCGGAAAGGGTGGCGAAACGCTGGCTGGCAAAGAGACCGTGCAGCGTATGGCCAAACTCGTGGAACAGGGTTATTACGTCATCCCAGGAGAGAAGCGCGATACCGCCATTCGCCGGTTTCTGGTAGTTACAGACGTTGTAGATCACCGGACGGGCAGCAAACTCGAAGGATTGCTCGACGAAATTCCCCATCCATGCCCCGCCCTGTTTGGAATCACGGGCAAAGAAGTCACCGTAAAACAGCGCCATGCCTTCGCCGGTGTGGTCGAAAATTTCCCATACGCGGACGTCCGGGTGATACACCGGGATATCGAAGCGCTCGACGAAGCGAATGCCAAACAGCTGGCTGGCAGCCCAGAATACGCCATCCTGCAGCACGGTATTGAGCGCAAAGTAGGGCCTGATCTGCGACTCATCGAGGGCATATTTTGCCTGGCGCACGCGCTCCGCATAAAAGGCCCAGTCCCAGGCCTCCACGGTGAAACCGCCCTGCTCGTCGTCGATGACTTTCTGAATATCGGCCTGCTCGCGTTCCGCGCGGGCGCGGGCGGCAGGCACAATGCCGCGCATAAATTCCAGCGCGGCGGCCGGGGTTTTCGCCATCTGGTCAGCGATGCTCCAGCTAGCGTAATCCTCAAAGCCCAGCAGACGGGCCTGCCGCGCGCGCAGCGCCGTCAGACGAAGGATCAGCGCGCGGGTGTCGTTTTCGTCCCCTTTCTGGGTACGCGTCCAGCCTGCGTTGAAGAGGTTTTCGCGGGTCTGACGATTGCGCAGCGCGGAAAGCGCGGGCTGCTGGGTGGTGTTCAAAAGCGGGATCAGCCAGCGATCGTTTAGCCCTCGCTCCGCGGCAGCCTGCGCCGCGTCAGCGATCTCCGTTGCGCTGAGCCCGTCAAGCTGGTGCGCATAATCCACCACCAGCCCACCGGTCTTATCGGCAGCCAGCAGACGCTGGTTAAACTGGCTGGTCAGGGAGGCCGCCTCGGTATTCAGCGCCTTCAGCTCGGCCTTTTCTGTCTCATTCAGACGCGCGCCGGCCAGAATAAACCGCTGATACAACTCCTCGACCAGACGACGGCATTCGGCGTCCAGCGCGGCACGGTCCTGCCAGACGCTCTCCACGCGGGCGAACAGCGCGTCATTCAGCCAGATATCGTTTGCCAGCGCGGCAAGCTCGGTGGAGAACTGTTCTTCCAGCTCCTGTAAAAACGGATTGGTGTGCGCGGAAGTCATGGCGAAGAACACGCTGCTGACACGCGAGAGCATGGCGCCGCTCTTCTCCAGCGCCAGCACGGTGTTCGTGAAGTCAGGCGCAGCGGCCTGAGCGACAATCGCGTCAATGTCCGCGCGCTTCTGGCGAAGGGCTTCATCGAAGGCCGGACGATAGTGGCTGTCGTTGATCTGATCAAAATGGGGGGCCTGGTAAGGCAGCAGGCTGATGTCAAAAAAAGGATTCGTGGCCGTCATCTTTCACTCCTGAGTACGGGTATCCTCCCAGAGTAGGCCAGGCCGCCATCCCCTGCAACGCTGTCATACAAATGTTGCCTTAACGCACCCTCTGCGGCCGTGCTATGTTAGTTAAACACAAAAAGCGTTGAGGAACAGTGAGATGATTATTTTAGTTACCGGGGCAACGGCAGGTTTTGGTGAAAGCATCACGCGTCGCTTCGTCGCCAACGGGCACAAGGTTATTGCAACGGGCCGCCGTCAGGAACGTCTGCAGGAGCTGAAGGACGAACTAGGCGACAGCATTCTGACCGCGCAGCTGGACGTGCGTAACCGCGCGGCGATCGAAGAGATGATTGCGAATCTGCCCGCCGAGTGGCGCGCCATCGACGTGCTGGTCAACAATGCCGGTCTGGCGCTGGGCATGGAGCCAGCCCACAAAGCCAGCGTGGAAGACTGGGAAAACATGATCGACACCAACAACAAAGGGCTGGTCTATATGACCCGCGCGGTGCTGCCGGGCATGGTCGAGCGCAATCGTGGCCACATTATCAATATCGGCTCCACCGCCGGAAGCTGGCCTTATGCAGGCGGCAACGTCTACGGCGCAACGAAAGCGTTTGTGCGCCAGTTCAGCCTTAACCTGCGTACCGATCTGCACGGCACCGCCATTCGCGTCACCGACATCGAGCCGGGCCTGGTGGGCGGCACCGAGTTTTCCAACGTGCGTTTCAAGGGCGACGACGCGAAAGCAGACAAGACCTACGAAAACGCGAACGCCCTGACGCCGGAAGATGTCACCGAAACGGTCTGGTGGGTGGCGACGCTGCCAAAACACGTCAACATCAATACCGTAGAAATGATGCCGGTCAGCCAGAGTTTTGCCGGGCTTAGCGTGCATCGTGGCTAACGCTGCCCTTCCCGGCCTGCGGGCCGGGTCTGTTTCGGGTTATAAAAGAATGGTAGTATGTTCAGGCTAACTCTCTGAGAAATGACAACTCATGGCCGCTGAATCGCAACTCAATCCCACCCAGCCCGTAAACCAGCAAATCTATCGCATTTTGCGACGTGATATTGTCCATTGCCTGATCCCACCGGGAACGCCGCTTTCTGAAAAAGAGGTGTCCGTGCGTTTTGACGTTTCCCGTCAGCCGGTGCGTGAAGCGTTTATTAAGCTTGCGGAAAACGGTCTGATTCAGATCCGCCCGCAGCGCGGCAGCTACGTGAACAAAATTTCACTCTCTCAGGTGCGCAACGGCTGTTTTGTTCGCCAGGCCATTGAATGCGCGGTGGCGCGCCGTGCCGCAACGCTCATCAACGACAAGCAGTGTTACCTGCTGGAGCAAAACCTGCATCAGCAGCGGATTGCGATTGACCGTAAGCAGTTGAATGATTTCTTCCAGCTTGATGATGAATTCCACCAGAAACTGGCGCAGATTGCAGATTGCCAGCTGGCCTGGGACACCATCGAAAACATCAAGGCCACCATCGACCGCGTGCGTTATATGAGTCTCGATCACGTCTCTCCGCCGGAAATGCTGCTCCGACAGCATCATGATATTTTCAGCGCGCTGGAAAAACGCGACCCGGACGGCGTGGAAAAAGCGATGACGCTGCATCTGCAGGAAATCAGCGAATCCGTGCAGCTGATTCGTCAGGAAAATAGCGAGTGGTTTAGCGAAGAGTAATATTACGCCGCCCCCTTTCGGACGCGGCGATGGGTTTAGCGAACGACTAACACCGGAATTGTGGCGTAGCGCAGGATAGATTCCGCATTTGATCCCAGCAGATGGGTGGTGATGCCCGGATTTTTCGACCCGATGACGATCGCGTCATATTCCCCTTCCTTGCTCAGCCTGATGATTTCATCGCGGACGTTGCCAAAGCGAACCAGGCTGTCAATTTTCTCCGGCGAGATGTCGAACAGCCTTTTTAAGGCGTTCATTTTTCTCCCGGATTCCTCAGTCATATATTCTTCGAGCTTTTTAATATCGGCGTTAAAACCACGCAGCAGGGATCGGCTGCTGGTCGGCAGAATATTGACCAGGGTAATCGACGCGCCCTCGGCCTTCGCGAGGTTAGCCGCGTGGCGAACCGCTTTGTCACTCAAATCCATTTCAAATACATCAACAGGCATCAAAATCTTCTTATACATAAGCCTGGCTCCTTATTCAGATGAAAGGGTTATTTCCTGTATCCAGAATGGCATCGGGAATATAAACCAACCCTCAACGCTTCCCTGCTGAAACTATCAGGTAATGAAAATAACGGTCTGCTTTGTAAATTGCTGTCGTGAACGGTCAGCGACCGAGGCAATAAAGAAAAAAGTGTGAGTTTGATCAAAAACAAAAACATCTGATGCAGACAGGCGTATTTATATGCCCCGTGAACGGCAACCCTGAAATAACGCCGTAACGAACAGGTTAGAGAGGAGAAAATACCATGATGACATACGACCGTAACCGCAATGCGATCACCACCGGCAGCCGCGTCATGATTAGCGGCACAGGCAAAACTGGCGTGATTAAAGCGATCCACAGCGACGGGCTGGATGCCGCGCAGGTGCGCCGCAGCAAAACGGTTGAAGTGGAAGGATGCGAAGGTAAGTTCGAACCGATTGAGCTGATTCGCCTGGGCATGCACTAAACGGTGCGCAGACATGCCGCCGCGAACGGCGGCATGTGCTGAATTACCGTTGAGACACGTACTGCGCCACGGTCGCTTTCGCGCCCTTTTGCAGCAGCGTCTGGTATGCCTTCATCACCGCATCAACAAAGACGGCTTCACGCGGTAGCTCCTTGCCAAAGATGGCTTCAATGCCAAGCAGCGCCCTGACCCGGCTTTCCCCTTCCGCACTGCCTTTAACCGCCGCCTGAATCACTTCCAGCTGCGGATCGCTCACGTCAATTGCGTTACCCTGCTCATCCACGCCGCCGACATAGCGCATCCACCCTGCCACACCCAGCGCCAGCAGCGGGAAAGGCTTCTGATACACCAGGTGCCAGCGCACGGAATCCAGCATGCGCTGCGGAAGCTTCTGGCTGCCGTCCATTGCAATTTGCCAGGTCCGATGGCGCAGGGCCGGGTTGCTGTAGCGGGCAATCAGGAGATCGGCATAGCGTCCTAAATCGACGCCTTTGACCTTCAGCGTAGGCGCCTGCTCGTTAAGCATCAGGGCGTGCGCGGCGACGCGGTAGTTTTCATCTTCCATACAGTCGTTAATATGCTGATAGCCCGCCAGATAGCCCAGGTACGCCAGGAATGAGTGGCTGCCGTTAAGCATGCGCAGCTTCATCTCTTCAAATGGGATAACATCTGACACCAGCTCGGCTCCGGCTTTTTCCCACGCTGGACGGCCGGCCACAAAGTTATCTTCGATCACCCACTGACGGAACGGTTCACAGGCCACCGCCGCCGGATCGCGCACGCCGGTAAGCTGTTCAATTTTATCCAGCGTGTCGGGGGTGACCGCAGGCACGATGCGATCCACCATCGTTGACGGGAAAGTAACGTGGGATTCGATCCAGTCCGCCAGTTCACCGTCTACCGCACGGGCGTACGCGCAGGTGACATTGCGCATCACGTGACCGTTCTCAGGCATGTTATCGCAGGACATCACGCTAAACGCAGGCAGACCCGCCGCCTTACGCCGCGCGAGCGCTTCCACGACCACACCCGGCGCAGATTTCGGCTGGTGCGGGTTTTGCAGGTCTGCGACGATAAAAGGGTGATCGAGCATCAGTTGCCCGGTCGCCGGGGAATGGCAGTACCCTTTCTCGGTGATGGTCAGCGAGACAATCGCCACCTGCGGTTCGCACATCGCGGCCAGCACGGTCTCCAGCCCGTCAACCTGCGCATGCAGCGCCTTTTTTACCACGCCAACCACGCGGGAGGTCCACGCATCGGCAGACATTTCCGCCACGGTATAGAGATTATCCTGCTCGTTCAGATCGGCAATCTGCTGTTCGCCGCCAATCAGGTTAACCTCACAGTATCCCCAGTCGCTACCGTGTTCCGCGGCGAGGATGTCGGCGTACACTGCCTGATGCGCACGGTGAAACGCGCCAAACCCTAAATGAACGATGCGTGCTTTAAGGCTGTCGCGATCGTACTGTGGCAGCGTCGCGTTGGCCTGTAATAAGGTATTTTCCATGATTAAGACTCGTTAATTAGAAAGCTGTGGATCGCTGCCGCCCATGCTGAAGCGGCAGCGCCTGCTGACTACACCAACTAGAATGGTAGCTGGAGTAAAAAAAGTGAACTGCCATCAACCATACTGATACTGCCGTTTGAGTTTTTGATTTATATTAACTTTTGTTCATGTGGTGTGACACAAAATCAAAGTTGTGTGACAGGCAACGCAAGTTATAAACCATCAGCGTCGCGAGGAGACGGCACCGTAACCGACCGTCTCTTTCGGCGCAGACTCGGCTGCGTCTTGCGCCGCGCTTAAATCACGGTCGCGCACTTCCGGCATCAGGATCGCCGAGATCAGTCCAATCACGGAATAGGCCACCAGCATGGCGACAATCGGCCACCAGGAGCCGGTCATATTGCAGAAGATCCCTGCCAGTACCGGACCAAAGCCCACCGCTACGAGACCGCCCGCCTCTTTGGAGATCGCCATACGGGTAAAGCGATTTCGCGAGCCAAACATCTCCGCCATGGTGATATTTTCCAGCGCAAACAGCCCCAGCACGGCGAAGTTATGGATAACGATGATGCAGAGCATGATCGTCCCCGGCGCATAGCTCTTATCGACGATGATCGACAGCATCGGATAGGCCAGAATAATGGCGGAGATATTGAGGATAATGTACGGCAGACGGCGCCCCACTTTATCGGAAAGCCAGCCCAGCAGCGGAATGGAGATAAACCCGAGAATGGAGCTGATCATCAGCGCATCGGTCGGGATGGCCTTATCGAACAGCAGCGTCTGGACCAGATAGCCCGCGAGGAAGGTCTGGATCAAACCTGAGTTGCCTGCCTGGCCGAAACGCAGGCCGGTCGCCAGCCAGAAGGATTTGCTTTTCACCATGGAACCCAGTGAGGTGTCCGGCTGCGCAGCTTGCACATCGTTCACTTTCTCAAAGACCGGGCTCTCCTTGAGGTTCATACGCAGCCAGATGGCGAAGATCATCACCACGACGCTGGCGAGGAAAGGCACGCGCCAGCCCCAGGCGAGCAGCTGTTCACGATCGAGGGCAAAGAACATGATGGCCCAGATCGCCGTTGCGCTCAGCGTCCCGCAGTTAGTCCCCATCGCCACCAGCGAGGAGATGATGCCGCGTTTACCTTTCGGCGCGTACTCCGCCAGCATGGTCCCGGCCCCGGAGATCTCGGCCCCGGCACCAAGGCCCTGAATAATGCGCAGCGTCACCAGCAGCACGGGGGCAAAAATCCCGATCTGCGCGTAGGTCGGCAGGACGCCAATCAGCGTGGTGCAGATCCCCATCATGGTGATGGTAATGAACAGCACCTTCTTACGACCAATGCTGTCGCCCATTCTGCCGAAGATAAAGGCGCCGACGATGCGCGCAATATAGCCTGCGCCGTAGGTGCCCATCGCGAGGATCAGCGCCATCGCGGCGGACTGTTCCGGGAAGAAGATCTCATGGAAGACCAGAGCGGCACCCAGCGAGTAAAGCTGGAAGTCCATAAACTCCAGGGCGGTGCCCAGCCAGCCGGAAACGGCGGCTTTCACCAGATCGGATGTGGTTCTTTGAGGTTGTACTTGCGTCATAATGGCTATCTCTGAAAGGTAAGATGCGTACCACATAGCGCCTGTCTGCGCAGGCGCTTAACCGCGTAAATGATTATTGGCCGAACGTGAGCAAAACTTTGCAGCACTGCCGCTGGTCTTTCTCAAACAGTTCAATAGCGTCTTTAACGTGGTGATAGTCAAAGGTATGGGTGATCAGTTTTTCCGGGTCGATCAGCCCCCTCTTCAGCCAGTCGATAACGACCGGGAATTTGTTGGCGTTCAGGCGCGAGGAGAAGATCGCCAGCTCTTTGCCGGTGATGCCCTGCTGAACAATCTGGCTCGGCTCGCTGGAGAACCCCATCAGCACGATGCGCGCCGCCGGCGAGGCCAGGGTTATCGCTTCCTGCAAAATGGAGGGATGGCAGGCGGCATCAATGATTAACGTCGGTTTGATGCCTTTTTCCTCCAGCGCGGCCTGCAGCGACTGCTCGCCATTATTAAAGACCCAATCCGCGCCGCTGCGCCGGGCCATCGCCAGACGCTCGTCTATGCGATCAACCACGATAACCTGCTTCACCTTATAGACGCCTTTCAGGGCCTGAACCGTAACCAGCCCCATCGGCCCGGCGCCATATATCAGCGCGACGTCCTGTTCAGTCGGTTTCGCCTGCCCCGTTACGTTGGCGGCGATGGTGAAGGGCTCAACCATGACGGCGTGCTTATCAGGAATGTCATCCGGAATGGGCCAGGCGTTTTGTGCGGGCACGACCGCATATTCGCTAAAGCCGCCGTCACGGTGAACGCCCAGCACCACCAGCGAGGTGCAGACGTTCGGTTTTCCCACGGAGCACGGGTAGCAGTGCCCGCAGCTGATTACCGGATCGACCGAAACGCGCTGGCCCAGGTGCGCGCTGTCAACGCCCTCGCCCACGGCGTCAATCACGCCAAAAAACTCATGACCGATGACGCGCGGATACTTCGCAAACGGGTTATGGCCGCGGTAGATGTGGCTATCCGACCCGCAGATCCCGGCAAGCTTGATACTGACGCGGACGTCACCTGCGCCAGGTACCGGGAGTTGACGCTCTTCAATTACCAGTTCGTTCGGCTGTTGAATCACTACGCTTTTCATCGTTTGCTCCTCGCTTACCAGTTCCACAGCGTGCCGTCTTCAAGACGGGCCACCGGCAGATAGGCCGGATCGTACGGGTATTTCGCCGCCAGCTTCTCATCAAATTCGATGCCCAGCCCCGGCTTGTCGCCCGGATGCATATAGCCGTTATCAAAGCGCCAGCTGTGCGGGAAGACCTCCAGCATCTGTTCGGAGTAGCCCATATATTCCTGCACGCCGAAGTTCGGCACCCACAGGTCGAAATGCAGCGCGGCGGCGTGGCAGACAGGCGACAGATCCGACGGACCGTGCGAGCCGGTGCGCACCTGATAGAGCGACGCGAAGTCCGCGATGCGGCGCATCCCGGTGATGCCGCCTGCGTGGGTAATGGTGGTGCGGATATAGTCGATCAGCTGCTCTTCGATGAGCTGCTTGCAGTCCCAGATGCTGTTAAACACTTCGCCTACCGCAATGGGCGTAACGGTGTGCTGGCGGATCAGGCGGAAGCAGGCCTGGTTTTCCGCAGGGGTGGGATCCTCCATCCAGAACATGCGGTATGCTTCAATGCTCTTGCCGAAGCGCGCCGCTTCGATGGGCGTCAGGCGGTGGTGCATGTCGTGCAGGAGGTGCTCATTGAAGCCGAATTTATTACGCACCGCGTCGAACAGCTTCGGCGTGAAGTCGAGGTATTTTTCGGTGGACCAGAGCTGCTCTTCCGGCCAGTCGCCTTTGGTCGCAGGCTCGTAGGCCAGCCCCTTCCCTTTGGCCATGCCGTAGGTGGTTTTCATGCCCGGCACGCCGCACTGCACGCGGATCGCCTTAAAGCCCATCTCTTTGTGACGGGCGTAATCTTCCAGCACGTCGTCAATGGTGTGGCCGGTGGTGTGACAGTAGACCATCACCCCTTCCCGGGAGGCGCCGCCCAGCAGCTGGTAGAGCGGCATGTTGGCCGCTTTGGCTTTGATATCCCACAGCGCCATATCCACGGCTGAGATGGCCGACATGGTGACCGGACCGCGACGCCAGTAAGCACCTTTGTAGAAGAACTGCCAGATGTCTTCGATGCGGTGCGCATCGCGGCCAATCAGCTGGGGGCAAAGGTGATCCTTCAGGTATGAGGCCACGGAGAGCTCGCGTCCGTTTAGCGTAGCGTCACCGAGGCCGACAATCCCCTCATCGGTGGTGATTTTAAGGGTGACAAAGTTCCTCCCCGGGCAGGTAACAAACACGTCAGCCGCGACAATCTTCATAATTCCTTTCCTTACATCGTTCGTTGTGATGCTGGAAATTTACCCATCAACCCTACTACCATACAAGTATAACGATCATAAAATCAGCTAGCGATCACAAAACCCGAGGGCTCACGCGCGCCCCCATCCCGCCACAATAATCAGCATACCGCACAGGGCAATCAGCGCGCCGGCCCAGTCATAGACGCTGAGTTTGACGCCGTCCACCACGCGTAGCCACAGCAGCGCCGTGCAGACATAGACGCCGCCGTAAGCCGCATAAACGCGCCCGCTGGCCGCCGGATGCAGCGTTAACAGCCAGACAAACAGGGCCAGCGCAACGCTTGCCGGAATGAGCAGCAATACGGTTCCCCCCTTTTTGAGCCAGAGCCAGGGCAGGAAGCAACCGATGATTTCACACAGCGCAGTCGCAAAAAAAAGCAGCGTCGTTTTAAGCATATTTCACGTCAGGTGAGGATTTATTTAACCATCATACCTGATGATGCCCTTTACTTTTCCATACTTGCTCCGCGGGTATGCCGTCATTTCGCTTTAGTGTAGAATCTGTACGGGGTAACTTGATTATCTGCACCCATTTAAAAGGAAACGCTATGACCACATTAAGCAAACGCCTTTGTCTGACAGCCCTGCTGGCGCTGTCATCGTTCGCCTTTGCCGCCTCTGCGACAGCGGAAACCAGCAAGCTCATTATTGAGTCTGGTGACAGCGCGCAAAGCCGCCAGAACGCCGCGATGGACAAAGAACAATGGAATGACACCCGTAGCCTTCGCCAGAAGGTCAACAAACGTGCCGAAAAAGAGTGGGACAAAGAAGATGTCGCTTTTGACGCGCGCGATAAGTGTCAGCAAAGTGCAAACGTCAATGCCTACTGGGAGCCTAACACCCTGCGCTGCCTGGATCGCCGCACTGGCCGCACGGTAGCCCCATAATGTCGGCGCCCTGCGACGTTAAACTCCGTCCGCTGGAGCGTGAAGACCTGCGCTTTGTTCACCAGCTCGACAACAATGCCAGCGTAATGCGCTACTGGTTCGAAGAGCCTTATGAGGCCTTTGTCGAGCTGTCCGATCTCTACGATAAGCACATTCACGATCAGAGTGAACGTCGTTTTGTTGTGGAGTGTGAAGGTGAAAAAGCCGGGCTGGTGGAGCTGGTTGAGATCAACCACGTTCACCGTCGGGCGGAGTTCCAGATCATCATCTCCCCTGAGCATCAGGGAAAAGGCCTTGCGTCACGCGCGGCCAGGCTGGCAATGGATTACGGATTCAACGTTCTGAATCTCTACAAGCTTTACCTGATTGTGGACAAAGAGAACGAAAAAGCGATCCATATCTATCGCAAGCTGGGCTTTATGGTGGAAGGCGAGCTGATTCACGAGTTCTTTATCAACGGTGAATATCGCAACACCATCCGCATGTGCATTTTCCAGCATCAGCACCTGGCCGGACATAAACCGTCAGGCGCCAGCCTGCTGAAACCTACCGCGCAGTAAGATTGATGACAAACCGTGTCATAAACCGTTGAGCTGTCTTTCTTGCCGGGTGGCGCTGTGCTTACCCGGCCTACAGGGTGCTTCATTGTAGGCCCGTGCAAGCGTAGCGCCGCCGGCGAAACGCACAAAATGCACTTTACGCTCAGTAATATTCAATCGTGTTCTTGATGGTGTACTTGTGCTCAACGGCGGGTTTGACGCTGTCGTCCGTGATGGTCAGATCGCAGCTCACCGGGTTATTGTGGCGATCGTAGTCGCAGCTCTGCGTCACGTTGCCCAGCGGCTTGTCATTCAACATGCTGACTGCCGAGTAATCCATTCTTTTGCGCAGGTCTTTCGACGGCGTCGACTGGACGGACAGATGCTGATCGCCGGAGACGGTGGTTTTGCCCAGCGGGTAACCATCCGCGTCGTAGCGATACTTCACTTCCATCTCTTTACCGTGCGCCGCCACCACAAATCCGTTGTCGTCGGTATCCCACGTTACCCCGGCTGACGGCAGTTCGGCCAGCTGGCATTTGCCCTGCAGCTTCACTTTGCGCTGCTGGGTTTCCGCATCAAGATAGTAATTGGCATCCAGCACCAGCGCCACGCTGGTGTTGGCCTCCAGGTCGTGTAGCTCCAGCGTATCGAAACACCCTTCCGTCGAGACGGTGCCGGTGACCCGTTTAGAGACTTCGCCCTTCTCGTTGAACAGCGTCTGGGTAAAGTCTTTGACCGGGCCGCGCAGCGGATCAAAATCAAATTCGTTTGAAAAACTCGCCATCTCGGGCGTAAACGACAGCGGCGCGGAGCTGTTGTCGCACCCCACCAGTGTTGCTGCCAGGAGCGTTATCGCTGCATATTTCTTCACATTCATTTCCGTACAGGGAGATTATTCTCAATCATATTAGCAAATACAGATGTTTACACGAAGCCTGCTAAAATTAATCTCTACACAGAGAAAAGGAGCTACAGATGAAACGGTTACCCTGGATTACCGCCCTGCTGTTAATGAGTGCCTCAACGGCCGCGCTGGCGGCACCGGATTCCTGCGAGCGCGTGAAAAGCGACATTCAGCAGAAGATCGTCAACAACGGCGTGCCTGAGTCAGGTTTTACGCTGAACATTGTGCCAAACGACCAGGCCGATCAGGCGGGCACGCAGGTCGTAGGCCACTGCGCTAACGACACCTTTAAAATTCTGTACACCCGCACAGGCAGCGGTGCCGCAGCTGAACCTCAGTAATTGAGCGTCAATTCCCTTTGATTTGATAAGGATTAAGATCTACTACCCCCAAATAAGTAACACTCACCCCATCATTAGCCCGGATATCATTTCGGGAGAAATAATACGCAATAATAATGATGGGGTGAGCCATGTCCGATGCTGAACATTACGACGGCGGAATTAGCCGTCGAACTCTCGTGAAATCTACGGCGATAGGTTCTCTGGCGCTTGCCGCTGGTGGGATCTCGCTTCCCTTTGGCCTTAAAAGCGCTGCCGCTGCGGTAAAGCACGCCGTCCAGCCTCCTGAAGATACCGTGGTGTGGGGCGCCTGCTCGGTCAACTGCGGCAGCCGCTGTGCGCTGCGTCTGCACGTCCGCGACAACGAAGTGTACTGGGTCGAAACGGATAACACCGGCGAGGATGTGTATGGCGATCACCAGGTGCGCGCCTGCCTGCGCGGACGTTCTATTCGTCGCCGCATCAATCACCCTGACCGTCTGAACTACCCGATGAAGCGCGTGGGCAAACGCGGCGAAGGCAAGTTCGAGCGCATCACGTGGGATGAAGCGCTCGACACGATCGCCGCCAGCCTGAAAGACGTGGTGGCCAACTACGGCAACGAAGCGGTGTATATCAACTACTCTTCCGGGATTGTCGGCGGCAATATCACCCGCTCCTCCCCTTACGCTTCGCTGGTGGCGCGCCTGATGAACTGCTACGGCGGCTTCCTGAGCCACTACGGCACCTACAGCACGGCGCAAATTGCCTGCGCGATGCCCTACACCTACGGCAGCAACGACGGCAACAGCACCTCGGACATCGAAAACACCAAACTGGTGGTCATGTTCGGCAATAACCCGGCGGAAACGCGCATGAGCGGCGGCGGGATTACGTACTATCTGGAACAGGCTCGCGAGCGGTCCAATGCGCGCATGATTGTTATCGACCCGCGCTACACCGACACGGCAGCCGGACGCGAAGATGAATGGATCCCGATCCGTCCGGGAACCGATGCCGCGCTGGTGGCGGGTATTGCCTGGGTATTAATCGACGAAAACCTGGTCGACCAGCCATTCCTCGACAAATACTGCGTTGGCTACGACGAAAAAACGCTGCCGGAAGGCGCGCCTGCTAACGGTCACTACAAAGCGTATATTCTCGGCCAGGGCGATGACCACACGGCGAAAACGCCGCAGTGGGCCTCCCGCATCACCGGTATTCCCGCCGATCGCATCGTTAAGCTTGCCCGGGAAATCGGCTCCGCTAAACCGGCTTATATCTGTCAGGGCTGGGGACCTCAGCGTCAGGCGAACGGCGAGCTGACCTCCCGCGCTATCGCCATGCTGCCGATCCTCACCGGAAACGTGGGGATCAACGGCGGGAACAGCGGCGCGCGTGAGTCCACCTACACCATCACCATCGAACGTATGCCGCTGCCGGATAACCCGGTCAAAACGCAAATTTCCTGCTTCAGCTGGACGGACGCCATCGCCCGTGGGCCGGAGATGACCGCCCTGCGCGACGGCGTGCGCGGCAAGGATAAGCTGGACGTGCCGATTAAGTTCATCTGGAACTACAAGGACTTGAAGCGGTTACTCGTTAGAGTCACGAGAGACCTTAGTAGGCCTGAGGTCCTGCATTGAGTCAAGACCTTGTGTCATTCTTTGTGCCAGACTTGTGTCATTAGACGGGATGTCTAGACGGCTGGTCAGGACCCCCGGTGGCCTCGGTCTGGACTTGAGGTGGGCCTATGGGGGGGAAGTCTGCTGGCTTAATGTATTAGATGGTCATTCACATTTTTCTGTCAGAAACCATCGGTCCCACTGTGAGTCCAAACCTAAGGACCTAGAAGTCCACCCACAGCCTTAGACAGAGTGTCGAACACATCCACACCGAGTCGACCAGAGAGGACCATGTAGAGACCCACAGAGAGGAACACGAGTTTATAGACCAGAGTCAGGAGGGACTTCAGGTCTGCGGAAGTCATAGACATAAAGCCCCTATCTGTTATGTTATATTATTACATTAACAACAGGTCCAGACCATTGGTCCAGACCATAGTTAGTTAATCACAGTGATAGCCCACCACCTGAAGTCCTGCTGATATTCAGTCCAGACTTACCTCTGCTCATGGTCTTACCTCCCTCGGTCTCCTGACCTTGGGTATCGACTACAGCTTGCTGAGCGTCATCTGGAGGAGCTACAGGAGGCGGGACCGAAGCCCCACCTTGAGTCCCACCACCACCTGTCAGGCCCTTGGCGATGGACCTGAAGCCTTTACTAATGCTCTTACCCATTGGTCTTACGCTTCGGTCTTGGTGAACTTCAGGCGTTTGACTACAGGCAGGACGGCAGTAGCGCTACCAGTCCCCATCTTAACAGTTGTAGCAGCTTCAGCGACCACGAAGACCTTACCGAGGATTTCAAGGTCATTGGACTGGCTGTCGCCATCACGTGAAAGGACCACCGTAATGTTCTCACCATCGTGACGGAAGCAACCGAAGCTCAGAGCCGTGAAACGCTTAGCCATCATGAACACGCCACGGTCTTCACCGTTGTAATAGGCGATGTCTGTTCCTAGCATATCGACGATAGCGTCTTCACCACCAAAGCCTTGTTTAGCAGCCAGACGGGAGAGAGCCTTAAGGTGTGACTCATGGGCGATGATACCGTAATCAGTAACCTCAGAGCCGAAGGAAGACTCGGTGTTCTCGTACAGAGCGTCCATGATAGTGTCTGCCTTAGCGGTCAGGCTACCAGTCAGGACCGGAAGCTCTACTGTCTTCAACAGCTTAGAGGACTCCAGAACGTCAACCATCTTAGAGTTAATGGTACGGACCACGTTATCGCAGATGTTCAGAGCATCCTGCTGTAGCGTCCCCTGAGTGAAACCAGTGGAAGACTTAGTGTCCCATAGCTTGGTCTGGTGGGACACGAGGATAGCCTGTTCAATCGGTTCGACCACAATCTCCTGACCGGACGGAACGGTAACGACTTCAGGTCGCTTACCACCACGGACAGGAACGACCACAGAGCGGTCAGCCAGAGTGTGAGCAATGATTGGCGTCGGTAAGCTGTTACGGGTCGGCAGGACTTCTACAGGGAACGGGATGTTCTCCTGAGCGTCTTTAAGTACACCGTTCAGCATAGCTTTAACCGTCTTAGCTAACTGGAGGGCATAGACCTGAGGGTCGGCGTTAGTCGGCAGACCTTCATTGACCCGAATGTTGTCGGTGTCGGTGATATGTACTGGCTCAATGCCGAACTGGAAAGCGTCTTTAATCGTCATAATAATCAATCTCCTAAATTAGTTTAAATACTGTGGGTCCTCAAAACTGAGGAGTCCCTAACATCGGGTCAGGGACTGTGTGTCTTATAAGCTGTCCATCCAGTTAGCGCCTGACTCAAGGTCAGCGACAATAGCGGCACGGGAGCGACCAGCGGAATGGGTAGCACTGCGGAGGTTCTCACCATAGGTCCGGCGTTCAGCTTTGACCTGTTCGCGGCGCTGTAGCTCTTTCTGCCACTCTGCGTCTGTCATGTTCTCTTCACGCATACGGTCTGCCTGAAGTCTCTGCTCTTTGGCGATACGCTCGGCCTCAGCTCGTTTGTTAAGCTGGCGACGCTGGTAGGCTGTCATCAGTTCATTACTGAAGAAGTTGCCGATGGTCACGCCAGCTTCAGCCAGCGCTTCCAGCATTTCCATTGCCTCGCGGCTGGTGGACGGCAGTCCTGACAGATAGCCCGGAATCAGGGTCTTAATAGCGAATGACAGCGGATAGGGCTGACCGTCCAGACTCACAGTGTTTTCATAAAGGTTGATGTCGGTGACTGACAGCTTCCAGTTGTTGTTGTTGAACATCATAGGTAATTCTCCTCTTGAGAGTTGAGACTATCGGTATCGCAGACGCAGTAGCGCCTACGGGTCTCCCCGCATCGGTCATCTCAAAAGGTTTAAATTAAGGTTTACGGTCCGGAGATTTCCGGAGCGGTCAAGACTCCAGTTTCGCAAAGGCTCGGCGTAACTGATTATTCAAATCACGGTCCACCAGCATGGATATCAGCTCGTCTCGACTGTAGTAAGGGCGATCGGGGTCTTCGACACCAAGTCTCAGCAGAGACAGCAGATGACGTGTAGGAAGACCACGGTAACGGAGGGTCGCTTTGCCGATAGGTGTGCGAGGGTCAATCATCTTAGAGTCCCTCCAGCTTGCCGGATTGGGCCTGCTTCAGGAGGTGCTCTTGCTTCTGCTGGTCGGTGCCAGTGAAGGCAATAAGGATGCCTCTCAGCCTATCGACTGTCGCAGGCTTACCGAAGACCTCCAGCCCCTTAGCATTGAACCGGAAGTTATAACCACCTGCTGAGAACTTCTGGTCTGACGGCTTAATGATACGAAAGCAGTCGGAATACTTCGGATTTACAGACCACTCGTTGCTGATTGGGTTCTTACGAAAGAGACCACGATGCTGAAGAAGTGCGGTCATTAGCTTCTGAGCGGGTAGACCATAGGTTTTGCAGTAGTCACCCCAAGTCACGCCTCGACGGTTAGCGGACTGAGCGGCGGCTCGGGTCTTCTGCTCTTCCAGTTGAAGGACTCGACGCTCTAACGTCTGAATATGGTCGTAACACTTGGCGCGGAGGTGAACGGAATAGCCAGCGACCAGAATAAAAGTATGCTTACGGTCGAGACGATACATTGTTCGGCTCTCACCTTTCGCGTCCTTGTATACTTCCTCGCCAACGCGCCCAAATTTGGACCCGTTAAGCTCGCTGCTCAAAGTTGAGCTGCCAGAATCTCGCTGCTCAGTTTTGGACCCGTTAAGCTCTTCGACCATATTACGAATATCTCGTAAAACGTGTTTATGTTCTTTTCCTGTCAGCTCCGCAATTTCAACTGAGGTCATGGACACAAGCTGGTCGAGGTTAATGATGCTGATTTCTTGTTGAGACATTTACGTGTACTCCTTTTGTTTGCACCCTGAAGTCGCACCCTACTGACCTACTCAAGCCCCCACGTAAAGGGAGACCAGCAGGCAACAGGACGCAAACAGAATGACTTGAGGTAATTGTGATGTGGTCTGCGATGACCATTGCGGTGATTGGTTCGGTCGGAAAAGTTTTCCGTTCGGATAAGGCGGATTTTCTGCCTATTCCTCAGCTTTGAGCACTGCTCAGTTTTGGGGACGTTAAGCAGGTTTCCATTTTCGCGACCTGTGATAGAGCCACCCGTTCACTCCGCAATTTTACCGGAGTGGTCCTCATGAAGGTGGAGACCCATGTTACTCTTTTTAACAAACCCGTTTTCTGGGTTGGTTAGATAGCGTCTGACAGAGGAGGTCTCTTCCAGCCATATAAAGGTGCGACCGCATGTCAAGACGAGCTGTAAGGACTCCAGATGGTGAGCGGTGATAAACTTAAGCCAATGAGATGACTGAAGAACGCTAACGAGCTGGAGGTCATACAGGAGGTCTGACAGAGGCGGTCACAGACCTTGACTACTTAGGAGAGATACTTAATGTCGGTTGACCAGATGCTCGCATGTTCTGACGCATCAGACTCAGAGGCAAGGTTGGTCTCCCTATAGTGATAGTTTAGGGTCCGTAATCATGAACCAGCTTTACTGGCGTGGTACTGGACGGATTTACTGGCGCTGACGACGGCAGCATAGACGTAGCGAGCGTAGCGAGTTGAAATCATAGGTTCACCCAAGGCAACACGCTTACGGCTCAGGGACTCCTGCACAGCGCTTACAGTTAATGTGTCGTGCGTTAGTAGTTGGGTCAGAATCAAGTATGGGCTGACAGGCTTGGTATTGCTTGCCATTGATTCGCTCAGGCGACCAGCACCAGTAAGGACATCATCCAGCCAGCCACTCAAGTCACCCTGACCATCGAATGACAGCAGGTCCCCGCAGTGCTGCTGCAAGTAGGCTTTGGTGAACGTGTTGTCGTGAGTTGCGATTGGTCGTGCCATAGAGTATCTCCTGTAGTTGAATTAGTTGGTTCCCCTATAGTGATAATCAAGTCCACCACTGGTGATGCATACAGTAGCGCGACAGGATGTGACTCACAGGCTGGACTGGATGTCAAGGATTAAGGCGACCCTAGGAATTAAGGAAGTAAATATAAAGAGGGAGGGCCGGATATGACTCACAGGTTGGACCGAATGTCAAGGACTAAAGACGCCTCAGGAATTAAGGAAGTATATATAAAGAGAGACCAGAGGCGACTCACAGTTAAACAGGAATGTCAAGAGGAGACCATAGGAATTTGGAGGGACCGGAGTTTAGGACGCAGTTTAAATAAGAGCACAGACAGACTTAGAGTCGGACAGCCGAAGGCGAACCAGTGGGCCTATAGTCAGGAGGGATTATGATTATTATCACCCTCCCTAACTTCAGTCAGACTTCAGTGACCCAAGGTCTCAACCATCAAGCCGTATATGGTCTCCACCTTGGGTCTTCCTACTTAAAGTAAAGCTGTCTTCAGCACCTCAGCCAGCCTACCAACAGCGTGTCCTTTCCCGTACAGGTCATACGTAATGGACTGACTGCTGTGACCTAAGATGCCCTGAGCGTCCACCAGATTGACTCCACGCTCTTTCATTCTGGTCGCTAGCCAGTGCCTCAGACTGTGGAGAGAGACATCCGTAGCGCCCCCCAGAGCTTCAGTCATGACCCTTGAGTTAAACCAGCTTGAGTAGGCACTCGGAGTCATCCCGAAGAGAGGACCATCGGTAGGCTGCGTGTCTACCCATTCGAGGAAGGACTTCAGGTCAAGACCACAGGCCCCATCGGTCAACGGCACAAGTCGGACTGAATGCTTGTTCTTCACTGACTTGCCGTCCCCATCTTCATTGATGTCGATACAGACCAGTCCATTGTCCAAGGTTACGATGTCACGTTTAGTCAGGTGGCAGACCTCAGCAGACCGAGCGCCAGTGACCACAGACACCAGAGACGCCCATCTACGGGCCTCTGAGGTCGTGTGAGCCGTATGTCGTGTGAACTGATACTCAGACTCAACACGGACCAGAAGTCTCTCCAACTCCTCGTCAGTGAACGCTCTGCGCTTGGAGTCAACATCCTTGGTCAGCTTCATCCGTTCGATAGGGTTACGGCCCTCCAGATGCCCATTCATAAGACCATAATCAAGACACATCTTCGCCTTGGTCAGCAGCTTGTTAATCGTCGACGGTCTCACCTCAGCAGCCAGCATAGAGTCCCTGACAGCCAGCCACCCAGAGCGGGACATCAGGTCCATGTCTTCAGGCAGGAACCGGGAGACAGTATTGAGTGAGGACGACAGGTCCTTGTAGCTGGATGTCTTCAGGGTCTGGACCTTCTCAGCCAGCAGCGAGGACACTAGGCTTGAAAAAACTACAGATGGTTGGCGCTCTCTCGTGAATACTTGTGGGCTGACCCCCTGCTCGATCCTCAGAATTGACGTAGAGTCGCCTATAGTTGAGTCATCAGTAAGGTTATTATCATCAATCAGCTTAATCAGACCAGAGGTATCACCAGTGTCTACCCTCTGCTGTGCTGCGGTCAGGACTTCAAGCGCTAACCTTATGCCCTTCTGCTGGTCCAGACTCAATGCTTGCGTAGCGGCTAGCTCCTTCAGGTTGGACTTCTCGTCGACCAGAGTAGCGACCTCAATTCCATTCCAGTAATCGTCACTAGCGTCTGTCAGGAACTGCTCAGCCATAGACCGGAGATGCTCTGTAAGCTCCTGTAGTGAGACTTCAGGCCTATCCAACATGAAGGCCTTAGCGGTGGCTGCAAGCTCTCTCTGACGCATTGTGGCTACTCTCCTGTCTGTGCTGCGGGTCGATACTGAAAGAAACGGTGTGGTCTGTCCCTTGAGTCTGAAGCGGATAGTATATCGACCGTTAGCTCTACGGACTATCTGTGGCGTAGCGAGCCTTGCGAGCAAGTGCGGGACTGCAAGGTCCTTGATTTGTGTCAGCCTTGTGTCAGGACTTGAGGTGTAGACTTGCTGATACAGATAGGGAGACCCAGAGAAAGAACTGGATGCATATACAGTATTATCATGGTTAATGTCAGTCATATCAGGACCTTAAGTAGCGTTGAGTCAACTACTTCAAGTCCATCCATCCGTCTGACAGTGGAGTCCATCTGGAACTACGCGGGCAACACCCTCATCAACCAGCACTCCGATATCAATAAAACCCACGATATCCTGCAGGATGAAAGCAAGTGCGAAATGATTGTGGTCATTGATAACTTCATGACATCGTCAGCGAAGTATGCCGATATCGTGTTGCCGGACCTGATGACCGTCGAGCAGGAAGACATCATTCCAAACGATTATGCGGGCAACATGGGCTACCTGATATTCCTTCAGCCCGTGACCGCGCCGAAGTTTGAACGCAAGCCCATCTACTGGATCATGAGCGAAGTGGCGAAACGCCTCGGGCCGGATATCCACCAGAAATTCACCGAAGGACGGACGCAGGAACAGTGGCTGCAGTATCTGTATGCCAAAATGCTCGAAAAAGATCCCAAACTGCCGTCCTATGACGAGCTGAAAAAAAGAGGCATTTACAAGCGCAAAGATCCGAACGGCCATTTTGTGGCCTATAAAAAATTCCGTGAAAACCCGGAAGCCAATCCGCTGAAAACCCCATCGGGTAAGATTGAAATATACTCCAGCAAGCTGGCGGAGATTGCGGCCACCTGGGAGCTGGAAAAAGATGAGACCATCAGCCCGCTGCCCGTCTACGCGTCAACCTTCGACGGCTGGGATGCGCCCGAGCGCGCGCGGTTCCCGCTGCAGCTGTTTGGCTTCCACTTTAAGGCCCGTACCCACTCGAGCTACGGTAACGTGGACGTGCTGAAAGCCGCCTGCCGCCAGGAGGTCTGGCTTAATCCTGTCGATGCCGAAAAACGCGGCATTAAGAACGGCGATACGGTGCGGGTCTTTAACGACCGCGGCGAGGTACGAATTGAAGCGAAAGTGACGCCGCGCATCATGCCAGGCGTCAGCGCCATGGGCCAGGGGGCCTGGCACGACGCCAATATGAGTGGCGATCGTGTCGACCACGGCTCATGCATCAACACCCTGACCACGCACCGCCCGTCACCGCTGGCCAAAGGCAACCCGCAGCACACCAATCTGGTACAGATCGAGAAGGTGTAACGGGTGAATGGCGTGACCGTGGTTTATTCTATGGTTTGTATTATCGGTTAACTCAGTCGCGCGGACACCCTCCGCGCGAGCAAGGAAGATGTAATGAAAGATGTCTCACATCGTGAATCGTTCGCGTTCAGCGCCCGGGTGCTGGGTGCGCTGTTTTATTTCGCGCCAGACAGCGAGCAGGCCGCGCCGCTGGTGCAGGCCCTCACCGCAGGCGAATGGGTTCAGGACTGGCCTCTGCCTTCGGAAACGCTGCGACCCGTAGCCGACACCTTTGCCGCGTCTGCCGACGAACCGCTGACGGACGCCTGGCAACGGCTGTTTATTGGCCCTTACGCCCTACCCGCGCCACCGTGGGGCTCCGTCTGGCTGGACCGCGAATCCGTGCTGTTCGGCGATTCGACCCTCGCGCTGCGCCAGTGGATGCGGGAGAACGCTATCGCATTTGAAATGCAGCAGAATGAACCGGAAGATCACTTCGGGACTTTGCTGCTGCTGACGGCATGGCTGGCCGAGAACGGCCGCGAGGAGGAGTGCGCTCAACTTCTGGCGTGGCACCTGCTGCCGTGGAGCACCCGCTTCCTGTCCGTGTTTGTCGACAACGCCGGGCATCCGTTTTATACCGCGCTGGGTAAGCTTGCGCAGCTGACGCTCGCGGACTGGCGATCCGGGCTCCTTATTCCGGTTGCGGAAAAGACGCTGTATCGCTAAGGGGTGTGGCTTGCTCGCGGGTAGCGGGCAAGCTGCAGTCAGAAGATGGCGTTTAAAAATTCATATCGAAACATGAGTCATGTTAAGGTTAATGATATATAATGGCCTTTCCTAAAAAAATGATGCTATCTGTTGATACATACAAAATAAAAAATGACTGGAAAACACCCTTCCGAAAATAAGTTTAAAAGGCTACTTATAACAGCCATAACATTTACCATTTTAGGTGCATGGATCTGGTATATGTCATGGACAACAAGCATCTCCAATTATACCATTTTGCAAAAATCGATTCCTGAATGGACAACATATATTTCTGTTGGAGTAGCGATTGGCGCGCTTTTGGTTATACGTGCTTTTTTTGTGCACGCCTTTAACCAAACTTTAAAATACTTTGCTAATACTTTCTTATGCGGTTTTTGCCTTGGGTTTGTATTGAGCTTAAATGGTTATGATATTTATGTCTATCTCTTCCCGGACAAAATAATTGGCTATGAATCTGAATATGAGGTTGTCTTTCCGGGTCCTTCGAGAGGTAAGCATGGCCATTGTGAAGCGGGTCTCTGGTTAAAAGATCAGAACACCAACAGATGGATTCAGCTTTGTACAAACAAAGAATATCTGCACAGCCACCGTAAGCAGGGAATGACTGGGGTGTGGGTAACGGCCCGTGTGAATAATATTGGAAGTTACATTGTGAGTTATGAGTTTATTTATTTGTAGGCACGACCCTATCTATTTTTGTTCCGGTGAAAATGAATGGCGCTCAAGGCCCGCTCCTTGCTTATAGCCGTCAGCCTGATACGTCGCACCAGAGATTGCGCATTCACAGCGGAGAAACCGGCTACGGGCAGGGTCATCTCAAAATCGAATCAGGGTAAATTTCATTCATACCCCCACATTTAGTGGTGGATACGTGACGACTGTTCATCTATTCTGCTTTTTCAGCGAGCAAGTCGGAGTCATTTTTAGTGGATAATCCCATACTTCAGAAAACCATCATT
The DNA here is from genome assembly GCF_019584525.1 of Enterobacter sp. EC_50. Classification (NCBI taxonomy): domain Bacteria; kingdom Pseudomonadati; phylum Pseudomonadota; class Gammaproteobacteria; order Enterobacterales; family Enterobacteriaceae; genus Enterobacter; species Enterobacter sp. EC_50. The sequence goes on along the minus strand of NZ_VDAF01000023.1, from coordinate 15,619 downwards.
ATCTTTATTCTCATCCTGTGGGTAATTGTGAGTGTTCCCTGCCTGCCAGTAGCATTTGCTACAAGCCTTTCACCACTATTTGGTTATGTATCACCGACTGATTCCCCCTCACTCGCACTCTCTTTGCTTTGAATGAACCGAAGTGCCAGGTAGAGGTCTGGCGCCAGAATCATGTCATCATCATTCATTGTTGGCCGACTGTCTTTAAACCAGCGTGTTAACTCCGTTTTCCTGCCCGCAAGAATTAATTTAATCTGTCGACCTTTCAGATCGCGCTTTAACTCATTAATGGTTGCCAGGACACTGATGTCTGAATAGGTGAAGCAGGCAACGGCATCAATGACCACCCATTTAGGCTGTATGGCTGCTCCATCAACCAGGTTCAATACCCGACGTTTAAAATAAGCCACATTAAAATAGGTCAACGGTGAGTTAAATCGATACATCAGCACGCCCGGGACCATTTTTATATCGGTGGTATTCCCTAACGAGTGAATCATTCCCTCTTCGTCAGTGCCCAGCAGGTGCTCAGAGGGGCGAAACACCGTACGAAGGAATTGTAATAACCCAAGCAACACCGCAAGGCCAATCCCCTGGATAACGCCGATAATTAACACACAGCCAAACGTGAAGAAGGCCAGGCGAAAGGCCTGTTTATTTCTGCGCCTCAGGTTCCATAGCCCACGTAAATCAATCAATGACCACGATGCGTACATTAGAACAATCCCTAACGCAGATACCGGAATGAATTGTAATGGCTGAGTGAAAAATACTACGACGAGACCGATGATCAAGGCGGCGACCACGGAAACCAGCTGGCTTTTCCCCCCAACCGAATCATTCACCGCAGTCCGGGAATCGGCGCCACTGATAGCAAACCCCTGAGATAACCCCGACATAATGTTCGCAATACCCAAAGCCCGGAACTCTGCATCCGCATTAATTTCGTAGCCATTTTTTGCGGCGAAACTGCGGGCGGTCAGCATCAGACTGACAAAACTGACCAACGCCAGGTTCAGCGCCGGGATCACCAAATCACGCATCGGCCCCGGCTGGAACGCCCCCCAGTGAACGACCGGTAAACCAGGCTGGAAGCCTTCTCCCCCAATCGTGGCAATGCCGTACTGTTGCGCAGAGGTCACCCATACCAGTGCCGTTGTTATCACAATGGCGATTAAAGGTGCTGGCCACTGGCTGCGATACGTTTTGATCACCATTAAAATAATTAACGTAAAAAGGGATATTCCTACGGTTAATAAATGGCTATCTGAAAGTCGACCTGGCAAGGCGATTATTTTTTCAATAACCTGCGCTTCATCAAGCTTAATCCCCAACACCTTGCCTAATTGCCCGACAATAATCGTCACGGCTACGCCATTAAGTAAACCGGTAAGAATGGGATGAGAAAGCAGATCGGCGAGCGCGCCCAGCCGAAATTTACTGGCAAGCAAACACCACCCGCCCATCATCAATGTCATGATGATCGTCAGCTGCCAGTGCAGTTCGGGGTTTCCTGCAGAAAGCGGAAATACGACGGCCGCAATCACCGCGCAGGTTGTGGCATCAGGGCCCACAATAAGCTGGCGTGAAGAGCCAAACAGTGCGTAAGCTATCATCGGTAAAACGCAGGAATAGAGCCCTACAATTGCCCCCACCCCCGCCAGCTCAGCGTAAGCAATCGCAACAGGGAGCGCTACGGCCGCAACGGATAACCCGGCTTTAACATCATGTTTTAGCCAGCTTTTATCGTAGGCTAACAAATTTTGTAAACCGGGCATGTAGTTTAACAACAGTTTTCCGAACACGTTATTCTCCGGACATGAATATTACCCACGAAATGTTGCCACACTTTTAAGTGAGGTTCTGGCTTTCAAATGCTCCGGAGGGAGGCCCCGCCGCTCAGGTCCTGTAAATACTTAATCATTTTATTATTCTGACTGGTGTTAAACATAGTTCAAAAACGAACGGTTAGTCGGAGATGGAACCGGTAGCATGGTCGCCGACGTTGTAACCCGTTATTGGTAGTTGAAAAGAGGCCAGGAAGTGCGGAAGAATATTTAAACATTACTGAAGCTAAAATGGATTGCGGGGTAAGAGATGGGAATGTCTCAAGCAGTAAAGAAAATCGCTGTGGTGGCTATAGTGGTGAACCTGGCCGCCGGATGCGCGCCGCTACACCCTTCCGGCTGCCATAAGACCACGGCAACGGGTAATTGCGGTTCAGGACGCTGGGACGATCGGGATGAATGGGGCGCGCAGGCGCGGGCAATCAGGGCGGCAATAAACGCCGAAATTGAAGAGCCGCAAAACTGGAAAGGGAAACAATGCAGGTTGCATATTGAATTTGCTCAGGATGGCACACCTTTAAGCATTTCAACCAGTAACGGCAATAGCGCCTATTGCGAAGCGATAAAATCAGCCGCCCATAAAGCCAAATTCCCGGCCTTCAGCAATCCGGAAGTTTATAGAGATTTTCAAAAATCAGGCTTCGACATGCGCGGTTAGCTTCAAGATTATGTCTTGAATGGCGCGCTTTGCTAAACTCCGCCATGCTGCTTCAGGCCATGTTCTCTTTGTCATGAGCGGATTTTTGGGTAGTTTCAGTAGGACGGTATTTCAGCATAATGCGACTGTCTGTAAGCATGGTTGTTTTTAATACAGCCACACACTACTGAATCTAGCTCCGGCAGGCGCTACCGACCCACAAAAGAAAGGATGCACGAGATCGAGCTATGCGTACTCATCAACAGAATAAGTCCCGTAAGCTGTATCGCAGCGTCAACACCACTACACGACATCAATCTAATAATCCTGGTGCTGAGTATCGCTGGGAACGCAACTGTAAAAAAGTCGGAAATGAGCTACTGGCAAAGCGCGGGACAATGCATGGCAGACTGAAGCGTGGCCGAGATTATACACCCTTGTTTTATTTCCTGATCAAACACATTGGCAAACCATGGGATGAAATATTCAGTGAAGTAGGTGGGCGTCTTGATACTACCGAGCCTGTATTCTGGTTAGTCGCACGACATGAGCATCAGCGAAGAGATTTAGTCTGCATTGGTGAAAGTAGTTTTTATCCAGGTCTGTTTGTTGATGAGAATGGAATTCTTCAACAGGTAAATCCTTCAATTTCGGGAAAGGACGTGAAAGTAACTTGCCGCTGCTGCACACACACCTATCTTGGTGAACCTGTCCCCTGGATAGAGTAACTGACAACATTTCCTGGGCTGACATGAGTGCCGCTGACACCAGCTATGAGAGCGATTGCAAACTTCCGCTCCTCGATCCAAACTGACCTACTATTTCTGCAATGTCAGTTTTGTGCCAAGGGCGGAAAGTTAGCCTCGAGTCGAAAAATAACGATTAATATTGCAGCTTGTTGTCCGAGTCTTGTATTTTTATCAAATTCTAAATGAATAAGGCATCTACTAAACTCAACGCGCTGGCACTAGCGGTAAGGGCAATTCGTATTCTGGCCTCCTTATACTGAACATTAGGAATCTGAGCTATGTGTATGGGATGGTGCAATCTGAGGTGAGCTGAAAAAGCCAATCCAGCCTCGTTGTCCAGATTTAAAAAAAGCATGAGAAGCCCAAGATCAAGACTGAAAGCTAACTGTAGTCGCCAACCTACATGGAGAAAATTTTATGGCAGTAGAAAATCGAGAAAGACTTAACGAAATCATTCGTGAACTAAAAGCCGGTATGCCCTCAAACCCAATATCAGTGCGAGAATTCATAAGCTGGTTTGGCGCAGAGCGTCGAGGCTACATGGTTGCGTACAAAATTCGCAAAGCATTAGAAAACTTAGGAGTTAAAACCGAACCTGATTTTGATAGTGTGCCGCTGGATGCAAAAATTACTATCTATGCACCTCCTAGGAGTGACGCAACGACCCATGAAGCGGGTGAATGCTTAGACGAAGCAACCGAATCAGGTAACGGCGAATTAGCTATACCTGAAACAGTATTTCAGCCGCAAGATGAACTAATTTCCGGTGCAGTTTCCGAGCCAGCCTTCCGTGTTAGTCGACTCGAAGCATCAGATGTTAAGCTAGTGACCGTGAAACCTGACGCCACATTAACAGAAGCCATCACATTGATGTTACGGCATGACTACTCTCAACTACCCGTTATGACCAGCGAGCGAGATGTTAAAGGTGTCATTAGTTGGGAAAGCATTGCTCCAAAACTAGCGTTGACCAAATCCGAATCTGCGGTTGTGCGTGATTATATGAAGCCACACAGGGAAATAAACGCCAGCGACTCTATTTTTTCTGCACTACCTAGAATTATTGAGTATGCTTACGTATTAGTACGATCTGCTGATCAAAGAATTAGTGGGATTATAACTACTACCGATCTTAGCTCTCAGTTCAGACAGTTGTCAGAACCTTTTCTTTTACTATCTGAAATCGAAAATCATATTCGTAAGCTGATAGATGGTAAATTTACGAAAGATGAGCTTGTTAGCATAGTTAATCCATCTGACAGCGAGCGGGTTATAGAGTCGGTTGCAGATTTAACCTTTGGGGAATATATACGACTTTTTGAAAATCCAGAATTGTGGAAAAAAACCGAACTTCAAATAGATAAAAAAATCTGGTAATGCTACCAACTTGCTGATTTAGTGTATGATGGTGGTTTTGAGGTGCTCCCGTGGCTTCCATCTCCATCAGTTGTCCCTCCTGCTCAGCTACTGAAGGCGTGGTGCGTAACGGTAAAAGTACTGCCGGACATCAGCGCTATCTCTGCTCTCACTGCCGTAAAACATGGCAGCTACAGTTCACTTACACCGCCTCTCAGCCCGGTACACACCAGAAAATTATTGATATGGCCATGAATGGCGTCGGATGTCGCGCCAGTGCACGCATTATGGGCGTTGGCCTCAACACGATTTTACGACACTTAAAAAACTCAGGCCGCAGTCGGTAAACTCACGCATACAACCGGGCAGTGACGTCATTGTTTGCGCGGAAATGGACGAACAGTGGGGTTACGTCGGCGCTAAATCACGCCAGCGCTGGTTGTTTTACGCGTATGACAGGATACGGAGGACGGTTGTGGCGCACGTATTCGGTGAACGCACGTTGGCCACGCTGGAGCGTCTTCCGGGCCTGCTGTCGGCCTTTGAGGTCGTGGTATGGATGACGGATGACTGGCCGCTTTATGAATCACGCCTGAAGGGAGAACTGCATGACAAAGTCATTGGACATTATCTGAACATAAAACACTACCAGTAAGTTGGAGTCATTACCAAAAAATCTTTACTAAAGAGCTCGACAAGGTCAGAATAATTCGTAACGACGTGATGCACTTTGATCCAGATGGTATCTCAGAGGAAAATCACGAGCTTCTTCATAACTTTGTAAGGTTTATTCATACCATACAAAGCTTATCAAGAAAATAAGAGTTACTTGCTCCCTGTTGATTAACACGCAGCAATGTTAGTAATGCGACTATTTGGGTGCGAGATGAACTGTTAACTTTCGCTCCTCGCTCACAGCGGACCTTAAGCTCAGTCAGATCGTCCGCATCGAGCCAGAGGCGGACTGTACCAGCCGTGTACTGAATTGAGATGACTCGCAGGGGACGCCCTATTACACGGCTGATTTAGTCACCACTAAACATCCTAAAAAGTAACTATTGTTCCTTTGAATACTCATCTGTTTGCGGAGAATAATGCTGACAAACACATGCCAGCTTATTCCCATCAGGATTGCGCAGATAGGCAAGGGCCATACGCGGGTCGTGTACCCGGCGCGCCTTCATTCTTCCCTCCCGCAAGGAGGCCTGCCGCATGGAACTGTCTGACAAGGTCCGCGTTGTCTGCACCGAAAGCGAACATTGTCCCGTTCCCGTGACGCAAGATCTCAACTTTCCGTATGTATGCTAAAATTTGTACAGCTGCAGGCCAAATATTAGTTCTTATAAATTCAGTACGTTAGCCAAAGTGAGCGAGTATGGATAATATTCCACATAAGCAGACAGCCCGTAAGAGATGCCCCGCATGGCTGTGGTGAGGAAGTTTTTATCTGGTTACATGGAATTGCTCTGCAGATGAAATAAATCTGTATTCTATAAACACGGGCTCATACGTTTATCATCTGACAAATAATCACGGACAATACACGGAGAACTTTGAAAACAAGTTTATATCCGTGGAGAGGAAATTTTCGGATACATCGAAATATAGTGTTGTGCTAGGCACAATGAAAAACAGCTTTAATGACAGATGTCTGGCTGCCGGCGTAAGAAGAGACTGGGCTGGGTGGAATAACGGTTGGGTTTTTAAGGGAATCTATGGATATGTAGGCGAATTTTTCTTTGATACATTCGATGATTGTGGCGACCATGGTTCATACCATGATTTTAAAAAAGTAACCGGGATAGGATTTTCCCCCTACATATATCACGGATTCCAGTATAATTTTACGTCTTATTTTGGCATGGATGTGGGTATTATCATCCCCTCCGTTTTTGTCATCACAGCACAATGGAGCTTTAGATAAATCCGTCAACCACGTGTGCTGTAATTGTCAGCAAGAGGTTCCGCCCCGCCATCTAAACCGGAGCGGCTTATATACGGCTCAAGACCACCAGCCGCCGCAACCCACAATTAAAAACTGTACGTCACCTTCAAACTCCCCATGGGCGACGTTTTGCGTTGCACAATGGGACTATCACCCGCATCCCCCGTCAGCTGCGTCACGCCCGCAGAGGCAAGCACGCTCCAGCGCGAGGTGAGCTTGTGGGTCCAGTCAAGGTTCATCGACCAGGCATAAATCCCGGCCCCGGCGTCATGTCGGGCAAAGCCCGATGCGGCCGACTGGGCGGCGTTGACCCCGTAATACGTCTGCATATACTTGCCGGATCCCCAACTGCCGGTCACCGCCATCGTCACCTCATTTTTGGGTGAGGTGTAGAACGGGCTGGAAATGCCGAAATGTACCGCTTCACCGTTGTCTCTCTCAGACACCGGTACCTCAGCCTGCATCTGCAGATTCAGCCAGTCGGTCACCTTGTACCCCAGCCCGGGTACCACGATAGCCGAGCCTTTAATCTCACCCATCCCCCGCAGCTCGTCGCTGCCGGAGCTGATGGAATCGCTGCTCACGTCTTTATCTTTACGGCCCGTTCGATAGCTCAGCGCTGCGCTGTAATCCAGGTTGCCAGCATTGTTACCATAACCGATCCCTCGCGTGGTGCCGATAAAGAAGCCATTTGCCATGGAATAATCCACTACCTGAGCCGCTGAGACGCGGGTTTTCTCTGAACCCGAGTAGCGCGGCCCCACATCCACGCCGCCTCCCAGGGTTAAGACGTTACCCTGGCGCTGTTCTTCCGCCAGTACAGGCGTAGCCAGTAACGCCAGAACGACGCCCGGCACGAGGGTTTTCAGGCAGCGGCCCGAAAGTAAATGAGGGAACGTATGACGCAGTTCGATATTTCTCATTAAGGAAGTCCTTATGGATGCAAATGATGACGATGCAGGCGGTTAAACGCCGGAACGCCCATTTTGAAGCGTGACCCTAAGGTTCTTATGAGCCGAAAATGAAGAAAGACTGAAGCGCGCGCGGGCGCTGTCATCCGGACAGATTTCCTGCTACCGTTTTTTTCTTAAGAAATTCTTCATTCACGGTTGATACCGTTACCAATGTGAAAATTCTACTTATCGAAGACGACCTGGATCTCGGCAATGGCGTACGTATCGCCCTCTCAGATCAAGGGTTTGACGTCATATGGGTTCGCCGTAAAGAGGATGCGCTGCATCAGCTTGACGTCTGCGTGCCGGAACTAATTTTGCTCGACCTGGGGCTACCCGACGGCGATGGCATGAGCCTGATGACGCGTTTGCGCCAGCAGCTCAAGGGGATCCCCGTCATCATCCTGACGGCGCGAGGGACATTGCAGGATCGCCTGTGCGGCCTGGATGCCGGCGCGGACGACTATCTCGTCAAACCTTTTATTCTCGCCGAGCTGCTGGCGCGCGTGCGAGCCCTTGCGCGGCGCAGCTACGGTTTTGAAAATGAGGCGATAGAAATTCGCGGGCTATCCCTTCATGTCCCAACGCGCCGCGTGACGGTGAGTGCGCGCCATATCGATTTAACGGCCAGTGAATACGCGCTGCTGGAAACGTTGATGCTGCGCGCGGACCGCGTGCTGACCCGGCGGTTTCTGGAAGAAAGGATATTCGGCAACAAAGAGAACCTCAGCAACGCGCTCGACGTGCATATGGGAAACTTGCGGCGGAAAATCGGCGACGGCTATGTGCGAACGGTCCGGGGCGTCGGGTACGTCATTGATACCGTCTCCATTCAAAAGGTGAGCGGTTAATGCAAAACGTCTGGTATCACCTGAGGCGCCCGACGCTGGTGCGCCGAATTATCATCGCCCAGATGCTTCTGCTGACCCTGCTGTGGTGTCTTTTTCTAACCTTTATTCTGTGGGAGGACCTGCGCAGCCCTCCCATCCTCACGGGCAGTAAAACGTACGAAACCGTTTTTACCCTGGCTGAGCGTATGGACGGACGCCCGCAGGATCGTACCGCCGTGCTGGAAGCCTTTAGCCAGGCCCTGCGGGAAGGTTACGGCGGAGGGGAAGATCCCGTGCTGTCGATTAACCTCATCGTTCGCAAAAATAATACCGTTATTTTTGCCTCCGACGGTGCGCCCGCAGGGATAACAAACACCCGGTTCGGCGAACTGGAGCATGTTCAGAGTGGAGATCGTACCTGGACCAGCCGCACCCTCAAGTCCCCGCACTCCGACGTGGAGGTTACCCTTTTCACCCCGGCCAGCGGCTGGAACTTCTTTATCTATCTGAACTCGCGCGGGTACTACATCCTGCCGCTGCTGGTCTGCTTCCCTTTTCTGCTGTTTCCCGCTTGGCTCTCAATCCACATTGCGATGCGTCCATGGAATAAGGTGGTCAATGAAATTACGTTACGCACGCCGGACGACCTCTCCCCTTTAAGAGCCGTACCAAAGCACCGGGAGCTTCGCCAGATGGTGGACGCGATCAACGACTTCCTTGCCAGGGTGCGTGAAAGCGCGGAAAGGGAGCGGATTTTCATCGCGGATGCTGCACACGAGCTGCGTACCCCCCTCGCGGCGATGCGCATCAACGTGGAGGCGCTGCAATCCTGGGTCATCAGCGAAAGCCAGCAGGAGCTGCTTGCCGGCGTGATTCGCAGCAACAGCCGCGCCGCACGCCTCGTCAATCAGCTGCTGCTGATGATGCACAGTGAATCGCGCATTGATACGGCGATGGAACCCGTGCCGCTGACAACGCTTATTCAGGAACGAATGGCCGAGCTGGAACCGCTAGCGTCTGCGCGCAAAATTGAGCTGGAATTCTTTGCCGAGGATGACGTCTGGATCCACGGCGTCAGGGAACGCCTGGTGTCGCTGATTGATAATCTCATTGAGAACGCCGTGAAGTACAGCCCCGAGGGCGGGCGGATTCAGGTCGACGTGAGCGCCTGCGATCGCGTCGTTCAGCTGCGCGTCTCCGATGCGGGCCCGGGTATTCCGCCTGAGCTGCGGGAGCGCGTGTTCGACCGCTTTTTCCGCGATCCCAATCAGGTGCAAAGCGGCAGCGGGCTGGGGCTTGCCATCGTCAAAGCGGTGGCGCAGCAGCACAACAGCAGCGTAAATCTGAGTACTTCTGCAGAAGGTGGCCTCCTGGTCACAGTTGACTTCCCGAACCGCACGTTTAGCTAAAGCAGAACAGGGGGTTTGATCGCAAATGCCGCAGATTGCTTCAAAATAATTACCGTATTTGTTATATTGTTGTTTATTGCTTATTCACCTCTGCGGTGCCAAAAAGAACAATATTCACCGCAACCCAGGACAGAGAAATGTTAGATTACCGCTTCCCGACAGCTTTGCAGATGGTTCTCAGCGTAGCGATGGCGGAGCAATTGGGTGAACGTTCGACGAGCGCGATTCTGGCCTACGGTCTGGAAGCAAACCCGAGCTTCATCCGCAAATTGATGGTTCCGCTGACGCGAGACGGCATTATCGTCTCAACGCTTGGCCGTAACGGCTCCATTCATCTTGGTCGCCCGCCGGAAGAGATCACCCTGCGCGACATCTACCTTTCGGTCATCGAAGATAAAAAACTGTGGGCGTCGCGCCCTGACGTACCGGCCCGCTGCGTGGTCAGCGCTAACGCCTGCTGGTACTTTAAATCGATTTCCGAAGAGGCCGAGCAGGCGTCGTTAGCGGTACTGGAGCGCCATACCGTGGCTAGCGCCCTGGAAGCGGTGAAAAACGCCGACAGCAGCGGATGGGATCCGCTCCCTGACCTCATTGCCCAGTATCAAAAAACGTCATAACGTTTTCCTGATGCGAAAAAAAACCGCCTTCACTGTGAAGGCGGTTTTTTATTATCAGCAACATCCCTACGCGGGCAGCACGTCCCTTTCCTCTTTTTTGCCGCGCGTGACGAACTTACGCAGCGTCACGTAGAACACCGGCGTCAGGAACAGACCAAACAGCGTCACCCCCAACATACCGGAGAACACCGTGATCCCGGTGACGCCGCGTACTTCCGCACCCGCGCCGTGGCCGAGGATTAGCGGAATGGTCCCGGCAATAAAGGCGATGGAGGTCATCACAATCGGGCGTAAACGCAGGCGGCACGCCTCCAGCGCCGCTTCCATAATGCCTTTACCCTGAATTTCCAGCTCGCGGGCAAACTCCACGATAAGAATGGCGTTTTTACAGGCCAGCCCCATCAGCACCACCAGCCCCACCTGCACGAAGACGTTGTTATCGCCCCCGGTCAGCCAGACGCCAAACAGCGCGGAAAGCATCGTCATCGGCACGATGAGGATCACCGCCAGCGGCAGCGTCCAGCTTTCATACAGCGCCGCCAGCACCAGGAACGCCAGCAGCACCGCGACCGGGAAGACGATCAGCGCCGTGTTGCCCTGGGTGGCCTGCTGGAAGCTCAGATCCGTCCATTCAATGTTCATCCCGTTCGGCAGGATCTGCTTAGACATCGCGTCCAGCTGCGTCATCGCCTGTGCAGATGAGAGCACGCGCGGGTCGGCATCGCCAATCAGGTCCGCCGCCGGGTAGCCGTTGTAACGGATCACCGGATCGGGCCCGTAGGTGGTCGTGATGTTCACCATACTGCCAATCGGCACCATTTCGCCCTGGCTGTTGCGGGTACGCAGATTCGCAATATCTTCCACGCTGTCGCGGAACTGCCCGTCAGCCTGCGCCATCACGCGCCAGGTACGCCCGAACTGGTTGAAATCATTGACGTACGACGAGCCAAGATAGGTTTGCAGCGTCCCGAAAAGATCGGTCAGCGACACGCCCTGCGCTTTCGCCTTATCGCGGTCAACCTGCACGTCCAGCTGCGGCACGTTAGCCTGGTAGGTTGAGATCGGGAAATGCATCCCCGGCGTCTGCATGATCGCACCGGACATGGTGTTCACCGCATTTTGCAGCGCGCCATAGCCCAGACCACCGCGATCCTGAATGTACAGGGAATAGCCCGACCCCTGACCCAGCCCTAAAATCGGCGGCGGCAGAATGGAGAAGCCAAAGCCCTGCTGGATTTGCGCGATTTTCGCGTTAATCTCCGCGTTAATTTCCGCCGCGGAATGTTTACGCTGGTCGAACGGCTTCAGGCCAAAGAAGACCGTCCCGGTATTCGGCGTATTGGTGAACTGCAGCGCATTTAGCCCCGGAAACGCGACCGCATAGTCCACGCCTTCGGTATTCATCCCGATTTCGCTCATTTTGCGGATCACCGCATCGGTGCGGGCCAGCGAGGAGCCTTCCGGCATTTTCACGCCGCCGATCAGGTACAGCTTGTCCTGCGTGGGAATAAACCCGCCGGGTACCGCTTTAAACATGACGCCTGCGGCACAGAGCAGCAGCAGGTAAACCACGAATACCGCACCGCGCCGTCCCAGCGTTTTGCCCACCAGCCCCTGATAGCCGTTTGAACTGCGGAGGAAAAAGCGGTTAAACGGACGGAAAATCCAGCCGAACAGACGGTCGATAAGCCGGGTCGGGAAATCTTTCGGCGCGCCGTGGGGCTTTAACAGCAGTGCCGCCAGCGCCGGAGAGAGCGTAAGCGAGTTAATCGCTGAAATCACCGTCGATATCGCGATCGTCACCGCAAACTGCTTGTAGAACTGGCCGGTAACGCCCGACAGAAACGCCATCGGCACAAACACCGCGCACAGCACCAGCGCAATCGCGATAATCGGCCCGGACACTTCACGCATCGCCTGGTGCGCGGCCGCAAGCGGCGCAAGCCCCTCTTCGATATTTCGCTCGACGTTTTCCACCACCACAATGGCGTCGTCCACCACGATACCGATGGCCAGCACCAAGCCGAACAGGCTGAGGGTATTCAGCGAGAAGCCCAGCAGGTAGAGAATGCTGAAAGTACCCACCACCGACACCGGCACCGCGATCAGCGGAATGATCGACGCGCGCCAGGTTTGCAGGAACAGAATCACCACCAGCACGACCAGCACCACGGCTTCCAGCAGCGTTTGCACCACCGCACGGATCGAATCACGCACGAAGACCGTCGGATCGTAAGGTGCCGCCCACTTCATGTCTGCCGGGAAGCGCGTGGACAGTTCGTCCATTTTCGCGCGCACCGCGTTAGACAGATCGATGGCGTTCGCCCCCGGCGACTGGAAGATACCAATCCCGACCGCGTCTTTATTGTTCAGCTGGGAACGCAGGGCATAGCTCCCGGAGCCCATTTCAATCCGCGCCACGTCGCGCAGGCGGACGACCGTACCATCCTGCGTTGTTTTCAGGACAATATTGCCAAACTCTTCTTCGGTATGCAGGCGGCCCTGGGCGTTAATGGAGATCAGGAAGTCGCTCTCTTTCGGCAGCGGCTCTGCGCCAAGCTGACCGGCGGAGACCTGTACGTTTTGCTCCTGCATCGCCGTGACCACGTCCGAGGCGGTCAGCCCGCGCGCCGCCACTTTATTAGGGTCCAGCCAGACGCGCATCGCGTACTCGCCGGAGCCGAAAATCTGGATCTGGCCGACGCCGGGCAGGCGCGCCAGCTCATCCTTCACCTTCAGCGTGGCGTAGTTGCGCATATACAGCGAGTCGTACTTACCGTTTGGCGAAAACAGATGCACCACCAGCGTCAGCGTGGGCGACTGCTTCTGGGTGGTAATGCCCAGACGCCGCACGTCTTCCGGCAGACGCGCCTCGGCCTGCGCGACGCGGTTCTGCACCTGAACCTGCGCCTGATCGGGGTCAGTCCCCGGACGGAAGGTGACGGTGGTCACCAGCACGCCGTCCGAGCCCGCGACGGATTTCATGTACATCATGTTCTCGACGCCGTTGATCGCCTCTTCCAGCGGCGTCGCCACGGTCTCGGCAATCACTTTCGGGTTGGCGCCCGGGTACTCCGCGCGCACCTGCACGCTTGGCGGCACGACGTCAGGGTATTCGCTCACCGGCAGCAGCGGGATGGCGATTAACCCTGTGATAAAAATCAGAATCGACAGGACGGCAGCAAAGATCGGCCTGTCGATAAAAAAGCGGGAAAAGTCCATGGGTTGGATTCTCAGGTCAAGGGATCAGTTGAGGGCGCTGGTGGCGGTCATGGCAACGGTTTTGGCGTTAACCGGCATACCCGGCATAAACACTTTCTGTAAACCCTCGACGATGACTTTGTCGCCAGGGTTCAGCCCCTGCCGCACAATGCGTAAACCGTCTGCCAGACGTCCCGGCGTAATGTCGCGACGCTGCGCTTTCCCCTCTTTATCCACGATATAGACGTATTTTCGATCCTGATCGGTCAGCACCGCCTTGTCGTCGATAAGCGTAGCTTTGAACTCCGCGCTGCCCGGCAGGCGTACGCGGGCAAACAGTCCCGGCGTAAACTGACGCTGTGAGTTATCCAGCAGCGCGCGCATGCGGATGGTCCCGGTACTCGGCGTGAGCTGGTTATCCAGGAAATCCACTTTGCCCTGATGGGGATAGCCCTCCTCGCCCGTCAGGCCAATCTCAACCGGCAACGCCGTGTGATTGCTGGACGCCCCCTGCCCGCTGCGGGCCAGGTTTTGATAGTGAAGATAGGTTGACTCGTCCACGTCAAAGTAGACGTACACCGTTTTCTGCGAGACCAGCGTGGTGAGGACGCTGGCGGTATCGCCCGCAGTCACCAGGTTCCCGCTGGTGATCAGCGCCCGGCTGGCGCGACCATCGATAGGCGCGGTCACTTTGGTGAAGTCCAGGTTGAGCTGGGCTGCGTCAACCGCCGCCTGCGCGGCGCGAATGTCGGCCTGCGCCTGAACGGCAGCCGAACGACGCTGCTCCCACTCTTCCCGTGAGACCAGATGGGTATTGATCAGCTTATCGGTACGGTTAGCCTCACTTTGCGCCAGGCTGGCCTGCGTTTTGGCCCTCGCCAGGTTTGCCTGCGCCTGTTCCAGCGCGGCGCGATAGGTACGGTCATCAATGGTGAACAGCACCTCGCCCTTCTTCACTTCCTGGCCGTCGGTGTAATTCACCTTATCAATGTAGCCGGACACGCGCGGGCGCAGCTGAACGCTCTCCACCGCTTCAATCCGGCCGTTAAAGCTATCCCACTGGCTAATCGATTTCACCACCACGTCAGCGGCACTCACGGCAGGCGCAGGTGGCGCGGCATTTTTCGCGACGCTGTTATCGCACCCGACGAGCAGCACGGAGAGCAACATGGCCCCCAGCGCGCTCAGATGAGAATTACCCCAGGTTTTTTGCAGGCTCATTATTTTTATTCCGATAATTGTCGCCACCGGGCAAGACGCAGCAGGAGGCACCGCGCCACTTCCTTTGTCCGGGAGCTGTCTTAAGGCCATTTGTGTCGTTCATCGCCACAAAACTGTAACAGTTGCGAATACACTATTCGCGGCGATTGTAGGAAGGCGCTTAACTAAGTGCAAGAATAATTGTTGCACTTTATGTGCTATTTGAGCGGATGTGAAAAGACCCGTTTCGGTCAGGGATTTAAATGCAACAATAAAACTTGCAATTACTGCAAAAACGCGCCACCTTTTAATGCAACAGACAAAGATACTTTTTCATCCGCTGCGTGGGGGTAACCAGATGAACACTGGCGCATTTATGCATGATTTACTCGACTGGATCGACAACAACCTGGACAGCCGCCTGGACATTGAGACCGTCGCCAGGCGTTCCGGCTACTCGAAATGGCACCTCCAGCGCCTGTTCAAAGAGCATACGGGCTATCCCCTCGCCGGGTATATTCGCGCGCAAAAGCTGCAAAAATCCGTTGAGCGGTTATCCCACAGCGACGAACCGATTCTGAACGTGGCGATCGCGCTGGGCTTTGACTCCCAGCAGTCCTTCAACCGCAGCTTTAAGCGCCAGTATGGTCAGGCGCCTGGGGCATGGCGACGCAGTATGGGTGGCCCGGAAACACAGCAGCTTCGCCAGTAATGCATATTTTGCTGCAACATCGATCTGTTGCTGCTATACTGTATATAAATGGGTCTTCCCCGATCATGGTGGGAAGGCTCAGAACGCCATATTCAGCTTTCCGTAGTGGAACATCACCCCCAGTTTAAAGCGCTCCCGGTTTCGGTATCCCCTGGCTTTTATC
>NZ_VDAF01000022.1:0-74802 GCF_019584525.1 Enterobacter sp. EC_50 | reverse complement strand
GGCTTTAGCGCGGTGGTCCCACCTGACCCCATGCCGAACTCAGAAGTGAAACGCCGTAGCGCCGATGGTAGTGTGGGGTCTCCCCATGTGAGAGTAGGGAACTGCCAGGCATCAATTAGAAGAACCCCGTACCGGAAGGTGCGGGGTTTTTTGCTTTGTGCGTCAGAAATCATGCCGGATGGCGGCTTCGCCTTATCCGGCCTACAAAACCTGTAGGCCCGGTAAGCGCAGCGCCACCGGGCATGGCAGACCGCACGATCCCACGGTAAAAAGAAGCAAGAATACTAAAGGAGGGATTTATAAACGCAGAAAAGCAAAAACCCAGCCATAGGCTGGGTTCTTTAAATAGTGGTGCCCGGACTCGGAATCGAACCAAGGACACGGGGATTTTCAATCCCCTGCTCTACCGACTGAGCTATCCGGGCAACGGAGCGCATTAAACCGCAATCGCGCCTTATCGTCAACATTATTTCGGGAAAAGCTGTTCAATTGCTTAACTTTGCGGCAATCTGATGGTTTACGCGTCGAATACGTCAAATTTAACAGGTTCGCTTACGTCAACGCCCCGCCCATACGGCACTGAGCAAAGCGCAGAATATCTTCCGCCAGTCGGTGCGCCGTATCCACATCGGCCTGGCTACGGTTCACCAGCATGCGGCTCAGGCACCCCTCCAGCACCAGCTCCATCTGTTTCGCCACCATTGCCGGGTCATCCACTTCAAGACGGGTCAGCAGCTCGTGAGTGAAGTCATGCGCAGCCCGTTTTTGCTGATCCGCCAACTGATGGACAGGATGGTCGGGATCGGGATAGAACGTACAGGCCGCAATAAACAGGCAGCCCGGATAGCGGTTGTTGCTGACACATTCCGTCAGGGCGGTATAGCGCGCCAGAAGCTTTTGTTCCGCAGTCAGTTCTTCATTCAGCATCAGCTGCCTGCGCCAGATATCAACCTGCTGGCTGAGATAGCGCAGAGCATCATAAACGAGCGCCTCTTTATCCGGCCAGAAGCGCTTAAGATCATCCAGGGGGTAATCGATACGGTCGGCTACCATCTCAAGCGTGGTGCTGGCGATCCCATAAATCTCAAGTAATTGCAGGGCTTGTCCCAGTACGTCTTCACGTTGCACGGTTATCTCCTCCGCTATTCCCAACGGTATGTTCCGTTTAAAGTGTTGTTTACGGTTGGCGATTGCGCAAATGCGCGCTAAATGCCGCTGCATCCATAAACCCGGTTACACGCTGTTCTGGCTGCTCCTGACCCTGTTGATTGAAGAACAGAATGGTTGGCAGCCCGAGCACGTTAAGCTGTTTTAGCAGAGCCTTATCCTGCGCATTATTGGCGGTTACGTTCGCCTGGAGCAGAACCGTCTCTTTCAGGGCATTTTGCACCTGTGGATCGCTAAAGGTGTATTTTTCAAACTCTTTGCAGGCGACGCACCAGTCGGCATAGAGATCGAGCATCACCGGTTTGCCCTTCGCCTGCGCAAGCGCGCAGTTGAGCTCATCGACGTTCTTAATCTGCATAAAGTTCAAATGCGCCTGCGTCTGGCCGACCGGCGAGCCGAACGCCCAATCCTGCAGAGGACGCACGCTCACCAGCGCGGCGGCGAGCAGGAGAATTTGCACCAGGCGCATCCACGCTTTTTTGGCCCCCAGACTGACGATAAATGCCCAGGAGAAGAACGCTACGCCGAGCATCGCCCACAGGCGAGTGCCCCAGACGTCACCCGTAATGCGTTCCAGCAGGAACACCGGCAGTGCCAGAATCACAAAACCAAATGCGGTTTTCACCGTCTCCATCCACGGGCCGCTCTTCGGCAGCAGGCGGTTGCCGAAAACCGTGACCAGAATCAGCGGCAGGCCCATGCCCAGCGCGTAAAGGTACAGCGTACCGCCGCCGAGCCACAGATTGCCGCTCTGGGCAATATAGAGCAGGATGGCGCTCAGCGGGGCAGTGGTGCAAGGGGAGCAAATCAATCCGGCGATGGCCCCCATCATAAACACGCCGCCTGCCGAACCACCCTGCTGACGATTGCTCATCAGCGTTAAGCGGGTTTGCAGAGCTGACGGTAACTGCAGCGTGAACAGGCCAAACATCGACAGTGCCAGCAGGATAAATATCGCCGACAGGCCAATCAGCACGTACGGGTGCTGAAGTGCGGCCTGGAACTGCAACCCGGCAGCGGCGACCACAAGGCCGAGCGCCGTGTAGGTCAGCGCCATACCCTGCACGTAAATAAAGGCCAGCAGCAGCGCGCGTGCGGTGGAAAGGCGCTGTTTGCCGCCCAGTACGATGCCAGAGATGAGCGGATACATCGGCAGCACGCAGGGGGTTAAGGCAATGCCAATGCCAATCAGTAAGGCCCACAGCGCGGAGAACGGAAGGTCATCGGTATCCTCATGCTTCTCGCCTGAAGGAAGAGGTGAAATCGTGGGCGACGCTTTCACCTCACTAAGCGGAACCACCTTTGTTTCCGGCGGATAGCAGAATCCGGCATCCGCGCATCCCTGGTAGGTCACCGTCAGGGTCGCGCCTTTATCCGCCTGGTTCACCGTAACGGGCACGCTCAGGCGCTGGCGATAGATTTCGCTTTTGCCGTAAAACTCATCTTCATGCCACTCGCCAGCGGGCATTTGTAATGCGCCCACGCTGGCCTGAGCAGGCGTAATGCTCACCTGCTTGCGATAGAGGTAATAGCCCTCTTTCACCTGCCAGTTGAGCGTAAGGTCGTGCTGGTGTTGCTGGAAATCGAAAACAAACGCCCGATCGGCAGGAATGAAGTTCGAACGGCCGGGCGCGTCAAACAGCCCGGCAAAAACCGATGTGCTGCAAAGCAGCAGGATCAGCGTAAGGAAGCGTTGAGCCATGAGAGATAGTCGTTATCGCCATGAACCACTGGCAAGACCAGCAGTTCCGGGGTTTGGTAAGGATGATGAGATTTGAGGCAGTCCAGGAGTGCATGCTGATTCGCCAGATTGGTTTTAAGCAACATCTGGACTTCGTACTCTTGCTCCAGCTTACCTTCCCAATAGTAAAGAGAGGTAGCGCCGGGGAGGAGCGTGACGCAGGCTGCCAGTTTTTCGGCCAGCACTTTGGCGGCGAGATCCTGGGCAGAGGCTTCATCAGGGGCGGTGCACAGTACGACAACGGCATCAGGCGTGTTCACAAGTCGACCTCCTCATCACGAAAGTCTTCACTATATCACGCAAGACGATTGGTCATTAATGAAACGGGCCGCTGAGCGGCCCGATTTTAACTATTTTTACAACGGCTAACCGTTTACAGCACAATGCCGCCGATGATAAAGCCGAGGACCACGCAAAGCGTAATCGCCACCACGCCCGGGATGAGGAACGCGTGGTTAAACACGTACTTACCGATACGGGTTGAGCCGGTGTCGTCCATCTCCACCGCCGCCAGCAGGGTTGGGTAGGTTGGCAATACGAACAGGGCAGAAACCGCCGCAAAAGAGGCAATTGCCGTCAGCGGCGTCACACCCAGCATCAGCGCCGCAGGCATCAGCGCTTTGGTGGTCGCCGCCTGGGAGTAAAGCAGGGTCGCCGCGAAGAACAGCACGACAGCCAGCAGCCACGGGTAGTTGTGCAGCAGGTCACCAGCGACGGTCTGGATATCACTGATGTGCGCTTTCACGAAGGTATCACCAAGCCACGCCACACCCAGTACGCACACGCAGGCGCTCATACCGGATTTGAAGGTGCTGGCGTTCAGCACTTCGCTGGTATCAATTTTACAGGTGATGCTAATCAGCGTCGCGATGGTCAGCATGAACACCACAATCGCTTCGTTACGCGGCAGGACCGGGTTCTGGATCAGCCCCACGGTATCGCTGATGGCGGTCGCATAGAACATGACGGCAACAATACCAATCAGGAACAGCAGCACGGAGCGTTTCGCATGTGGCTTCAGTTCGAAGACCTGGCTGCCGCGCAGGCTCACTTCACCTTTTGCCAGACGCTCCTGATAAACCGGATCGTCTTTCAGTTCAGCACCGAGGAAGTTACACAGCACGGCGGTAATCATCACCGCAATCAGCGTCACCGGAATGCAGATCGCCAGCAGCGTCAGGTAGCTCACGCCCATCGGCTCCAGGATACCGGCGAAGAAGACCACCGCCGCGGAAATCGGCGAGGCGGTAATGGCGATCTGGGATGCGACGACCGCAATAGAGAGCGGACGCGACGGACGGATACCCTGTTCTTTCGCCACTTCGGTAATCACCGGTAACGTGGAGAAAGCGGTGTGGCCAGTACCGGCGAGAATGGTCATAAACCAGGTCACCAGCGGAGCAAGGAAGGTAATGTATTTCGGGTGGCGGCGTAGCATGCGCTCCGCCAGGCTTACCAGGTAGTCCATACCGCCTGCCACCTGCATGGCGGCAATAGCGGCAATGACTGCCATGATGATTTCGATAACGTCGAACGGGATTGCGCCGGGTTTAATCTGAAAGATAAGGGTAAGAACGAGCACTCCAAGACCGCCGGCAAAACCGATGCCGATACCCCCGAGTCGTGCTCCCAAATAAATCGCCAACAAGACGATGACGAGTTCTGCTCCAAACATAAGGACCTGCCTTGCTTATTAACAAGTTGATATTGAATTGTTGTATTTTGGTAACGCCTAAAAAGAAAAAAGGCACGTCACAAGTGACGTGCCTTAAGAAGCCTAGCCTGAACGGTTACTGTTCGCTTTCATCGGTATATCGTTTCGCTTTATAGGCCGGGTGCATCAGGTTCTGGGCTGAGAAAATATCGTCCAGCTCGGCTTCGGTCAACAGCCCGCGCTCCAGCACCACTTCACGCACGCTCTTACCGGTTTCGGCGCAAATCTTACCGACGATGTCGCCGTTATGGTGCCCGATGAACGGGTTGAGGTAGGTGACGATCCCGATGGAGTTATAGACATAACCCTCGCAGACTTCTTTATTCGCCGTGATGCCGTTGATGCATTTTTCCAGCAGGTTGTAGCAGGCGTTGGTCAGAATGTGGATAGATTCAAACATCGCCTGGCCAATGACTGGCTCCATCACGTTCAGCTGCAGCTGACCCGCTTCAGAGGCCATGGTCACGGTCGTATCGTTACCGATGACTTTGAAGCAAACCTGATTCACTACTTCTGGCACGACCGGGTTCACCTTGGCTGGCATGATGGACGAACCTGCCTGCAGTTCTGGCAGGTTGATTTCGTTCAGGCCAGCGCGCGGGCCGGAAGAGAGCAGGCGCAGGTCGTTACAAATTTTGGACAGCTTCACCGCCAGACGTTTCAGCGCGCTGTGTACCATGACGTAGGCGCCGCAGTCGGAGGTCGCTTCAATCAGGTCTTCTGCAGGCACAACCGGCAGGTTGGACACTTCAGCCAGCTTCTGTACCGCCAGCTGCTGATAGCCATCCGGGGTGTTCAGACGCGTACCGATGGCGGTGGCGCCCAGGTTCACTTCCAGCAGCAGCTCGGAGGTGCGCAGCAGATTTTTAGTCTCTTCGTTCAGCAGGACGTTAAACGCGTGAAATTCCTGGCCGAGGGTCATCGGCACCGCATCCTGCAGCTGGGTACGACCCATTTTCAGAATGTCCTGGAACTCAACCGCTTTACGCTGGAAGCCATCACCCAGCTGGTTGATCGCATCCACCAGTTTCACCACGGAGGCATACACCGCGATACGGAAGCCGGTAGGGTAGGCGTCGTTGGTGGACTGGCATTTGTTGACGTGGTCGTTCGGGTTCAGGTACTGGTATTCACCTTTCTGGTGACCCATCAGCTCCAGGCCAATGTTTGCCAGTACTTCGTTGGTATTCATGTTGACGGAGGTGCCCGCGCCGCCCTGATAGACGTCAACCGGGAACTGATCCATGCATTTGCCGTTGTTCAGCACTTCATCGCAGGCTGCGATAATCGCATTTGCCGCGCTTTTAGGAATGGTTTGCAGCTCTTTGTTGGCCAGGGCTGCGGCTTTCTTCACCATCACCATGCCACGAACAAACTCAGGGATGTCGCTGATTTTGCTGTTGCTGATGTAGAAGTTTTCAATCGCTCTCAGAGTGTGGACACCGTAGTAGGCATCCGCTGGAACTTCCCTGGTACCCAACAAGTCTTCTTCGATACGAATGTTGTTTAACATGTGAACCTTCTTTTCAAGCTGCCGATGGATTGTACTAAACACACAGTATTTATGTGGTTTTGAATATTTTCTGACCGACGATTATTCCCTCAATCAGCCAGATGCTCGAGATCATATGCTGATGATAGCGAATTGCCGTAAGCTGGATCACTTATTATCGAGCCGATTCCATGATAATTATTAATCTGTGAAATGGGTCACCGCTTTAATATTTCCAAAAAAAATATCCGTGCAAACTGATTGAATTTTCGCTAACCGTCACCATCTCATACGAACGCGCGTCGCGAACACATTCAGACAGGGGCCGATGGCCTCTGCCACACAGGAGATGCCAGTGCGCTGGATACCGTTTATTGCTTTCTTTCTCTATGTTTACATTGAGATTTCCATTTTCATCCAGGTTGCCCATGTGCTGGGCGTCCTGCTGACGCTGATTCTGGTGATTTTCACCTCCGTCATCGGCATGTCGCTGGTGCGTAATCAGGGTTTCAAAAATTTCCTGATAATGCAGCAAAAGATGGCCGCAGGCGAAAGCCCGGCGGAAGAGATGATCAAAAGCGTGTCGTTGATTATTGCGGGGCTGCTGCTGATTTTGCCCGGGTTCTTTACCGACTTCCTCGGCCTTCTGCTGCTTCTGCCGCCGGTGCAAAAGCACCTGACCATGAAGCTGCTGCCGCATCTGCGCTTTAGCCGTATGCCGGGCGGTGGGTTCAGCACCGGGCCAGGCGACACGTTTGAAGGGGAATATCAGCGTAAGGATGAACAGCACGACCGTCTGGATCACAAAGACGATCGGTGATTTTGTTGCCCGGTGGCGCTTCGTTTACCGGGCCTACTAAAGCGCCAGCCACAACACCGCCAGCATGACGATGGCGTACATACTTTTCCACCCCACCATTGCCAGCAACAGCAGGCACAGCAGCCCACCAACAAACGCCAGTGCTTTATAACGGCCTTTCAGCAAACGGCATCCCGCCAGCATGCACAGCAGGTAGATCATAATAAAAATGCCGTTAGCGTAGACGAGCAGCGTATCCAGATTGATCTTCAGGGCGTAAATGCACAGCGTACTCAGCACGCAGCAGCCCAGTACGGCATTCAGGGCATTCAGCGGCAGCTGGCGTTTAGACAGGCGCGCGAGGCGGTTATCAGGTTTATCCAGCGCCTGCGACCACACCAGACGGGCAAAGCTCTGGATATAAATGTTAAGGCTGGCAAAACAGGCCAGATAGCCGATAACGCAGGCGATCCACAGCGCCTTCACACCAAACAGTTCAACCACGATACCCGGCAGCGATGCCGCGGCGGCGAGATCGGCTCCGAAAGCCTTGAAGTGCAACACCAGCACGGTACACGCCCAGTACACCGTGCCTGCCAGCAGCAGGCCGATCATCAGTGCGCGGGGGAAATCACGTTCAGGCTGCTTAAATTCCGACGCCAGATGGGCAAAGGCTTCCAGACCGACAAAACACCAGAACATGACGGAGAGCGCGGCAAAAAGCTGTGAGTGGTCGACGTCTGTCACGGCCGGGAAGGGAATCTCTTTTACGGTGATATCGCCCGCCCACCAGATAGCGGCAACGAGCGCGACAATCAGCACCGCAACCAGTGTCTGCAGGTTGGCGCTGGAGCGGGCTCCGCGTGAACCCACCCACCAGACGATAGCCAGCGTACCCAGTTCGGCCAACAGCAACTGCTCGTCATGCCAGCCAAACAGCGCCTGGCCAAAGCCGGTTGCAATGTGCAGCGCCGCAGGAAGCCCAACCGGAATAACGGAGAGAAACAGCCAGCCGGTCACACGCTCCAGTCGCGGGCCAAATGCCAGCCCGACAAAATGCGCCACGCCGCCCGCGCTGGGGAAATGCCGCCCCAGGATGGCAAACACAATGGCAATCGGGAAAACCAATACAATCAGAACGGGCCACGCCCAAAGACTGTTATTTCCGGCTACCAGTGCCGCCAGTGCAGGTACGGCGAACACGCCCGTTCCTAACAAGGAGGTTGAGAGCAGGCCGACGCCCTGCGCCAGCCCCAACTCCTGCTTGAGTCCACTCATTGACATCGTCCTGCCAATTCCAAAAGAGAGGCGATGGTAACACTTTCGCAAAATTTTTTTTCAACTCCCCCTTGAAGGGGTAAAAAGCTATCCCCATCTCTCAGGGCACTAGTCGGAAAACCGCATGCGGGCCGGCGTCATCCATAACTGATAATGACTTTCTCAAAGGAGAGCTATCAATGAGTATTCGTCCGTTACATGATCGTGTGATCGTCAAACGTAAAGAAGTTGAAACCAAGTCTGCTGGCGGCATCGTTCTGACCGGTTCTGCAGCAGCCAAATCAACGCGTGGCGAAATCATCGCTGTCGGTAAGGGCCGCATCCTGGAAAACGGAACTGTGCAGCCACTGGACGTTAAAGTTGGTGACATCGTAATTTTCAACGATGGCTACGGCGTGAAATCCGAGAAGATCGACAATGAAGAAGTGTTGATCATGTCCGAGAGCGACATTCTGGCAATTGTTGAAGCGTAATTTACGCACGAGAATTTGAGGAAATAAGAACATGGCAGCTAAAGACGTAAAATTCGGTAACGACGCTCGTGTAAAAATGCTCCGCGGCGTAAACGTACTGGCAGATGCAGTTAAAGTGACCCTGGGCCCGAAAGGCCGTAACGTAGTGCTGGATAAATCCTTCGGCGCGCCAACCATCACCAAAGACGGTGTTTCCGTAGCACGTGAAATCGAGCTGGAAGACAAGTTCGAAAACATGGGTGCGCAGATGGTGAAAGAAGTGGCCTCTAAAGCGAACGACGCTGCAGGCGACGGTACCACCACCGCGACCGTTCTGGCGCAGGCCATCATCACCGAAGGTCTGAAAGCCGTTGCGGCGGGCATGAACCCAATGGATCTGAAACGTGGTATCGACAAAGCTGTCGCCTCCGCTGTGGAAGAACTGAAAGCGCTGTCCGTACCGTGCTCTGACTCTAAAGCGATTGCTCAGGTTGGTACCATCTCCGCTAACTCCGACGAAACCGTAGGTAAACTGATCGCGGAAGCGATGGACAAAGTCGGTAAAGAAGGCGTAATCACCGTTGAAGACGGTACCGGTCTGGAAGACGAACTGGACGTGGTTGAAGGTATGCAGTTCGACCGCGGTTACCTGTCCCCATACTTCATCAACAAGCCAGAGACTGGCGCTGTTGAGCTGGAAAGCCCGTTCATCCTGCTGGCTGACAAAAAAATCTCCAACATCCGCGAAATGCTGCCAGTGCTGGAAGCCGTTGCGAAAGCAGGCAAACCGCTGGTTATCATCGCTGAAGATGTTGAAGGCGAAGCGCTGGCGACCCTGGTGGTTAACACCATGCGCGGCATCGTGAAAGTGGCTGCGGTTAAAGCACCTGGCTTCGGCGATCGTCGTAAAGCGATGCTGCAGGATATCGCTACCCTGACCGGCGGTACCGTCATCTCTGAAGAGATCGGTATGGAGCTGGAAAAAGCGACCCTGGAAGACCTGGGTCAGGCGAAACGCGTTGTGATCAACAAAGACACCACCACCATCATCGATGGCGTGGGTGAAGAAGCCGCTATTCAGGGCCGCGTTGGTCAGATCCGTAAGCAGATCGAAGAAGCGACTTCCGATTACGACCGTGAAAAACTGCAGGAGCGCGTAGCGAAACTGGCAGGCGGCGTTGCGGTAATCAAAGTCGGTGCTGCGACCGAAGTTGAAATGAAAGAGAAAAAAGCGCGCGTTGACGATGCCCTGCACGCGACCCGTGCTGCGGTAGAAGAAGGCGTGGTTGCGGGTGGTGGCGTTGCGCTGGTGCGCGTTGCCGCTAAACTGGCTGGCCTGACCGCTCAGAACGAAGACCAGAACGTGGGTATCAAAGTTGCGCTGCGCGCAATGGAAGCGCCTCTGCGTCAGATCGTGTCTAACGCCGGTGAAGAGCCATCTGTGGTAGCAAACAAGGTTAAAGCGGGCGAAGGTAACTACGGTTACAACGCGGCAACTGAAGAATACGGCAACATGATCGACTTCGGTATCCTGGACCCAACTAAAGTGACCCGTTCTGCTCTGCAGTACGCGGCCTCTGTTGCTGGTCTGATGATCACCACCGAGTGCATGGTGACCGACCTGCCTAAAGGCGATGCGCCTGACTTAGGTGCTGCTGGCATGGGCGGCATGGGTGGAATGGGCGGCATGATGTAATCATGCTGTTCTGAACCTCTCAGAACGAACCTCGGGCAGCAATGCCCGGGGTTTTTTATTATCTTCTACTCAAACGTGCCTTTCACGCACACCACGCCTTCACGCACCATCTGGCGGCCTTTGGCCCAGACCTCGCGAATCTTCAGATCGTCCGTCAGTACCAGGAAATCGGCATCACATCCGGGCGCTATCCGTCCCTTATGCTCCAGCCCGAGAAACGCCGCCACGTTTCGCGTAAAGGGAAGAAGCGCCTCTTCCAGCGGCAGCTGATGCCGGCTGACCAGCTGCTGCAGCGTTTCAAGCAGGGATTCGAACCCCGCCACGCCCATCCCCACCAGATTGCCGCTCTCATCAAATTTCGGCTGACTGCCGTTGCCGTCCGAACTGAGCGTAAGCCGGTTAAACGGCACCTGCGCCTCGCGGGCCATCACGATGGCGCTGGCGGCGTCAATCGGTTCACTGATGCTGGTCGTGATGTCGATAAAGCCGCCTTCGCGGGCATAGCTCAGCGCGGCAAGGAACAGCGCCTGGGCGCGGTTTACGTGCGTTGGCAGCAGTTTCACGCGGGGAACGTCGGCGTTATTCAGGATGCTAAATAGCGGCTCCAGCAGCTTTGGGCTGTTGCCGAGGTGAAACACGGAAATACCCGCTTTGGCACCCAACAGCCCGCCTACGCGTGACTGGGCAGCCATACTGGCGAGCTGGTCCTCGGCTGGCGCGGAAGAACGATGGTCAGAGATCGCGCATTTCACGCCAATGATTTTATCAATCAGCGCCACGTCTTTTTCGACACTGCCGGTGATGGTCGGCGAAGGCAGCCCGTACGCCCCCGTCAGCATCCATGCGCTGATCCCTTCATGTTCAAGGGCCCGCGTTTTTGCCAGCAGCGATTCAGGATGCCGGGTCACGCCGTCGGTGCCGAGCAGGCCAACAACCGAGGTGATGCCTGCGGCAACGAGTGCAGACAGGCGAACCTCTGGCGTGCGGGTGTGAGGGCCCGCCTCGCCGCCGCCACCGATCAAATGCACATGTTGGTCGATAAACCCCGGGCAAACCACCGCGCCAGCCAGATCGCTTTCCGGGCAGTCTGGCCTCGTTGTTCCGTGGTTCGCTTTTTCGATCGCCACGATTTTTCCCGCAGCGATCAGCAGATCGCAACGTCCCTTATCCTCCGGGGCGTAGAGATGTGCGTTGCGGAAAAGGTGGGGTTTCAGCACTTAAAAATCCATTTTTATCTCCTCAGAAGAGTAGCTGCATCACCCACATTGAGAGCAGGGCATTAATGACACAAAGAGTAATAATATGCGGATAATATTTCGGGTTTACGCCGGCGGTACCCAGGCAGCGGCCGGTGTTTTGCACCGGATTGCCCATCAGATAGATGGCGGGCAGCAGGATGGTGGCATCGTGGCCGTTGAGCGTGCCGGCGGCGACCAGGCTGGCGCAGACGCCCACGCCGCCGCCCATACTCATCACCGAGGCCAAAAGAACCGTTGCCGCCGCACCCGGAAGGCCCCACAGCGCCATAATTGGCTCGCATATCTTGCCGACAATATCCAGCAGGCCGGTGACCTTGAGCGCCTGAATGATGACAAACGCCATGACGACGTTCGGCAACAGGCTGGTGGTGGCGATGGTAAAGCCGCGGCGGGCGCCATCAATAAACATATCCATGATATTTTTACGCGGCTGGGCGATCATGTTCTTCCTCCTGAAGACGATTTTCCATGTGGGCGATCCACAGGCGCAGGACGTTCGCGCCAACGAATTTAAACACCAGAATAACGGCCAGCGGCGTAATCACCGGGACGGTAATGAAGGTGAAGAGCGCGGCACCGGAAGAAAAATAGTTGGTAATGATGGCGCTACCGCTGGTCTGAAAGGTGGCGAAAATAGCGCGCTCCTGGTCCGTAATCGCGCCTTCATCGGTTAACTCTTTGGTCATCCCTGCCGCCGCATCGGTGTTTTGCAGGTTGGCTATCAGCGCCAGGGAGCAAACGCCCGGCACACCCAGCAGCGGACGTAAAATGGGGGTCATAAGCTGCTGTGCGGCACGCAGCCCGCCCAGACCTTCGGTGACGGCGATGATACCGAGCGATAAAATGACCGAGGGAGCCAGCTCAAGGGCAAAGAGGAAACCGTCTTTCGCCCCCGTTCCGCCCGTTCCGCGAAACGTCAGAGCGCCGTTGACCGGGCCAAAGCTGCCGTTTAAGACGGTAAAATCCAGCACGCGCCACCATTCGGTGCTTTTGGCGAAAAAGCCCGAGAAAAAAACGATGGTAAGTACAAACGCCACATAACCCACCCATGTCACTTTTTCCTCTCCTGAGGATGATGCACTCATAAAACCTCCTTTTTTAGTCGCGTACAAAAGTTGTACGTTGCATCACTAAAAACGATCGGGGGCTAAAACACGATATCCCAAAGGTTATTATCAGAATTCATTTAAGATGTCGGAGGAGTGCCTCGCGGAATCTGGCTCGCAGAAATGCGCGGGGGTTTTTCTTTTAGTCATCTTTTAGGTATAAGATTTACACACGGACAATTACTGTCCAGCTTATTGAAAACGAGGAATAACATGCGCGTAAAAGTCTGTGCAGGGATTGTAGGGGCAGCACTGCTGCTGGCGGGTTGTAGCTCCAGCAATGAGCTGTCGGCAGCGGGCCAGGGCGTTCGCTTTGTGGAAGATAAGCCTGGCAGTGAATGCCAGCTGTTAGGCACGGCAACCGGTGAACAAAGTAACTGGATGTCGGGTCAGCACGGTGAGGAAGGCGGTTCTATGCGCGGAGCGGCGAATGCCCTGCGTAATCAGGCTGCGGCAATGGGCGGCAACGTGATTTACGGCGTAAGTAGCCCAACGCAGAGTATGCTGTCCAGCTTCGTGCCGACCGCCAGCCAGATGACGGGCCAGGTCTATAAGTGCCCGAACTGATGTAATGTGCTAATGGCGCTGCGCCCGGCCCTGTAGGGCGGGTAAGCGTAGCGCCACCTACCTTTTTAGTGCTGCCGCAGCTGCAAATCGAGCGGCGTCTTGCTCGGCTCTCCGCCAATCTCGCGTGCCAGCTTCGGCACCATATAGCCTGAAACCAGCGTTAACAGTTCGCGCATAATCTGCCGGGCTTCTTCATCCGTCACCATGAAATGCGCCGCGCCCTGAACGCGATCCAGCACGTGCAGGTAATACGGCATCACGCCCGCATCAAACAGGGCATTGCTCAGATCGGCCAGCACGCGGGCGCTGTCATTCACGCCGCGCAGCAGCACGCTCTGGTTCAGCAACGTCACGCCCGCTTTACGAAGTCGCGCCATCGCCGCGCGAAACGCATCGTCAATTTCGTTCGCATGGTTAATATGATTCACCAGCAGCACCTGCAGGCGAGATTGCTCCAGGCGTGACACCAGGCCGTCGGTGATACGTGCCGGAATAACAATCGGTAAGCGGCTATGAATGCGCAGGCGCTTAATGTGCGGGATGGCTTCAAGCTGAGTCAGCAGCCAGTCCAGCTCATGATCTTTCGCCATCAACGGGTCACCGCCGGAAAAAATAATCTCATCCAGCTCCGGATGGGCGGCGATATAGTCCAGCGCGACCTGCCAGTTGCGTTTATTGCCCTGGTTTTCGGCATAGGGGAAGTGCCGACGGAAGCAATAACGACAATTTACCGCACACCCGCCTTTTACCAGCAGCAGGGCGCGGTTGAGATATTTGTGCAGTAAACCCGGCACCACGCTGTTCTGCTCTTCCAGCGGATCGGTGCTGTATCCCGGCGCAGTAATGAATTCATCCTGCGAAGTAAGCGTTTGTTTTAATAGCGGATCGTCGGGGTTGCCTTTCTCCATCCGCGCCACAAACGCACGGGGAACGCGCAGGGCGAAAAGGCGCTTTGCCTCGCGGCCTGCAAGCAACTCTGGGTGCTGATCGAGGTCTAAAAGACGCAGCAATTCATCAGGACTGGTGATTACATCGGCAAGTTGCGATAACCAATCTTCTCTGGACGGGGTGTTTAGGGTTACAATATGCGCCATTTTGTGGCTTAGCTACCAGTTAACAAATTTAGAGGGCCTTATGGCAACGTACTATAGCAACGATTTTCGTGCTGGTCTTAAAATCATGATGGACGGCGAACCGTACGCGGTTGAAGCCAGCGAATTCGTTAAACCAGGTAAAGGCCAGGCATTCGCACGCGTTAAGCTGCGCCGTCTGCTGACCGGTACCCGTGTTGAGAAAACCTTCAAGTCTACTGACTCTGCAGAAGGCGCTGATGTTGTTGATATGAACCTGACCTATCTGTACAACGATGGCGAGTTCTGGCATTTCATGAACAACTCCACTTTCGAACAGCTGTCTGCTGATGAGAAAGCGGTAGGTGACAGCGCTAAATGGCTGCTGGATCAGGCTGAGTGCATCGTGACCCTGTGGAACGGCCAGCCTATCGCAGTGACCCCACCAAACTTCGTAGAACTGGAAATCGTTGAAACCGATCCAGGTCTGAAGGGTGATACCGCAGGTACCGGCGGTAAGCCAGCCAAACTGTCTACCGGCGCAGTGGTGAAAGTGCCACTGTTCGTACAGACTGGCGAAGTGATCAAAGTGGATACCCGCTCCGGCGAATACGTATCCCGCGTGAAGTAATTTACGTATGATTGAAGGCGCAGCGCCCGCTGCGCCCGATTTTTTGCAGGCAGGGATGATGAAACGTACCGTTAAAATTCTGCTTCTGTTAGCGCTCTCCAGTGCATTGCTTTCTGGCTGTAACACCACGCGTGGAATGGGACAAGATATCCAGGATCTGGGTCATATCATTTCTCACGCCGCCAGCTAATTTCGTCTAATTTTCCTAAAAATGCTTCCTCTTCCGTCAACCGGCGGGATTTTGTCTATTCTTAAGTTGCTATACACAAAACAACTTTGGCTATAAAAGGAAGATATTATGGTTAAGAAGACAATTGCAGCGATCTTTTCAGTCCTGGTACTTTCTTCAGTGTTAACGGCCTGTAATACCACGCGTGGCGTCGGTCAGGATATTTCTGAAGGTGGTAGCGCGATCTCTGGTGCGGCAACAAAAGCTCAGCAGTAATGAATAAACGGTACGGGACCAGCCGGGTTTCGTACCGTCAGCTTTCTGATTCCTGCAGGGATAAGAACGGAGAAAAACGCGTATCCATATGTAATTTCATGCGGATATTGCGTTTATAGGTATAAACCGTTTTTCCGTTGATGCTCAGGTGAGCGGCAATTTTTTGATTGCTCGCGCCGTCCATCCATAACGTCAGCACCTTCTCTTCCTGTCGGGTCAGCAAGGGAGCCGCCGCCGTTGGTCTGTCAGCGCTGGCGCGCGAAATTAACGCGTCGTTGATAACCGTTGCCACCTCTTCGAGACTGGCGTTTTTTAACAGCGACGACCAGACCGGAAACTTCCCAAGCCAGTCGGTCATCCCGCTGTCCTCTCCCGACTGCAGCAAAATAAACGGTAATCTTTCACTGGCGTTAAGCAGGGAAGAGAGCTGCTGAAAATGGTGAATATCCTGCCTGAAGCCGTACAGGTCAGCGATAACCAGCGTCGGTTTCCATTGCAGAATGTGTTCTCTGGCAAGAAACAGATTATTCAGCCCGGTCACAACGTAGTGTCCCGGGAACAAACCGGAATGATTGAGCCATGCTTCAAACCCCGCGCGGGTGAAGTGACAACGGTCAATCAAAAGAATTTTGAACATATTTTATTCGCAGTCGGCTAGTGGTTTGGCTTCCTGCCATCAGAAAGCACATCATCATAGAGAAGTCGGATGAGTGCTAAAAGCCGGAACTCCGCGCCATACTGCGGCTATTTCTTGCCTTAACGTGTTCAGCAAAAAAGGATTGAAAAAAAATAGCACGCTAACCACAATAGGTGGCGTAATCTCTGCCTTACGGGACGACCCGTAAGCGTTTCTTTCACCGGGGACGGCCCCAACTTGCATTAAGTTAAGGAGCCTGACATGTCCTGGATCATTCTTTTTATTGCTGGCCTGCTCGAAGTGGTATGGGCGATTGGTCTCAAGTACACCCACGGATTTACCCGCCTGACGCCCAGCGTCATTACCGTTACCGCCATGATAGTCAGTATTGTTCTGCTATCCTGGGCGATGCGCTCTTTGCCTGTGGGAACGGCTTATGCCGTCTGGACGGGTATTGGCGCGGTGGGGGCCGCCATCACCGGCATTCTGCTGCTCGGCGAGTCAGCGAGTCTGGCGCGTATCGCCAGCCTCGCTCTGATTGTGGCCGGGATCGTTGGGCTTAAGCTCAGCACCCACTAATGGGGCTGATTTACCCAGATAAGTTTTGATACATCAAACCCTTGCCGGGTCGCGACGTCCAGCATCTGCTGCTTCATTTCTGGTGAAATAGTTGGCGTGCGGGAGAGTATCCACAGGTAGTCGCGATCCGGCCCACAGACCAGCGCATGGCGATACGCTTTGTCGAGCGCTATCACGTTATAACCGCCATAAAACGGACCAAAGAAAGAGACCTTAAGCGCGGCCCGTCGCGGGTCTCCAGTGAAGTACGCTTTTCCCACCGACTGCTGCCACATCTCCCGATCGGGATTATAGCCCCGGTTGATCACCTGAATACCGCCATCATCCATCGGACTATAATTCGCCGTGACCTTCTCTAAACCCTGCTCAAACCGATGGTCGAGGCGCGCGATTTCATACCATGTTCCAAGGAAGCGTTGTGCATCAAAAGGCGTGACGACGGTGACGCCAGGAGGCGGGGTAGGGGAACTGCAGGCAACCACTAAAAACGCGGCTGTCACCGCGGCGATAACAGGCAGAATGCGCATAGGAGTTTCCTTACTGTTTTTTGTTAAGTGTAGATGACAGCAGGAAAAATGCGGAAGATTGTGCGGCGAATTTCGCCGCACACCGTGGTTTTGTAGGCCGGGTAAGGCGAAGCCGCCACCCGGCAATGTTTTACTGCAGCGCGTCGAGGATACGGTATGCCGCCTCAACGCGTGCCGGGTTCGGATAGCTTTTATTCGCCAGCATCACAATGCCGAGCTGCTTTTCAGGAATAAATGCCACGTAGCTGCCAAACCCGCCCGTCGAGCCTGTTTTGTGGACCCAGGAGGCCTTGACCGGCGGCGCGGGTGGATTCACTTCTGCCACGGGCAATGGTGCCAGCGCCACCTTGTTATCACTGCCTCCGACGACGGTTTTGGCATCGACCGGCCAGTTGAGCATCTCCCAGCCTAACCCCTGATACATAGCCCCCACGCGCCAGTAGCGAGACTGCGCCAGAGCAATGCCTTGCTTGAGTGAGGGAGCCTGAAGAGAATCCGGCTTCATGTTGGCTATCACCCAGCTCGCCATATCCTTCACGTTAGTTTTTACGCCATAGGCTTCCGCGTCCAGCATCCCTGGCGAAACGTGGACCGCTTTACCCTCACGGTATCCCCAGGCGTAATGCGCCTCTTCCGCTTTCGGGACGTTAATCCAGGTATGGTCCAGCTTGAGGGGTTTAAAGACCCGCGTCGTCATGGCCTGCTCATAGCTCATGCCGGAAGGTTTAACCGCCAACGCACCAAAAAGACCGATGCTGGCGTTAGCGTAAAGACGCGTGGTGCCCGGCTTCCACTGCGGCTGCCAGTTTTGATAAAAGCGCAGCAGAGAGGCGGTATCCGTGACCTCATCCGGCACCTGTAACGGCAGACCGCCTGCGGTATAGGTTGCCAGATCCAGCATGCGAATGCCCTGCCACTGCTTGCCCGTGAGCTCAGGCCAGTATTTTGCTACCGGATCGCCCAGCGCTATTTCACCCCGGGCAATGGCATCGCCGCCCAGTACGCCGGTGAAGGTTTTACTTATAGAGCCCAACTCAAACAGGGTTTGCGGGGTGACGGGTTTGTTCGCCGCAACATCGGCTTTACCGAAGGTAAAGTAGTGTGGCTGACCCTGATAAATTACCGCCACCGCCATACCCGGAATGGCCTGCGCGTTCATCAGCGGCATAACGGTACGTTCCACCACCTCAGCCAGCTGTTTTTCGGACATCGGTGCGGCGAATGCAGAGCTGGCGACGCTGAGCAGCAGGGCACAGCTTAGGGATTTTGTCATCATCGGTTATCTTCCGTAATAGCAGTTCAAGGGAGTGTCCGGGCCCGTCAGACCGCTGTAGTCTGTTGGATTTGACTGTGGCTGACAAACGGTTAAATTTAGCATTAGCTGTTAATTTTTCTAACGGATGGGACCATGACCCGCAGCTATCTTCCGCTTAATTCGCTTCGCGCCTTCGAAGCTGCCGCAAGGCACCTCAGTTTTACGCATGCCGCTATTGAGCTGAATGTCACCCATTCCGCGATTAGCCAGCACGTAAAGGCGCTGGAGCAGCATCTTAACTGCCAGTTGTTCGTCCGCGTTTCGCGTGGGCTGATGTTGACCACGGAAGGCGAGAATTTGCTGCCGGTGCTGAATGACTCGTTCGACCGAATTGCCGGAATGCTGGATCGCTTTGCCAGCCAGCGCGCCCAGGAGAAGCTGAAAATTGGCGTGGTGGGTACCTTTGCTACCGGGGTGTTATTCTCGCAGCTCGCGGACTTTCGTCGCTGCTATCCGCATATCGATCTTCAGCTGTCGACGCACAACAATCGCGTCGATCCGGCAGCCGAGGGGCTTGATTACGCCATTCGTTATGGCGGTGGGGCGTGGCACGGCACGGAAGCGACGTTTCTTTGCCCTGCACCGCTTGCGCCGCTTTGCACGCCTGACATTGCAGCCGCGTTGCACACCCCTGCCGATATCCTGAAGTTTACCCTCCTGCGTTCTTACCGGCGCGACGAGTGGACCGCCTGGATGCAGGCCGCGGGAGAAAACCCGCCTTCACCGACGCACCGGGTAATGGTATTTGATTCGTCCGTGACCATGCTGGAAGCCGCGCAGGCAGGTACGGGCATCGCGATTGCCCCTGTCGATATGTTCACCCATCTGCTGAACAGTGAGCGCATTGTACAACCCTTTGCGACGCAGATTGACCTTGGCAGCTACTGGCTCACGAGGCTGCAGTCACGCGCAGAAACGCCCGCAATGCGCGAGTTTGCTCAATGGCTGGTGGGGAAGATGCAGAAATAAAAGGCCCGCCGGATGGCGGGCCAGAGGCGTCAGATAGTGATCACGGCAATCAGCGTGACCACGGTCAGGATGGTCGCCAGACCGTAGAATACCCATTTCCCGCTCGGTACATGGATTTTCAGGTCATGCATCGCATGGTGAATACGGTGCAGGCCACACCACAGCGGCAGGACGATCATCAGGAAGATGAACACGCGACCAATAAAGCTGCTCGCGAATGCCAGTACGCGTTCGTAGCTCAGCGCATCGCCCGGGAACAGCCCCAGCGGCAGCATAATGCCCACCAGCAAAATGATGACGGGGGCAATGATGGCACTCCACATGCCGCCTGCGCCAAAGAGGCCCCAGAAGACCGGCTCGTCAGAACGTTTTGGATTTGGATTGATCACAGTAGTCTCCTTACCAGAACAGTGCGACAAACAGAATGACCACAGTGACCAGAATCGTCACCGCCCAGAGCCCCTTAATCACCGGTTCTGGCCCCATTTTCTCGCCTTTTACGATGATGTTCGCCGCTTTTGGCGCCAGTTCAAACCAGGTTTTGGTATGCAGCAGCGCGGCTGCAAGCACGATCAGGTTCAGAATGACAATGATCGGGTTTTGCAGGAAACCGACAAAGCTGGCCCAGGTTTCCGGGCCATGCTTGAGGGCAAAAACGCCGTACATCAGCTCAAGGCTGAACCAGACCGCCGGTACCGCTGTGCCTTCACGCAGCATGTAGAAGCGATAAAACGGCAGGTTTTTCCACCAGGTGGACGGCACAGGCCGCACATAGGCTTTGCGTTTAGTCGTCATCATGCACTCCTTAGCGTGGTTTCAGGGTAGCGATAAGAAAGTCTTTCGAGCTTTCCACTTTACCCTGCTGAATGGCGGCGGCCGGGTCGACGTGCTTCGGACAGACTTCGGAGCAATAACCCACAAAGGTACAGGTCCAGACGCCGTTCTGGCTGTTAAGCTGCGCCATACGTTCTTTTTTACCGTGGTCGCGGCTGTCTTCGTTATAGCGGTGCGCCAGGGTAATGGCGGCCGGGCCGATGAACTCGGGGTTCAGGCCAAACTGCGGACAGGCGGCGTAGCAAAGACCGCAGTTGATGCAGCCTGAGAACTGATGGTATTTCGCCATCTGAGCTGGAGTCTGGTTGTTTGGCCCCTGATCCGGCGTGCGCGGGTTGCCAATAATGTAAGGCTTAATGGCTTCCAGGCTTTCGATAAAGTGGGTCATATCGACCACCAGATCGCGCTCGATAGGGAAGTTGCCCAGGGCTTCGACCTTGATGCCTTTGGTGTAGTCACGCAGGAAGGTCTTACAGGCCAGCTTCGGCAC
This sequence comes from Enterobacter sp. EC_50, assembly GCF_019584525.1. Classification (NCBI taxonomy): domain Bacteria; kingdom Pseudomonadati; phylum Pseudomonadota; class Gammaproteobacteria; order Enterobacterales; family Enterobacteriaceae; genus Enterobacter; species Enterobacter sp. EC_50. The sequence goes on along the minus strand of NZ_VDAF01000022.1, from coordinate 54,034 downwards.
CTTGTTGACCATCATGCCGCAGGAGCCGCAGATCGCCATGCGGCAGGACCAGCGGTAGCTCAGATCTGGCGCCAGGTTGTCTTTGATATACCCGAGCGCGTCCAGCAGGGAGGTTTGCTCGTCGTAAGGAACTTCATAGAAAGCGCTGTGCGGTGCGGCATCCACTTCCGGGTTGTAGCGCACCACTTCAACTTTCAGTTTTTGCATCTCAGCCATTCGCCTTCTCCTTCTTCTCGGCGGCTTCTGCTTCTGCACCGTACACGCGTTTAGCCGGCGGCAGCGTGGTGATTTTCACGTCGCTGTAGTCCAGACGTGTGGTGCCATCCGCATCGCGCCAGGCGAGAGTGTGTTTCAGGAAGTTGACGTCGTCACGTTCGGTACAGCCTTCATCAAGACGCTGGTGCGCCCCACGCGACTCTTTACGCGCCAGCGCAGAGTGCGCCATACATTCCGCCACGTTCAGGCCGTGGCCCAGCTCGATGGTATAGAGCAGGTCGGTGTTGAAGACGCTGGAGGTGTCGGTGATGCGCACGCGCTTGAAGCGCTCCTGCAGTTCCGCCAGCTTATCGACGGTTTTTTGCATCAGCTCAGGGGTACGGTAGATACCGCAACCTTCTTCCATCGACAGGCCCATCTCGTCGCGGATCTTAGACCAGTTCTCGTTACCTTCCTGGTTCACCAGGTCTTTCAGGCGTTTTTCAACGTCTGCGACCTGCGCATCCAGCGCGGCACCGTTAGCCTCGCCTGCGGTTGCCGCTCGTTCCATCGCGCGCTCGCCCGCCATGCGGCCAAAGACCACCAGCTCGGCCAGCGAGTTTGAGCCGAGGCGGTTGGCACCGTGCAGGCCCACGGAGGAACATTCACCGACGGCGAACAGACCCTTAATACGGGTTTCGCACTGCTGGTCGGTTTCGATCCCGCCCATGGTGTAGTGCGCCGTTGGGCGGACCGGAATCGGCTCTTTCACCGGATCGACGCCGACGTAGGCTTTCGCCAGCTCGCAGATGAACGGCAGACGTTCCAGCAGCTTTTTCTCGCCCAGGTGACGCAGGTCGAGGTGAACCACGTCGCCACGCGGTGTGGAGATGGTGTTGCCTTTGCGCCACTCGTGCCAGAAAGCCTGAGAGACTTTGTCGCGCGGGCCGAGTTCCATGTACTTGTTCTTTGGCTCGCCGAGCGGGGTTTCCGGGCCCATGCCGTAATCCTGCAGGTAGCGGTAGCCGTTTTTGTTGACCAGGATACCGCCTTCACCGCGGCAGCCTTCCGTCATCAGAATGCCGGAGCCCGGCAGACCGGTTGGGTGATACTGCACGAACTCCATATCGCGCAGCGGCACGCCGTGGCTGAGCGCCATACCCATACCGTCGCCGGTAACGATACCGCCGTTGGTGTTATAACGATAAACGCGGCCTGCACCGCCCGTCGCCATCACCACCGCATTGGCGCGGATCTGGACGAGCGTGCCTTCCATCATGTTCATCGCCACCAGGCCGCGCGCGTGTCCATCATCCACCAGAATGTCGAGGACGAAATGCTCATCAAAGCGCTGGATTTGTGGGAACTGAAGGGAGGTCTGGAACAGGGTGTGCAGCATGTGGAAGCCGGTCTTATCGGCGGCGAACCAGGTACGTTCGATCTTCATGCCGCCGAAGCGACGAACGTTGACGCTGCCGTCCGGGCGACGACTCCACGGACATCCCCACTGTTCAAGCTGGGTCATCTCCGTTGGACAATGGTGCACAAAGTAGTCAACGACATCCTGTTCGCAAAGCCAGTCGCCCCCTGCAACCGTGTCGTGGAAATGGTATTCAAAGCTGTCATGATCCTGCGCAACGGCGGCGGATCCTCCTTCTGCGGCCACCGTGTGGCTGCGCATTGGATAGACTTTTGAAATCAATGCGATTTTAGCGTTGGGATTAGCTTGCGCTGCAGCAATCGCAGCACGTAATCCAGCCCCGCCAGCGCCTATTACGGCAAGATCGGCCTGAAAAGTTTGCACGACATTCCTCCAGATTTTTGTTATTTCGCAACGCGACAAACTAAAGGTAGTTCACCCGTCCAAAAGGACGATTGCGAAAGCGTTTCCACTGCTCCTTTATGGGTAAAACAGTATAACCGTGTAGATGTCAGGGAAATTTGACGTGTTCGATTTTTTTGCTGTTCTGTCCGGCGATTTATCATTGAGATTGATGAATTGCATCACGCAATTGTTCACCTAAATGAAATGCGCTTTTTTACTGCGCAAAATTTGTCTCTGTCCCTGCTAACGAGTAGACTTCGTGCCCTTGTCTGAAATCGGAGAACAACTCATGAGCGAAACGGCCACCTGGGAGCCGAGCGCATCCATCCCTAATCTGTTAAAACGCGCTGCAATTATGACGGAGATCCGCCGTTTCTTTGCCGACCGCGGCGTCCTGGAGGTGGAAACCCCGTGCATGAGTCAGGCAACGGTAACGGATATTCATCTGGTCCCGTTTGAAACCCGTTTTGTTGGCCCCGGCCACTCTCAGGGCATGAATTTGTATCTGATGACCAGCCCGGAATACCACATGAAACGCCTGCTGGCGGCGGGATGTGGTCCGGTCTATCAGCTGTGCCGTAGCTTCCGCAACGAAGAGATGGGTCGTCACCACAACCCGGAATTCACCATGCTGGAGTGGTACCGCCCGCATTATGATATGTACCGCCTGATGAATGAGGTGGACGATCTGCTTCAGCAGGTTCTGGATTGCTCAGAAGCGGAAACGCTCTCTTATCAGCAGGCCTTCCAGCGCCATCTGGAAATCGATCCGCTGTCGGCGGACAAAACCCTGCTGCGCGAAGTGGCGGCAAAACTGGATCTGAGCAACGTGGCAGATGCCGAAGAGGACCGCGACACGCTGCTGCAGCTGCTGTTCACCTTCGGCGTGGAACCGCAGATTGGCAAAGACCGTCCGACGTTTGTCTATCACTTCCCGGCAAGCCAGGCGTCACTGGCGCAGATCAGTACCGAAGACCACCGTGTGGCAGAGCGTTTTGAGGTCTATTACAAAGGTATTGAGCTGGCGAACGGCTTCCACGAACTGACGGACGCCCGCGAGCAGGCGCAGCGTTTCGAGCAGGATAACCGCAAGCGCGCCGCGCGCGGCCTGCCGCAGCAGCCTATTGATGTTAATCTGCTTGAAGCATTAAAAGCAGGTCTGCCGGATTGCTCCGGCGTGGCGCTGGGCGTAGACCGTCTGGTCATGCTGGCCCTGGGCGCAGAGCAGCTTGGCGATGTGATTGCCTTTACGGTCGATCGCGCTTAAAGAATTGCCGGGTGGCGCTGTCGCTTACCCGGCCTACTCGGTCATTTGGCCCTGCCACATTAAAAACTGTCATATTATCAATATACGGGTCTTTTTCTTAATTTGCCCCTTATAGCCACAATATTAGTCTGGTCATCTGCTACCATCCGCGCAGTTTAATTCCTTTTCGGATGGTTCTATGTCCCAGTCACTCAAAAAGATGACCCTTACCGGGCTCATCCTGATGATATTTACCTCAGTCTTTGGCTTTGCCAACAGCCCGTCAGCGTTCTATCTGATGGGTTACAGCGCGACGCCGTTTTATATCGTTTCGGCTCTGTTCTTCTTTATCCCGTTTGCGCTGATGATGGCGGAGATGGGCTCGGCTTACCGGAAAGAAGAGGGCGGGATCTACTCATGGATGAACAACAGCGTCGGCCCGCGTTATGCCTTTATCGGCACGTTTATGTGGTTCTCCTCTTATGTCGTCTGGATGGTCAGCACGGCGGCCAAAGTCTGGGTGCCATTCTCCACGTTTCTTTTCGGTGCCGATAAAACGCAGGTCTGGTCGTTAGCCGGGCTGAGCTCCACGCAGGTCGTCGGTATCCTGGCGGTATGCTGGATGGTGGTGGTCACGCTGGTGGCGTCAAAAGGCATCAACAAAATTGCCCGTATCACTGCCGTTGGCGGTATTTCCGTGATGTGCCTGAACCTGGTGCTGCTGTTGGTGAGTATTGCCATTCTGTGCCTGAACGGTGGTCATTTTGCGCAGGAGGTGAACTTCGTTTCCTCGCCTAATCCAGGTTACCAGTCCGGGCTGGCCATGCTCTCCTTCGTGGTGTTTGCCATCTTCGCCTACGGCGGTATTGAAGCGGTGGGCGGGCTGGTCGACAAGACCGAGAACCCGGAAAAGAACTTTGCCAAAGGGATTATTTTTGCCGCTATCGTGATTTCCATCGGCTATTCACTGGCGATTTTCCTCTGGGGCGTCAGCACCAACTGGCAGCAGGTATTGAGTAACAACACCACCAACCTCGGGAACATTACCTACGTGCTGATGAAAAGCCTGGGGATGACGCTGGGTAACGCCATGCACCTGACGCCGGAAGCATCGGCCACCATGGGGATCTGGTTTGCGCGCATTACCGGCCTGTCGATGTTCCTTGCCTATACCGGCGCATTCTTCACGCTGATCTACTCGCCGCTGAAAGCGATCATCCAGGGTACGCCAAAAGCGCTGTGGCCGGGACGCATGACCCAGCTCAATACCGCAGGCATGCCTGCCAACGCCATGTGGATGCAGTGTCTGCTGGTGTGCGTGTTTATTCTGCTGGTCTCATTTGGCGGTGATACCGCATCGGCGTTCTATAACAAGCTGACCCTGATGGCGAACGTGTCGATGACCCTGCCGTACCTGTTCCTGACCCTGGCGTTCCCGTTCTTTAAGGCAAAGCAGGAGCTTGAGCGTCCGTTTGTGATCTTCAAAACCCGCGCGGCAACGCTGTTGGCCACCACGGTGGTGCTGCTGGTGGTGGCGTTTGCCAATATTTTCACCATCATTCAGCCGGTGATTGAGGCGAACGACTGGAGCAGCGCGCTGTGGATGGTGGGCGGCCCAATCTTCTTCTCGCTGTTAGCGATGGGGATTTATGAGAATTACCGTCGACGCGTGACGGCGTACATCGCAGAAGTGGCGTAGCGGGAATATTCCCCTCCCGAAAGGGAGGGGAGACGCGTTATAAGCTGCCCGCCGGGCGCGTACGCGCCGTTGACGTCAGCGTTCTTCCCGTTTTACGCCCGTCCAGGCTTTCCAGACGCATCTGGAACGGTGGGAACGGCATATCAATACCGTGCTCGCGGAAGCCCGTCAGAATCAGCTGGTGGATCTCATGGCGCAGCGGCATACGGTGGCCCATTTCGGCGGCGTAGATACGCAGCTCGAAAATCTGAATCCCCTGCTGTAAATCCACAAGGAAAACTTCCGGTGCCGGGTTGTCGATGACCAGCGAGCAGCGCTCCGCGGCAGTGTAGAGGATCTGGGTGACCTCTTCGCTGTTCGCGTCCGACGGTGCCGGTACCGTCAGCACCACACGGGTAACGGAGTCTGAGAGCGACCAGTTGATGAACTGCTCGGTAATAAACGCCTTGTTTGGCACGATGATCTCTTTCCGATCCCAGTCGCTGATCGTCGTCGCACGGGTGTTGATCTTCGTGATGCTGCCGGTCAGATCGCGGATCGTGACGGTATCGCCAATACGGATCGGTTTTTCGAACAGAATGATCAGGCCCGAGATGAAGTTGGCGAAGATCTCCTGTAAACCAAAACCTAACCCAACGCCGAGCGCTGCGACGAGCCACTGGAGCTTCGACCACTCAATGCCGATCATCGAGAAGCCAACCAGACCGCCAAACAGCATGATCAGATACTTGGTAATGGTCGTGATTGCATAGCCCGTACCCGGCGTTAAATCCAGATGCTGCAGCAGCGCCAGCTCCAGCAGCGCCGGGAAGTTACGCACCAGTTGGGTGGTGATGATCAGCACCAGAATGGCAATCAGCACCGCCCCTAAGGTGATCGGCTCCAGGCTTTCAACACCCTGCACCGTGGACGTCACGTCCCACAGCGAGATGTTCTCCAGGAAGCCAAATGCCGAGTGGATCTCCGACCACAGGAAGATGACCGACAGGAGGGCAATCAGCATCAGGATGGAGCGAACCAGACGCAGGGACTGGGTACTGATGGCATCCAGATCCAGTTCGACCTCATCCGCCTCCGTCGTACCTTCCGTACTGTTAACGTGGTTTGGCTCCTCCTCACCCCGCGCGCGCTGGGCGAGGATCTCCGCCCGGCGATGCTTGGCACGGTCAAACGCCAGACGGCGGCGCTGGATCAGCATCCAGCGGCGGATAACGTGATACACCACCAGCAGCAGGAACCAGATGGCCACCGAGGTTTCGAGACGTGCCAACAGCGCCTGCGACGTCGCCAGGTAACCCACCGCGGCTGCCAGCATCGCAATCAACGGTGCGCTGAGCAGCAGGTTCCAGAGCAGCCGGTTGAACATATTGTCGCCGCTGCCGGTTTTGTCCAGATAGAGCGGAATACCCGCGCGTTTCAGGCTGAGCGTGACGATGGCCAGCGCTCCGCATATCAGCATAAAGCAGAGGCGGCCCAGCGAGCCTGAAAACTCCCGGTCGTTGAGATTATCGAACATGATCAGCGCCATAATCAGCGGCACAATCAGCCCGATGCTCATCAGATAGTAACGCATGGCGCGCGCCACGCGATTACGCGGCCAGCCAAAGTGGGCGATGAACAGGCCATTGGGTCGCGCAAAGGTGGCGCAAATCATCACCACCCACAGCAGCGGCACCGTGGCGGTGACGCCATCGCCAATCGCTACCGCGAGCGGATAGGGCCAGGCTTCCCGCAGGCCATAGCCCAGCGTCATCCACAGCACCGGCAGCGGGGAGGCGACGAGAATCGACCAGAATACGGTGCGCAACGTCAGCCAGAAGTGATCCTGGGTAACCTTCCCCACTCGGGAGCTGGAACGCTCGAGGAAGCGGGTGAAATGTCTGCGCGAGTAAATGCTGAAGCCCACCAGAATTAACGCCCCCAGCAGCGGGAAAATGGTTTCTTTGCTGGTGAGCATCATCACGCTGGCCTGTCCCAGCTGGCTGAAGGTATCGAGCGAAATCAGACGACGCAGATCCTGGACAATCTCAATTGGCCACGAGAAGGTCATCGGACGCACGTCGGACGTCCAGAAGAGGTAACGGTGCGTCGCCTCGTTCACCTCTTTCAGCGCATCTTCCAGCTGGCTGTTGGACACTTTTAGCTTGGTCAGCTCAAGAATCAGCGTATCCCCGCCCTGGAGCAGAGAGTTCAGCAGTTCACGCTGGGTACGCAGCTGGGCTTCCAGAATGCGGCTTTGCTCGCCGGTCAGAGGCTGTCCGTCAGCCTGACGGATCTGGCGGATTTGCGGCTGCTTATTGAGAAGATCTTCAAAATGCAGTCGCTGAACACGTAGCTGGGCCATTTCGGTATCCAGCTGCTGCGGCTTCGGCATCTCCGGCAGGCGCGCGACCTGGGCGCGTAGCGCTTCGCCCAGCAGGTTTGACGATCCGAGCCACTGGGACTGTTCGCGCAGGGTGTTGAGCGCCTGGCGAACCTGAAGGGTTTGATTAGTGGCCTGACGCTGCTGCGAGGCCACCAGATCCATACGCTGCGCCTGTTGATTCAGCGCGGCCGAAAGCTCACGGTTGACCTTAAACTGCTCGACGATGCCGGCAGGCAGGTTATCGCTATTTTCTGCCAGCAGCTCGGTACTTTCCAGCGCGCGCTCCGCTTCACGCTGGCGCTGGCTATTGAGCTGGTTGCGCAAGGCCTGAAGATAGGCGTCCAGCTGCTCGCTCTGCTTCTGAGCGAGTTCTGAGCGCATCCGCGACAGCTCCTGGCGGTTATTGGCGGAAAGCTGCGCCAGCTCGAGCTCATCGACAAGGGCCTTCAGGCGAGCTGATTCTGCCTGCAGGCCCAGATTTTGGGCCTGCGCCTGTGGCGTGTTGCCGTTTTGTGTTCCCACGCGGCGCTCAACTTCATTAAGCTGGCGGCGGGCGTCGGTTTGCTGCTGCGGAAGCTGGCTGAGGGAGTCGGCAATTTCGCGCGCTCGCTCCTGCTCCTGCTGAGCAAGGCGGCTCTTTTCCAGAAGCTGGCTGCTGACCTGCAGGATCTCCTGGTTCAACGCGTCGGAGGTCATCCCTGCCGGCACATCGCGCGGTTCGTCGCGCAAGTTATTGAGCTGCGCGCGCAGCGTCTGCGAGAGTTTGGGGAAGTTGTCGATAACCTGCTGATACTGCTGAGCGCGCTCAAGCGAGCCTTTCCGCTCCTCAAGCGCGTTCAGTGCGGACTGGAGCGACTCGACGGTCTCTGGCTGAGCGGGTTTGGCCGCTTTTGCCTGCTCCAGTTCCTGGGTTATCTGTTTGGCGTCGGGGGCTGTCGCTGCGTACGCCCCCATGCTGAGGCACCAGGCCATCAGTAGAACGATAATCGGGCGCACGTCAGCGATCCTTCTGTTGTTAGCCTTCGTCTTTTTTGTCGTCAACCAGCGGGCTGGCGTCGTGCTCGGCCTGGATCTCTTCCTGTGACAGCGGAGCAGGCTCTGCATCTGGCGTCACGAAGGTTTCGGTAGAGACCGCCAGCGGCTGGCCCAGCTTTGTCACCGACAGGCTTTCAAGCTGTTCAGCCAGCTTCACTTTGCCCGGCGCAAACAGGTTGATCACGGTGGAGCCCAGCTTAAAGCGGCCCATCTCCTGACCTTTGAGCAGGGCCACGGAACCTTCCGCTTCACCGGCAGGCCAGGTCCAGCGTTTGATCACGCCTTCGCGCGGCGGGGTGATGGTGCCTGCCCAGACGGTTTCGATGCTGCCGACGATGGTCGCACCGACCAGAATCTGGGCCATAGGGCCAAATTCAGTATCGAACAGGCAGATGACGCGCTCGTTACGGGCAAACAGGTTTGGCACGTTCTGCGCGGTCAGGTGGTTCACGGAGAACAGATCGCCCGGGACGTAAATCATTTCACGCAGGATGCCGTTACACGGCATGTGCACGCGGTGGTAGTCGCGCGGTGACAGATAGGTGGTGGCAAAGGTACCGTTGCGGAACAGATCCGCCATCAGGTAGTTACCCGCCAGCAGCGCTTCCAGGCTGTAGTTATGGCCCTTCGCCTGCAGAATTTTGTCGTCTTCGATGTTACCCAACTGGCTGATCACGCCGTCTGCCGGCATCACCAGGACGTTAGGGTCGGTGTTCACCGGGCGCACGTCGTCACGCAGCGGGCGCACGAAGAATTCGTTGAAGGTGCGGTAGCTGGCGGTATCCGGCTTCTGCGCCTCTTTCATGTCGACCTTGTAATATTTTACGAAAAGGTCGATGACCAGTTTGGTCAGCCAGCCTGCGCGTTTGCTCGCGCCCCAGCCCGCCAGGCGAGTGAGCCACAGTTTTGGCAGAATGTATTGAAGCGAAAGTTTAAATGCGTTTAACAAGGTAGCCTCCAGGCCATTGTTTTGTCGTTCCTGATCCGGCGGTAAGCCACCGGAACCTGAAAAAAGGGGACGATTTTAGCGATGCTTAGCTTAGTTGTCAGTTATCAGAATCAGAAAAGTTTTTACGCGTTTTTACCTGATCCATGCTCTCAAGAATGCGGTGATAATTCTCGAAGCGGGTCTCCGCGATTTCGCCTTTCTCAACCGCTTCACGGATAGCGCAGCCTGGATCGTTATCGTGTTTACAGTCGCGGTACTTGCAAGCGCCTAAATAATCATGGAATTCGACAAATCCGTTAAAGATTTGTTCCGGCTCAAGGTGCCATAAACCGAACTCTCGCACGCCCGGGGAGTCGATCACGTCGCCGCCATGTGGGAAGTGATACAGGCGTGACGCGGTGGTGGTGTGCTGGCCCAGGCCCGAGACGTCAGACACATCGTTGGTGAGGATCTCTTGCTGAAGGCCAAGCAGGTTGTTCAGCAGGCTCGATTTACCCACGCCGGACTGGCCCGCAAAGATGCTGATGCGGTCGGTCAGTGCCTCTTCAAGCGGTTTCAGGCCATCTTTGGTGTAGCTGGAGACCATCAGGACGCGATAGCCAATTTTGCGATAGATATCCATCTGCTCATTGACGAAGGCCATTCCGTCGTCGTCCAGCAGATCGATTTTGTTCAGCACGATGATCGGTTCAACCTGCAGCGTTTCGCAGGCGACGAGGTATCGGTCGATAATATTGAGCGACAGTTCGGGCAAAATCGCCGATACGATAACAATCTGGTTAATGTTGGCGGCAATCGGTTTGACCCCGTCGTAGAAATCGGGACGGGTTAACACGGACGTGCGCTCATGGACCGCTTCAACAATACCTTTTACCGTTACGCCTTCCGCCGCCTCTTTACCCGGTCGCCAGACGACGCGGTCGCCGGTCACCAGAGAACGAATGGTCCGGCGGATGTTGCAGCGGTGAATCGCACCATCGGCGGATTCCACGTCAGCGTGCATACCGAAACGGCTGATGACTACGCCTTCCGTTGGGTCGCCAAACAGGTTGTCGTCGTAATCGACCTTCTCCGCAGTGGTTTTAAGACGGCGCTGGTGATTGGCGTTCACGCGGCGCTGCTGCCCTTTGGAGAGTTTATTTTTACTCAATCGCACTGGCTCCTGGTCGCCCGTAGGGGGCAAAACCTCTATGATACACTCTAATTAATACTAGTTAACCTGCTACTGCCGGTTATGCGAGAAGGGTGGAAAATAACATGAGCGCGGATGAAAACAACCTGATTTGGATCGATCTCGAAATGACCGGGCTGGATCCCGAGCGCGATCGCATCATTGAAATTGCGACCCTGGTGACGGACGCCAACCTGAATGTCCTGGCGGAAGGGCCTACGATTGCGGTGCATCAGTCTGATGACCAGCTGGCGTTGATGGACGAGTGGAACGTGCGTACCCACACCGGCAGTGGCCTGGTGGAACGCGTGAAGGCGAGCACGATGGGTGACCGTGAGGCGGAGCTGGCGACGCTTGAGTTCCTGAAACAGTGGGTTCCGGCGGGCAAATCACCTATCTGTGGGAATAGCATCGGCCAGGATCGTCGTTTCCTGTTTAAGTACATGCCGGAGCTGGAGTCTTACTTCCACTACCGCTATCTGGATGTCAGCACGCTGAAAGAGCTGGCGCGTCGCTGGAAGCCTGAAATTCTCGACGGCTTTAAAAAGCAGGGGACGCATCAGGCGATGGACGATATCCGAGAGTCCGTGGCGGAGCTTTCTTACTACCGCGAAAACTTTATTAAGCTGTGATTTTGAGATCCGGCGCCTTGCGTGGCCGGGTTTTTGTCGTTAAATTGTGCAGCTTGCCGATTAAATAAGCATTTGAACTGAATTTCGAAAAAATCGCTTTAAGGGGGGTTGCAGCTAAAAGGATTTCTCGTATAATGCGCCTCCCGTAACGACAGAGAATTACACGTTACGACAGCAACAAAAGCAGTGCAGATTTGCGGGAATAGCTCAGTTGGTAGAGCACGACCTTGCCAAGGTCGGGGTCGCGAGTTCGAGTCTCGTTTCCCGCTCCAAAATTTGAAAGTGCTTTCACAGCACAGACTGCCCAAGCGGGAATAGCTCAGTTGGTAGAGCACGACCTTGCCAAGGTCGGGGTCGCGAGTTCGAGTCTCGTTTCCCGCTCCAAAATTTGAAAGTGCTTCCACAGCACGGACCACCCAAGCGGGAATAGCTCAGTTGGTAGAGCACGACCTTGCCAAGGTCGGGGTCGCGAGTTCGAGTCTCGTTTCCCGCTCCAAATTCTTATTCATCTCTAAAATATCCACAGCGAAAAGAATCGCTGGGGACGTTTTCTGTTTTCTCTGAAATACTCTTGTGAACAGAGTTATCCACAGAAACTGCGCTTAACCGAAACAGGGTTAAAACTTAGCAGGGTGAATAATATTTTCATAACATATTGTATTTACATCATAAAATTTGATTTCAAAATGTTATTGAGATCACTTGAACTCTTCTCCAGCCCAGATGGCGCTTGAGTTTGTAATTTTATTCACAGGCTGTGAATAGTTCAGGCATCCCGCGGAAGCCCTTTTTCAATCACCCTCACCAGACGCTGTTTCTTCGGTAGCTGCACCTCGACCACACAGGCATTACGTTTCTCAACTTGCTGCGCAATCGCCCATTCTATGTGTTCATCAAGAAGTGGGTGCTCACCTCTACGGCTTTCAAGCGCCCGAATATTCGCTTCATCCCACGGGGCATTCCCCAGCGCGACGGCCACATTTCGCAGCCAGCGCAGATGGCCGATACGGCGAATGGCCGAACCCTCCGTCACTTTCAGGAACCAGGCTTCGGTCCAGGCGAACAGTTCAGCGAGCGGCGGGGCATGGAGCGCCTTGCGCGGGCTGAAATCCTCTTCGTCGGTGAGCTGTGAATAGCGGTTCCACGGGCAGATGAGCTGGCAATCGTCGCAGCCGTAGATGCGGTTGCCGATAAGCGGTCGGAACTCCTCCGGAATGGCGCCTTCCAGTTCGATCGTGAGGTAGGAGATACAGCGGCGCGCATCAACGGTGTAAGGCTCGACGATGGCGCCGGTGGGGCAGATGGTCATACAGGCCACGCAGCGGCCACAGCCTTCCTCTACCGGGCCGTCTACCGGCAGCGGTAAATCAATCAGCAGTTCACCGAGGAAGAAGAACGATCCGGCGTCGCGGCTAAGAATAAGTGAGTGCTTACCTGTCCAGCCAAGCCCGGCTTTTTCGGCGATCGGACGCTCAAGAATAGGCGCGGAATCGACAAAGGGTCTAAAATTCAGCGAAACACAGTGCTGTTGAATAGTTTCCCCGAGTTTTTTTAAACGGTTACGCAGAAGCTTATGGTAATCACGACCGAGGGCGTACCGGCTAACGTAACCCAGCGAGGGGTCTTTGAGCGTGCGCGCAAAGGCCGCGTTGGCGGGCAGGTAGTTCATGCGCACGCTGATGACGCGTAATGTGCCCGGCAAAAGCTCGTGTGGACGGGCGCGCATCATGCCATGACGTGCCATCCACTCCATTTCGCCGTGGTATTGTTTGTCCAGCCAGGCCTGCAGTTTGGGCTCGCTGGCGGAGAGGTCGGTATCGGTAATGCCTACCTTCTGGAAGCCAAGCTCAGCACCCCACTGTTTGATTTTTTGCGCTAATTCATTGAGATCGAGGGGCTGTGACATGACGGACCATACGGTGAAGAAAAACCCCGCAAGTATACCACATTCCATCTGGCATGCGGATGACCTCCGGCGCGCCGAAAAAGAGGCTGCAGACAGCCTCGGGATTACCCTGTATGAACTGATGCTCCGCGCGGGTGAGGCAGCGTTTGACGTTGCCCGTAGCGCCTGGCCGCAGGCCGCCCACTGGCTGATTCTGTGCGGGCACGGCAACAACGGCGGTGACGGCTACGTCGTCGCCCGTCTCGCGGTGGCTGCGGGTATCCGCGTGACCTTGCTGGCTCTCGAAAGTGATAAACCGCTGCCGGAAGAGGCCAGCGCGGCGCGGGAGACATGGCTGAACGCCGGCGGTGTGATTCATGCGCCTGATATCGTCTGGCCAGAGGATGTTGATCTGATTGTTGACGGGCTGCTGGGCACCGGGCTGCGCAGCGCGCCGCGCGAAAACGTTGCCGCACTCATTGAACACGCTAACAGACATTCCGCGCCGGTAGTCGCCCTGGATATTCCCTCTGGCCTGATTGCACAAACCGGCGCGACGCCGGGGGCGGTGATTCAGGCGGCACATACGGTAACCTTTATCGCCCTGAAGCCAGGATTACTGACCGGCAAAGCGCGGGATGTCGTTGGCGTGTTGCACCACAGTGCGCTGGGGCTGGAGAGCTGGCTGGCCGGGCAGGAAACGCACCTCGCGCGTTATGATGCGTCGCAGCTTGCAGCGTGGCTCCCGCCGCGACGACCAACGTCACATAAGGGCGATCACGGCAGGCTGGTGATTGTGGGCGGTGACCACGGTACGGCGGGTGCGATTCGCATGACCGGTGAAGCTGCCCTGCGCAGCGGCGCCGGATTAGTGCGAGTGCTCACTCGCATTGAGAATATTGCGCCGATCGTCACGGCCCGACCAGAGCTGATGGTCCATGAGCTTACGCTCCAGACGCTGGAGGAAAGCCTCGAATGGGCGGACGTGGTGGTGATCGGTCCCGGGCTTGGGCAGCAAGTGTGGGGTAAACAGGCCCTGCAAAAGGTCGAGAATTTTCGCAAACCGATGCTGTGGGATGCCGACGCGCTTAACCTTCTGGCAATAAACCCGGATAAGCGTCACAATCGCATTCTGACGCCACACCCCGGCGAAGCCGCGCGGCTGCTTAACTGCAGCGTGGCAGAAATTGAAAGCGATCGCTTACTTTCTGCTCAGCGTCTGGTAAAACGTTACGGAGGTGTTGCCGTTTTAAAAGGGGCAGGAACCGTTGTTGCCAGTGACGAGACGCAGGGCGTTATTGATGCCGGAAATGCGGGCATGGCGAGCGGCGGCATGGGCGATGTGCTTTCCGGTATTATTGGCGCATTGCTTGGACAGAAACTTCCCCTTTATGATGCAGCCTGTGCGGGCTGCGTGGCCCACGGCGTTGCGGCAGATAAACTGGCTGCGCGTTACGGTACGCGCGGTATGCTGGCCACCGATCTCTTTTGCACGCTGCGGCGTGTAGTTAACCCGGATGTGATTGACGTAGAAAATGACTAATCGAGCGATTCCTTTACCTGATGAACAAGCCACTTTAGATCTCGGCAAGCGCGTGGCGCAGGCCTGTCAGGGGGCAACCGTCATTTATCTGTATGGTGATTTAGGGGCGGGTAAAACCACCTTCAGCCGGGGTTTTTTGCAGGCGTTAGGGCATAACGGGAATGTGAAAAGCCCAACCTACACGCTGGTAGAACCGTACACCCTTGAAAATCTCATGGTGTACCACTTCGATTTATACCGCCTTGCGGATCCTGAGGAGCTGGAATTTATGGGGATCCGTGATTATTTTGCCAACGACGCCATTTGCCTGGTGGAGTGGCCGCAACAAGGTGCGGGTGTGCTGCCTGACCCGGATGTCGAAATTCACTTAGATTACCAGGCTCAAGGGCGTGAGGCACGCATCAGTGCTGTTTCCTCATCAGGCAGTTCCTTACTGGCGCGTCTGGCCGGTTAAGCGTAGGGATGACGGGATGATAAATCGCGTTAAAGGTTGGTTGTTGGCTGCCACCGTGCTGCTGTGCGCGCAGGCCGGGGCGGCAAATCTTTCAGATATTCAGGTCTCGAACGGCGAAAGCCAGGCCCGGATCACGTTCAGCTTTATGGGCGATCCTGAGTATGCGTTTTCACAGCCAGACAGCCACAGCGTGGCGCTGGATATCAAGCAGACAGGTGTGATCCAGGGACTCCCGCTGCAGTTCAGCGGCAACAACCTGGTGAAAAGTATCCGTTCGGGTACGCCGCAGGATGGCCAGTCGTTACGCCTGGTGGTCGATCTGACCGAAAAGGGCAAAACGAAGGCGGTGAAGCAGCAAAACGGGGCGAACTATACGGTGGTCTTTACCATCAATGCCGATGTCCCACCACCGCCTCCACCGCCGCCTGTCGTTGCCAAACGCGTGGAAGAACCGGTGTATACGCCGCGTCCTGCTGAACCTGCGCGTAATCCGTTTAAATCGCAGAACGATCGCATCACTGCGGCAACCAGCAGCAATACGGTGACCCGTCCGGCGGTGAGTACGCGCCGTGCTGCGACCAGCGGTGACAAAGTGATTATCGCCATTGATGCAGGTCATGGTGGACAGGACCCGGGGGCGATTGGCCCGGGTGGGACGCAAGAGAAAAATGTCACCATCGCCATTGCCCGCAAATTGCGTGCACTGCTCAACGACGACCCTACGTTCAAAGGCGTGTTGACCCGCGACGGGGATTACTTCATTTCGGTAATGGGGCGTTCGGACGTCGCGCGCAAGCAGAATGCGAACTTCCTGGTCTCCATCCACGCGGATGCTGCGCCAAACCGTAACGCGACCGGCGCCTCGGTATGGGTACTCTCGAACCGTCGCGCCAACAGCGAAATGGCCAACTGGCTGGAAGAGCATGAGAAGCAGTCTGAACTGCTAGGCGGCGCGGGCGATGTGCTGGCAAACAGCCAGTCAGACCCGTATCTCAGCCAGGCGGTGCTGGATTTACAGTTCGGTCATTCTCAGCGCGTCGGGTATGATGTGGCCACTAACGTATTGAACCAGTTGCAAAGCATTGGTGTGCTGCATAAGCGTCGTCCTGAACATGCCAGCCTCGGCGTTCTGCGCTCGCCAGATATCCCGTCCATCCTTGTAGAGACGGGCTTTATCAGTAACAACGGTGAAGAGCGTCTGCTGGGAAGCGACAGCTATCAGCAGCAAATTGCCGAAGCGATTTATAACGGTCTGCGTAAATACTTTGATGCCCATCCGCTGCAGTCTGCGCCACAGAGCGGCGCTGCCCAGACGGCCAGCGCAGCGCTACCGGGTGAGATGACCGCGACGAACTAAGGAGAATTCATGCCGATTCAGGTTCTGCCGCCGCAGCTTGCGAACCAAATCGCCGCCGGTGAGGTGGTGGAACGCCCTGCGTCGGTCGTGAAGGAGCTGGTGGAAAACAGCCTCGATGCGGGCGCGACCCGCATCGATATTGATATCGAGCGCGGTGGCGCGAAGCTTATCCGCATTCGCGACAACGGCTGCGGCATAAAAAAAGAGGAGCTGGCGCTGGCGCTGGCGCGTCACGCCACCAGTAAAATAGCTTCTCTGGATGACCTGGAAGCGATTATTAGCCTTGGCTTTCGCGGTGAAGCGCTGGCGAGCATCAGCTCGGTTTCGCGCTTAACGCTGACCTCCCGTACCGCCGAACAGCAGGAAGCCTGGCAGGCTTACGCCGAAGGGCGCGATATGGATGTGACGGTCAAACCCGCGGCGCACCCTGTCGGCACGACGCTTGAAGTATTAGATCTCTTCTACAACACCCCCGCCCGACGCAAGTTCATGCGTACCGAGAAGACCGAATTCGGACACATCGACGAGATCATCCGCCGTATCGCACTGGCGCGTTTCGATGTCACCATCAACCTCAGCCACAACGGCAAGGTGATGCGCCAGTATCGCGCGGTGGCAGAAGGTGGACAGAAAGAGCGTCGGCTGGGCGCCATTTGCGGGACCCCGTTTCTGGAACAGGCGCTGGCCATTGAGTGGCAGCACGGCGATCTGGCGCTGCGCGGCTGGGTAGCCGATCCGAACGCGAGCAGCGCTGCGTTTGCGGAGATCCAGTATTGCTACGTCAACGGCCGCATGATGCGCGACCGTCTCATCAATCACGCCATTCGCCAGGCCTGCGAAGACAAGCTCGGGGCCGATCAGCAGCCTGCTTTCGTGCTTTATCTGGTCATCGACCCGCATCAGGTGGATGTGAACGTCCATCCTGCCAAGCATGAAGTGCGGTTCCACCAGTCGCGACTGGTGCATGATTTTATCTATCAGGGCGTGCTGAGCGTGCTGCAGCAGCAGGGTGAAACGCCGTTGCCGCTGGAACACGCAGAACCTGCGCCGCGCCCAATTCCTGAAAACCGTGTCGCTGCGGGCCGCAACCATTTTGCGGAGCCCGCCGTTGCGCGTGAACCGGAAGCGCCGCGCTTTTCCTCCGCAGGGGCCGCGCCGCGTCCAACGGGTGCCAACTACCCGAATGCCCAGCCTGGCTATCAAAAGCAGCAGGGCGCGTTGTACCGCAAACTGCTGGAGACGCCAGCCGTAGAGCGTAAAGAACCCATTCCGGCACCTCAGCCTTCTCTGGACGGCCATAGCCAGAGTTTTGGCCGGGTGCTGACGATTATCGCGCCGGATATGGCACTGCTGGAGCGTGACGGCAAATTGAAGCTTCTGGCACTGCCGGTTGCCGAACGCTGGCTTAAACAGGTGCAGCTCACGCCGGGCGAAAATGCCGCCTGTGCGCAGCCGCTGTTAATTCCGGTTCGCCTGAAAATATCCCCTGATGAAACAAGGGTATTGCAGCGTGCCGAAGCACAGCTGGCGCAAATGGGTATTGAAATTGTGCTCGAACCACAACATGTGACAATTCGTGCAGTGCCTTTACCCTTACGCCAACAAAATTTACAAAACTTGATTCCTGAACTGATAGGCTACCTGGCGCAGCAAACATCGTTTGATGCCGCTAACACCGCGCAGTGGATCGCCCGCCATCTGGCCAGCGAACACGCGCCGTGGAGCATGGCACAGGCCATCAGCGTGCTGGCGGAGGTGGAACGCCTCTGTCCGCATCTGGTGAAAGCGCCGCCGGGTGGGTTATTACAACCTGTTGATTTAAAAACGGCGATGAACGCCCTGAAACATGATTGACGTAAGTAAGGCGAGCCTGCCTAAGGCAATTTTTTTAATGGGCCCAACGGCCTCCGGCAAAACGGCGCTCGCCATTGAGTTGCGTAAAGTTTTGCCTGTAGAGTTGATTAGCGTCGACTCCGCCCTCATCTACCGAGGGATGGACATCGGCACGGCGAAGCCTGACGCAGAAGAACTGCGCGCGGCACCGCACCGTTTGCTGGATATCCTCGATCCGGCTCAGGCTTACTCCGCAGCGGATTTTCGCCGGGATGCCTTAGCCGAGATGGCCGAGATAACGGCGGCGGGGCGTATACCGCTGTTGGTTGGCGGAACCATGCTCTACTTCAAGGCGCTGCTGGAGGGGTTATCACCTCTGCCATCCGCGGACCCGGAAGTAAGAGCGAAAATTGAGCAGCAGGCGGCAGAGCAGGGGTGGGACGTTTTGCATCAGCAACTGGCGGAGATTGACCCGGTTGCCGCAGCGCGGATCCATCCAAATGATCCGCAAAGGCTTTCCCGGGCACTGGAAGTTTTTTTCATTTCGGGTAAAACTTTAACGGAACTGACGCAAACGTCAGGAGACGCTCTGCCGTATCAGGTGCATCAGTTCGCCATCGCCCCGGCGAGCCGTGAACTGCTCCATCAGCGAATTGAGCAGCGTTTTCATCAGATGTTAGCTTCAGATTTTGAAGCAGAAGTGCGGGCGCTATTTGCCCGTGGAGATTTGCATACGGACATGCCTTCCATTCGTTGTGTGGGATACCGCCAGATGTGGTCGTACCTTGAAGGTGAGATTTCATACGATGAAATGGTTTATCGAGGTGTTTGCGCCACGAGACAGTTAGCGAAGCGCCAGATCACCTGGCTGCGCGGTTGGGAAGGGGTTCACTGGTTAGACAGTGAAAAACCACAACAGGCGTTAAGCGACGTGATTGAGGTTGTTGGTGATATCGCTCACTGAATGTGTACAATTGAGGCGTATCGTGCGCAATTTTTCAGAATCGCAAGGTTCTAAGTACAAAACAAGCATATAAGGAAAAGATAGAATGGCTAAGGGGCAATCTTTACAAGATCCGTTCCTGAACGCATTGCGTCGGGAACGTGTTCCAGTTTCTATTTATTTGGTGAATGGTATTAAGCTGCAAGGTCAGATTGAGTCTTTCGATCAGTTCGTGATTCTGTTGAAAAACACGGTCAGTCAGATGGTCTATAAGCACGCTATTTCTACTGTTGTTCCGTCCCGTCCGGTATCTCATCACAGCAATAACGCTGGCGGCGGCACAGGTAGTAACTACCATCATGGCAGCAACGCGCAGGGTTCTTCAACGCCAGCGCAGGACAGCGACGAGACCGAATAAGGTTTCGCACTGTTATCCACACGGGGAGCCAGGGATCCTGCGTTCCCCGCTGATCTTTTTAGAGAGGTTTACGCTTGTTTGACCGTTATGATGCCGGTGAGCAGGCGGTGCTGGTACACATCTATTTTTCGCAAGACAAAGATATGGAAGACCTCCAGGAGTTTGAATCTCTGGTCTCTTCCGCCGGTGTCGAAGCAATGCAGGTGATTACCGGTAGCCGTAAAGCGCCGCACCCAAAGTATTTTGTTGGTGAAGGTAAAGCAGTCGAAATTGCGGATGCCGTAAAAGCAACCGGCGCGTCAGTCGTGTTGTTTGATCATGCGCTGTCTCCAGCCCAGGAGCGCAACCTGGAAGCTCTCTGCGAATGCCGTGTTATCGATCGCACGGGATTGATTTTAGACATTTTTGCTCAGCGTGCACGTACCCACGAAGGGAAACTGCAGGTTGAGCTGGCGCAGCTGCGTCATCTGGCAACGCGTCTGGTGCGTGGCTGGACCCACCTTGAAAGACAAAAAGGCGGGATTGGTTTGCGCGGCCCGGGTGAAACCCAGCTCGAAACCGACCGTCGTTTGCTGCGTGGCCGAATTACCCAGATCCTCTCACGTCTGGAAAGGGTCGAGAAACAGCGTGAGCAGGGGCGTCGGGCACGAACCAAAGCCGACATCCCGACGGTGTCGCTGGTGGGGTATACCAACGCCGGTAAATCCACCCTGTTTAACCAGATAACCGAGGCCCAGGTTTATGCCGCAGACCAGCTGTTTGCGACCCTGGACCCGACGCTGCGCCGTATTGACGTTGCAGACGTCGGTGAAACGGTGCTGGCGGATACCGTAGGGTTTATCCGTCACCTGCCGCATGACCTGGTGGCGGCGTTCAAGGCCACCCTGCAGGAGACGCGACAGGCGACCCTGCTGCTGCACGTGATTGATGCGGCAGACGTGCGCGTGCAGGAGAACATCGACGCGGTGAACGTGGTGCTCGAAGAGATCGACGCCCACGAAATCCCAACGCTGTTGGTGATGAACAAGATCGATATGCTGGACGATTTCGAACCGCGTATCGACAGAGATGAAGAGAACAAACCGATTCGGGTCTGGCTTTCTGCCCAGACCGGTCTTGGTGTGCCACTGCTTTTCCAGGCTTTGACAGAACGTCTTTCCGGTGAGGTAGCTCAGCACACGCTGCGACTGCCGCCACAGGAAGGCAGGCTGCGCAGCCGGTTTTATCAGCTTCAGGCGATAGAAAAAGAGTGGATGGAGGATGACGGCAGCGTGGGGATGCAGGTGCGTATGCCGATCGTTGACTGGCGTCGCCTCTGTAAACAAGAACCTGCGCTGGTCGACTATATCGTCTGATCAGAAAGGGGATGCCTGAATAATTCGCCCTTGCATAACAAATATGGAGCATATACATGGCGTGGAATCAGCCCGGTAATAACGGACAGGACCGCGACCCGTGGGGAAGCAGCAATAATCAAGGCGGCAACTCTGGGGGAAATGGCAACAAAGGTGGTCGCGAGCAGGGGCCGCCGGATCTGGATGATATCTTCCGCAAGCTGAGCAAGAAGCTTGGTGGTCTTGGCGGAGGTAAAGGTTCTGGCTCAGGTGGAAATTCCACCCAGGGGCCGCGCCCGCAAATGGGTGGCCGCGTAGTCGGTATTGTTGCCGCTGCAGTGGTAATCATCTGGGCTGCTACCGGGTTCTACACCATTAAAGAAGCGGAACGCGGTGTCGTTACGCGTTTTGGTAAGTTCAGCCATCTGGTTGAGCCGGGCCTGAACTGGAAACCGACCTTCATTGACGACGTGACCGCGGTCAACGTGGAATCGGTCCGTGAACTGGCGGCGTCTGGTGTGATGCTGACGTCTGATGAAAACGTGGTGCGCGTTGAGATGAACGTGCAGTACCGCGTGACCGATCCTGAGCGTTATCTGTTTAGCGTGACCAGCGCCGATGACAGCCTGCGTCAGGCGACCGACAGCGCCCTGCGCGGGGTGATCGGTAAATACACCATGGACCGTATCCTGACCGAAGGTCGTACCGTTATCCGTAGCGATACCCAGCGTGAGCTGGAAGAGACCATTCGTCCATACAACATGGGGATTACCCTGCTGGACGTCAACTTCCAGGCTGCACGTCCGCCGGAAGAGGTGAAAGCGGCCTTTGACGATGCGATTGCTGCACGTGAAAACGAACAGCAGTACATCCGTGAAGCAGAAGCCTACACCAACGAAGTTCAGCCACGTGCTAACGGTCAGGCGCAGCGTATTCTGGAAGAAGCGCGTGCGTATAAGACGCAGACCATCCTGGAAGCACAGGGTGAGGTCGCTCGCTTCGCGAAGATCCTGCCGGAATATAAAGCGGCGCCGGAAATTACCCGTGAGCGTCTCTATATTGAGACCATGGAAAAAGTGCTGAGCCACACCCGCAAAGTGTTGGTTAACGACAGTAAAGGCGGAAACCTGATGGTGCTGCCGCTGGATCAGATGCTGAAAGGCAGTTCTGCATCGGCAGCAAAAGACAACAGCGGTGCGAACAACCTGCTGCGTCTGCCACCTGCGTCATCCAGTAGCACAAGCGCAACAACCACGTCTTCTTCGAGCGATGGTGACATTATGGACCAACGCCGTGCTAACGCGCAGCGTAACGACTACCAGCGTCAGGGGGAATAAGGATGCGTAAGTCAGTTATTGCGATCATCGTCATCGTACTGGTCGTGCTTTATACCTCGATCTTTGTGGTGAAAGAGGGCGAGCGTGGGATCAAGTTCCAGTTCAGCAGCGTCGTGCGTGATGGCGACAAACGCCCGGTGATCTACGAGCCGGGTCTGCACTTCAAGGTGCCGTTCATTCAGTCAGTGAAAACGCTTGATGCGCGTATCCAGACCATGGATAACCAGGCCGACCGTTTCGTGACTAAAGAGAAGAAAGACCTGATCGTTGATTCCTATATCAAATGGCGCATCAGCGATTTCAGCCGTTACTTCCTGGCAACGGGCGGCGGTGACGTTTCTCAGGCAGAAGTGCTGCTGAAACGTAAGTTCTCTGACCGTCTGCGTTCTGAGATTGGTCGTCTGGATGTGAAAGACATCGTGACCGATTCCCGTGGCCGTCTGACCCTGGAAGTTCGCGATGCGCTGAACTCCGGCACAGCGGGCACGGAAGATGAAGTTTCAACGCCAGCAGCAGATGATGCGATTGCCAAAGCGGCTGAGCGCGTTCAGGCTGAAACCAACGGTAAAGTGCCGGTGATCAACCCGAACAGTATGGCTGCGCTGGGTATTGAAGTGGTAGACGTGCGTATCAAGCAGATCAACCTGCCGGTGGAAGTGTCCGAGGCGATTTACAACCGTATGCGCGCCGAGCGTGAAGCGGTCGCCCGTCGTCACCGTTCACAGGGCCAGGAAGAGGCGGAGAAGCTGCGTGCTGCTGCGGACTACGAAGTGGCCAAAACGCTGGCGGAATCTGAGCGTCAGGGCCGTATCCTGCGTGGTGAAGGTGATGCCGAGGCGGCGAAGCTGTTTGCCGATGCCTTCAGTCAGGATCCTGACTTCTATGCCTTTATCCGTAGCCTGCGTGCTTACGAGAATAGCTTCCAGAGCAACCAGGACGTGATGGTGCTCAGCCCGGACAGTGATTTCTTCCGTTATATGAAGACGCCGACTAACGCAACGCGATAAACTCAGACTCGTTTGAGTATTCAAACCACCGCTCCCCACGGAGCGGTGGTTTTCTTTTATAAGGAACAAAAATGAATTCAACGATCTGGCTCGCGCTGGCCCTGGTCCTGGTGCTGGAAGGTCTGGGACCGATGCTCTATCCACGCGCCTGGCGTCGAATGATCGCCACCATGAGCCAACTGCCGGATAATATTTTACGTCGTTTTGGCGGCGGTCTTGTGGTTGCGGGCATCGTGATCTACTACATGTTGAGGAAAACGATTGGCTGATCAAAAAGTGGTCGGATTTGGGATATTCTGAGGTCAAAAAGTGCTGTATATCTGAAAAAGCGATGGTAGAATCCATTTTTAAGCAAACGGTGATTTTGAAAAAAATGGGTAACAACGTCGTCGTACTGGGCACCCAATGGGGTGACGAAGGTAAAGGGAAGATTGTTGATCTTCTGACTGAACGGGCTAAATATGTTGTGCGCTACCAGGGCGGTCACAACGCAGGCCATACTCTCGTAATCAACGGTGAAAAAACCGTCCTCCATCTTATTCCATCAGGCATTCTTCGCGAAAACGTCACCAGCATCATCGGTAACGGCGTTGTGCTGTCTCCAGCGGCGCTGATGAAAGAGATGAAAGGTCTGGAAGACCGTGGTATCCCTGTTCGTGAGCGTCTGCTGCTCTCCGAAGCCTGCCCGCTGATCCTGGATTATCACGTGGCGCTGGACGTTGCGCGTGAAAAAGCACGCGGTGCAAAAGCGATCGGCACCACCGGTCGTGGTATCGGTCCGGCTTACGAAGATAAAGTGGCTCGTCGCGGTCTGCGCGTGGGCGACCTCTTCGACAAAGCAACCTTCGCTGAAAAACTGAAAGAAGTGATGGAATATCACAACTTCCAGCTGGTGAACTTCTACAAAGCTGACGCTGTTGACTACCAGAAAGTGCTGGATGACGTCATGGCGATTGCAGACATTCTGACCGGTATGGTTGTTGATGTGTCCGATCTGCTGGACCAGGCGCGCAAGCGTGGCGATTTCGTCATGTTCGAAGGTGCGCAGGGTACGCTGCTGGACATCGACCACGGTACCTATCCGTACGTAACCTCTTCCAACACCACCGCGGGTGGCGTGGCGACCGGCTCTGGCCTGGGTCCACGTTATGTGGATTACGTTCTGGGCATCATCAAAGCGTACTCCACTCGCGTGGGTGCAGGTCCATTCCCGACCGAACTGTTTGATGAAACCGGCGAGTTCCTGTGCAAGCAGGGTAACGAGTTTGGCGCGACCACCGGTCGTCGTCGTCGTACCGGCTGGCTGGATGCGGTTGCCGTGCGTCGTGCAGTGCAGATCAACTCCCTGTCTGGCTTCTGCCTGACCAAGCTGGACGTACTGGACGGCCTGAAAGAAGTGAAAATCTGCGTAGGCTACCGTATGCCTGATGGTCGCGAAGTGACCACCACGCCGCTGGCTGCTGACGACTGGGAAGGCATTGAGCCAATCTACGAAACCATGCCGGGCTGGTCTGAGACCACTTTCGGTGTGAAAGAGCGTAGCGGCCTGCCGCAGGCGGCGCTGGATTACATCAAGCGTATTGAAGAACTGACCGAAGTGCCGATCGATATTATTTCTACCGGCCCGGATCGTACTGAAACGATGATCCTGCGCGACCCGTTCGACGCATAATCTTCGTGACTGCTGGCCTGCGGGGAGACCCGTAGGCCGGATAAGCGTAGCGCCATCCGGCGACCGCTCCTGGATCTCCGCTTTTTCGCCCCGTCTGTCAAATAAATTAGCCGCTAACTATCTGGCTGGTTTATCATCATTAATGAATATCTCTGCGGTTTGTCCGCGATTTCCCTTTTTCCTGAGGTTGATGTGCAGTTAACAAGTTTCACCGATTACGGCTTACGCGCCCTGATCTACATGGCGTCGTTACCCGATGGGAAAATGACCAGTATCTCTGAAGTCACAGAGGTCTACGGCGTATCCCGTAATCATATGGTCAAAATAATCAATCAACTTAGTCGTGCCGGATACGTTGCTGCCGTCCGCGGGAAGAATGGTGGGATCCGTCTCGGTAAACCGGCACAGAGTATTCGTGTTGGCGATGTGGTACGTGAACTGGAGCCGCTGTCTCTGGTGAACTGCAGCAGCGAGTTCTGCCACATCACGCCCGCTTGCCGCCTGAAAAAGGCGCTTTCTAAGGCCGTGCAAAGTTTTCTCAAGGAACTGGATAACTACACGCTGGCCGATTTGGTTGAAGAGAATCAACCGCTTTATAAATTATTGCTGGTGGAATGAAGAAAATTTCCACCGGAGCTGACAACGGAGGAACCGACATGTCACACGATCCTTTCCAGGAACGCGAAGCCGAAAAATACGCGAATCCTATCCCCAGCCGCGAGTTCATCATTGAACACTTAACAAAACGCGAAAAACCCGCCAATCGTGAAGAACTTGCTGTTGAATTAAACATTGAAGGTGAAGAGCAAATTGAAGCCCTTCGCCGCCGCCTGCGCGCGATGGAGCGTGACGGGCAGCTGGTCTTTACCCGCCGCCAGTGCTACGCGCTGCCAGAACGCCTCGATCTGCTGAAAGGGACCGTCATTGGTCACCGCGATGGCTTCGGCTTCCTGCGCGTGGAAGGCCGTAAAGACGATCTGTATCTCTCATCTGAACAGATGAAAATGTGCATCCACGGTGACCAAATTCTGGCGCAGCCGCTGGGCGCTGACCGTAAAGGTCGCCGAGAAGCGCGCGTCGTGCGCGTCCTGGTGCCAAAAACTAGCCAGATTGTCGGCCGCTACTTTACCGACGCGGGCGTGGGGTTCGTGGTGCCGGACGACAGCCGTCTGAGCTTCGACATCCTGATCCCACCTGAAGAGGTGATGGGCGCCCGCATGGGCTTTGTGGTGGTGGTGGAACTCACCCAGCGCCCAACCCGTCGCACCAAAGCGGTAGGTAAAATCGTCGAAGTGCTGGGCGATAATATGGGCACCGGCATGGCCGTTGATATGGCGCTGCGCACCCACGAAATTCCATACATCTGGCCGAAAGCGGTTGAAGAGCAGATCGAAAGCCTGCGTGAAGAAGTGCCGGAAGAATCCAAAGTGGGCCGCGTGGATCTCCGCTCCCTGCCGCTGGTTACGATCGACGGTGAAGACGCCCGTGACTTCGATGACGCCGTCTACTGCGAGAAAAAACGCGGCGGCGGCTGGCGTCTGTGGGTAGCGATTGCAGACGTAAGCTACTACGTTCGTCCGCATACTCCGCTGGATAACGAAGCGCGCAGCCGTGGTACGTCGGTCTACTTCCCGTCGCAGGTTGTACCGATGCTGCCGGAAGTGCTGTCTAACGGCCTGTGTTCCCTGAACCCGCAGGTTGACCGCCTCTGTATGGTTTGCGAGATGACCATCTCCAACAAAGGGCGCTTAACTGGCTATAAATTCTACGAAGCGGTGATGAGCTCGCACGCGCGTCTGACCTACACCAAGGTCTGGCATATGCTGCAGGGCGACCAGGATCTGCGCGAACAGTACGCGCCGCTGGTCAAACACATCGAAGAGCTGCATAACCTCTACAAAACGCTGGATCAGGCGCGCGAAGAGCGCGGCGGGATCTCCTTTGAGAGCGAAGAGGCGAAATTTATCTTCAACGCCGAGCGCCGCATTGAGCGCATCGAGCAGACTCAGCGTAACGATGCGCACAAGCTGATTGAAGAGTGTATGATCCTGGCGAACATCTCGGCGGCACGCTTCGTTGAGAAAGCCAAAGAGCCTGCGCTGTTTCGTATTCACGATAAACCGTCGACGGAAGCCATCACCGCGTTCCGCTCCGTGCTGGCTGAACTGGGCCTGGAGCTCCCGGGCGGCAATAAGCCAGAGCCGCGCGATTACGCCGAGCTGCTGGAATCCATTAGCGATCGTCCTGATGCAGAAATGCTACAGACAATGCTGCTGCGCTCGATGAAGCAGGCGATTTACGATCCGGAAAACCGCGGTCACTTCGGCCTGGCGCTGCAGTCTTACGCCCACTTTACGTCGCCGATCCGTCGTTACCCTGACCTTTCGCTGCACCGTGCGATCAAGTATCTGCTGGCGCAGGAGCAGGGCCATAAAGGGAACACCACCGAAACCGGTGGCTACCACTATTCGATGGAAGAGATGCTGCAGCTGGGTCAGCACTGCTCCATGACCGAACGCCGTGCCGATGAAGCTACCCGCGACGTGGCGGACTGGCTGAAGTGTGACTTTATGCTGGACCAGGTCGGTAACGTCTTCAAAGGCGTGATTGCCAGCGTGACCGGCTTTGGCTTCTTCGTTCGTCTGGACGAGCTGTTTATCGACGGTCTGGTGCACGTCTCCAGCCTGGATAACGACTACTACCGCTTCGACCAGGTCGGCCAGCGTCTGATCGGCGAATCTGGCGGCCAGACCTATCGTCTGGGCGACCGTGTGGAAGTGAAGGTTGAGGCCGTGAATATGGACGACCGTAAAATCGACTTCAGCCTGATCTCCAGCGAGCGCGCGCCGCGTAACGTCGGTAAAACCGAGCGCGAAAGAGCGAAAAAAGGCGGAAACGGCAAAACGAGCGGCAAGCGCCGTCAGGCCGGTAAGAAGGTGAACTTCGAGCCGGACAGCGCGTTCCGCGGCGAGAAGAAGCAGAAGCCGAAGGCGGCAAAGAAAGAAGCCCGTGCCGCGAAGAAACCTTCCGCGAAGACACAGAAAATAGCGGCCGCCACCAAAGCGAAGCGCGCGGCTAAGAAAAAGCAGGCGGAGTAAATTCTCCCCTCACCCTGACCCTCTCCCCAAGCGGGAGAGGGGAAATACTTATTACGAGAACCATCAATGAGTGAAATGATTTACGGCATCCACGCGGTGCAGGCCCTTCTCGAGCGCGCACCGGAGCGTTTTCAGGAAGTGTTTATTCTGAAAGGGCGTGAAGACAAACGTCTGATGCCGCTGATCCACGCCCTGGAAGCGCAGGGCGTGGTGATCCAGCTGGCTAACCGCCAGTTCCTGGATGAGAAAAGTGAAGGCGCGGTTCACCAGGGGATCATTGCCCGCGTGAAGCCGGGCCGTCAGTATCAGGAAAACGATCTGCCGGATCTGATCGCTGAGCTCGAGAATCCGTTCTTCCTGATCCTCGATGGCGTTACCGATCCGCACAACCTCGGCGCGTGTCTGCGTAGTGCGGATGCGGCGGGCGTGCATGCGGTGATCGTGCCGAAAGATCGCTCCGCGCAGCTGAACGCGACGGCGAAGAAAGTGGCCTGCGGCGCGGCGGAAAACGTTCCGCTGATCCGCGTGACCAACCTGGCGCGCACCATGCGTATGCTGCAGGAAGAGAACATCTGGATCGTCGGTACTGCCGGTGAAGCGGATCATACTCTGTACCAGAGCAAAATGACCGGCCGTCTGGCGCTGGTAATGGGCGCGGAGGGCGAAGGCATGCGTCGTCTGACCCGCGAGCACTGTGACGAGCTGATCAGCATCCCGATGGCGGGCAGCGTGTCCTCCCTGAACGTGTCTGTTGCGACGGGCATCTGCCTGTTTGAAGCGGTGCGTCAGCGCAGCTGATTTTCGCCCGGTGGCGCTTCGCTTACCGGGCCTACGGTTTTGTAGGCCGGGTAAGGCGAAGCCGCCACCCGGCAAAACAACCTCACTCCTCTAACGACCGCAAATGGTCATCCTTCCTCAGCGTCATCAGCGCGAAAATACTCACTACTGCCGTCGCCATCACGTAGTACGCCGGAATATCCAGATTGCCCGTCTGCTTAATCAGCCCGGTTATGATTAACCCTGCGCATCCCGAGAAAATCGCGTTCGATAACGAATAGGCCAGCCCCAGCCCCGTATAGCGCATTCGGGTTGGGAACATCTCAGAGAGCATCGCCGGGCCCGGCCCCGCCAGCATG
This sequence comes from Enterobacter sp. EC_50, assembly GCF_019584525.1. Taxonomy (NCBI): domain Bacteria; kingdom Pseudomonadati; phylum Pseudomonadota; class Gammaproteobacteria; order Enterobacterales; family Enterobacteriaceae; genus Enterobacter; species Enterobacter sp. EC_50. The sequence goes on along the minus strand of NZ_VDAF01000022.1, from coordinate 24,900 downwards.
CCCACCAGACCGCCCGCAATCAGTACCACAACAGCCTTCACCGCCAGCGCGATGGACTCCGCCTGCAGAAGTTTCAGCAGCGGCAGGGCGAGGATCAGCAGCAGCGCGGTGGCGATAATCATCACCGTGCGACGCCCGATCCGGTCGCTCAGGATCCCCGACGGAATGATCGTCAGCGCAAACCCAACGTTCGAAATCACCGCGATCAGCAGCGCCTGATTAAACCCGGTGTGCAGCGCCGACTGCAGATAGGTCGGCATAATCACCAGGTAGGTGTACCCCGCCGCAGACCAGACCATCACGCGGCCAATCCCCATCACGATGGCCCGGAGCGTGGCGGCAATGTCCGCCTGAGCGACGGTCGGTTTGTCCTGCTGCTGCACAAAGCTGGGTGTCTCCTCCATGCTGACGCGAAGCCACAGCGCAACAGCGCCCATGGGCAGCGCCAGGAAGAAAGGAATGCGCCAGCCCCAGTCGTGCAGGGCTTCAGGCGTGAGAAGGGCGGAGAGCAGCGCCACGATGCCGGCACCCGCTAACAGCCCCAGCGCCACGGTAAAGGACTGCCAGGCACCATAGAGCCCGCGCTTGCCTCGCGGGGCGAACTCCGTCATCAGCGAGACCGCACCGCCGTACTCGCCGCCCGCGAACAGTCCCTGCAGGATGCGAAGCAGTGTAATAATGAGCGGGGCGGCAATCCCGATGCTGGCGTAGACCGGCACAATGCCGATGGCGGCGGTAGCGAGCGTCATCAGCACCAGCACAATGATTAGCGTCGGCTTACGGCCAATCCGGTCGCCGATGCGGCCAAACACCACCGCCCCCAGCGGGCGGAAGAAGAAGGCGATGGCAAATGAGGCGTAGGTGAGGATCAGGCTGGTAAGCCCCGCTTCCCCTTCAAGCTGAAAGAAGTTCTTCGCAATGACGGTCGCCAGAAAACCGTAGACCGCAAACTCATACCACTCGATAAAGTTACCAATGGAGCCGGCAATTAATGCTCGCTTGTGCGCATCCGGTTGCATAACTTTCCTCACTGAAAGGGGGAGAGAATAAATTATTCAACAAAAGCGAAGTCATGAAATAGTTTATTCTTATGTTCTGTGAGCTATTTCACGAATGATATCAGCGGGATCGTGAACGTGTGACTCCCCTCCCATGCAGCGTGTGCGCGGTCTGTCCATACTTATCGTCATTGCCACTGAAGGAGGGAGACAGTATGCACTGGCAGACTCATACCGTTTTCAATCAACCTGCACCACTCTCTAACAGCAACCTTTTTCTCTCGGACTGCGCGCTGCGTGACGCAGTCTCGCGTGAGGGTGCCGAGTGGGATATCGAACTGCTCGCCAGCATCGGACAGCAGTTAGGCACAGCAGAGTCGCTGGAGCTGGGCAGGCTGGCGAACGTGAATCCGCCGGAGTTGCTTCGCTATGACGCCACCGGAGAGCGACTGGATGACGTTCGCTTTCACCCGGCATGGCACCTGCTGATGCAGGGGCTGTGTGCCAATCGGGTACATAACCTGGCATGGGAAGAGGAGGCGCGTAAAGGGTCGTTTGTCGCCCGGGCCGCACGCTTTGTGCTTCATGCTCAGGTTGAGGCAGGCACGCTTTGTCCCGTCACCATGACGTTTGCCGCGACACCGCTCCTGCAGCAGGCGCTCCCTAAACTATTTCACGACTGGCTGACGCCGCTGCTCAGCGATCGCTACGATCCTCATCTGGCGCCTGGCGCGCAAAAACGCGGCCTGCTGATCGGTATGGGGATGACGGAAAAACAGGGCGGCTCGGACGTGCTGAGCAACACCACCAAAGCGGAAAAATGCAGTGACGGCAGCTACCGGCTGGTGGGCCATAAATGGTTTTTCTCCGTCCCGCAAAGCGATGCGCATCTTGTGCTGGCACAGGCGAAGGGCGGGTTGTCCTGCTTTTTTGTGCCGCGCTTTTTACCTGACGGACAGCGCAACGCCGTCCGGCTGGAGCGCCTTAAGGACAAGCTCGGGAACCGCTCCAACGCCAGCAGCGAGGTAGAGTTTCTTGATGCCTCCGGCTGGCTGCTGGGGGAAGAGGGCGAAGGGGTACGGCAGATCCTCAAAATGGGCGGCCTGACGCGCTTTGACTGCGCGCTGGGCAGCCACGGACTGATGCGTCGTGCGCTGTCCGTGGCGCTATACCACGCGCATCAGCGTCAGACCTTCGGCAAAAATCTTATCGATCAGCCGCTCATGCGTGAGGTGTTAAGTCGGATGGCGCTGGTGCTGGAGGGGCAAACGGCGCTGCTGTTCCGCCTGGCCCGGGCGTGGGATAAACGCACGGATCCCCAGGAAGCGGCATGGGCGCGGCTGTTTACCCCCGCCGCGAAATTTAGCGTGTGCAAAGCGGGCATCCCGTATGTGGCGGAAGCGATGGAGGTGCTGGGCGGAGTCGGGTACTGCGAGGAGAGCGAGCTTCCCCGCCTGTATCGCGAGATGCCGGTGAACAGCATCTGGGAAGGGTCCGGGAATATCATGTGCCTGGACGTGCTGCGCGTGCTGGCGAAGCAGCCGGGTATTCACGATCTGCTTGCCGATGAGTTTGCACAGGTAAAAGGGCAGGACAGACACTTCGACCGCAGCTGGCGACAGCTTCAGCAAAAACTGCGTAAACCGCAGGAGGCGCAGGGGCGGGAAATTGCGCAGCAGCTTTTCCTGCTGGGTGCCGGAAGCGAAATGCTGCGGCACGCATCGCCCCCGGTGGCGCAGGCGTGGTGCCGCATGATGCTGGATACCCGTGGCGGTACGCTGATGAGCGAGCAGGTGCAAAATGACCTGCTGCTGCGTGCGACGGGCAGAGTCGGTTAGTCTTTTAGCTGGAACAGACTCACCAGTTGAGCCAGATGTGACCCCTTCTCGCGCAGCGTTTGAGCGGTTTGTTCGCTGCGTGAGATACGATCCGCATTAATATGCGACGCTTCGCCAATGTGGGTCATGGCGAGATTTACCTGGCCAATCCCTGCGGACTGCTCGCGTGAGGCATGGTTAATCTCGGTGACCAGCTGGCTGATGTTATCGATATGAATGATGATGTCATCCATCGCCAGGCGCGTCTGTTCAGACAGCGCATGGCCTTCGCTCACTTTCCTGAGCGTATCGCCAATCAGCTGTTCAATCTCCTTCACCGCGTTAGCGCTGCGTCCGGCCAGGGCGCGAACTTCCTGCGCAACCACCGCAAACCCTTTCCCATGCTCGCCCGCGCGGGCCGCTTCCACTGCCGCATTCAGCGCCAGGATATTGGTCTGGAAAGCGATGGACTCAATCACGCGCGTGATGTCTTCGATGCGTTTTGACGCCTCGCGAATGTCGTCCATGGTCGACACGGCGTGGGTGACCGTCTCACCGCCCTGATGGACCGCGAGGGAGGTTTCACCCACCAGCTGCTGCGTTTGCTCCATGTTGGCGGCATTTTGCTGTACGGTGGCGGCCAGCTGCTCCATGCTGGCGGAGGTATCTTCCACGCTGCTGGCCTGCTTGTTGATCTGCTCAGAAATCTCGCCGGTATCGGAAGCCAGCGCGTTAGTACCCAAATGGATCTTGCCTGCGGCCTCGCGAACCTGAAGAACAATTTTTTGCAGGCCGCCGCCGATGCCGTTAATGGCGTCGATCAGCTGGCCGACCTCGTCCTGACGCGTCACGGGCAGGCTGGAACGGAGATCCCCTGCAGCATATTGCCGGGCAAGATGGATCACATTGCTCAGCGGTCGGGTCAGCACACGGCGAATAAGGACCACAAACAGACCAGCAAACAGGATAGATAAGACCACGCCGGCCAGCAGGAAGCGATCGCGCATGGCGTTAACGCTTGAGAGCAGCACCGATTTATCCACTTCGCCCACGATAGTCCAGTTCCAGCCTGGCAACGGGGTATACGCCATTTTAAGCGTGCGGCCGTCGTCGCTTACGCGTTCCAGGGTGCCGGGCTTGTCACCCAGAAGCTGCTGCTGCGTCGCGTCGTCCCACTTCGGCAACTGCCCCTCTTCACCGGCATGGAACAGGTATTGCCCGCGCGTTTTGCCGTTGCTGCGATCCAGCACGAAGAAGTGACCGCTCTCGCCCAGGCGGCGGGTGAGGATTTTCTCGCGCATGACGTTCCAGGAGTGCGTAATGTCCACGCCAACAAAGACGATCGCAATGACCTGTCCTTCGGCGTTTTTAACCGGCTGATACTGGGTGATATAGCGTTTGCCAAACAGCAGCGCCAGTCCGCGGTAGACTTCCCCTCTGTTGACGGCGGCAAAGGCCGGGCTGGCGGTATCCAGCACGGTGCCCATCGCCCGCTCGCCATTCTCTTTGCGCAGGGAGGTGGCTACGCGAACAAAGTCATTACCGCTGCGTACAAACAGCGTCGAAATGGCTCCCGTACGGTTCAGGAACTCGTCAGACAGGGTGTTGTTTTGATGCAGTCCGGTGTCACCGCCTTTCAGAAGCGGGACGCTGAGTCCGTTAATCGTCTGAGCCTGGGAAGTATCAATATTCAGTGGCTGCGGTAAAAAAGTGGTAAACAGCCGGGTATAACTCTCAACCTCTTCACTCAGGCTGGTGTTAAACATCTGCACCATATCGACCATGCCGGTGGACTGATTGTGCAGGTCTTCTACCGCAAGGGCTTCAAGCTGCTGGCTGGCTTTTTGACTGAGCAGAAAAGTGAAAAGCAGAAACAGCGTGGCGACACTGACGCCCGTAAGCAGCGACAGCTTCGCCCCCAGGCCTGCACGGCGAAAAACGTTGATCATAAATTGCTCATCATTGAATAGGTATGGTTCTTCAACGGCAGAGCGGAGATTACGTTTACTGAATTAATGTAACAAAATGTTATTTTGTTGTTATTGATTGGTTTTTAATAAGATAAAAAATTTGCAAAAGCGAAAAGCCACTAAAAATAAGTGGCTTTTATCAGGAGGGAGTTTACACGTAGAGAATGGCCTGTACCCGCCAGTGGTCGATATGGTTATCTTCCTGCATCTGGATGATGCGATACCAGGAAGCACCCTGCTCATCGGCCTTTAATGCCACGACGCGTTCAACGTCTTGCGGGCTCCCCGAGATATTATTCACGGAGATCTGGCCAATTTCATTCAGGCCAGTTACACAGTCAGCACTGGCGAATTCTGCTGACTGCGCGGTGGTGCTCACCAGGCCTGCGGAGAGCAACAGAGAGGTCAAAGCAAGAGTTCGTTTCATCGTCAGCTCCATTTCACATATTTCCGGTATCCGCCGGGCAATCCTTCGCGAATAAACCCCCATTCCTTGTCGCTGGCATGGAGTTTATTGTGGACAGGAAAATGTCTATGGACGCAAAGCAGTGTAAATGTCGTTCAAAGGTAAACCATTATTTTCGGTACAAAATGGCCTGTGAATACCACTGTCCCGTTATGATGGTTTCGTCGATCATAATAATGACGTAATAATCTGCTTTGGCGGCGACGGCTTGTGCCTTTATTGCCTCTTCTGCGTCATCCGGCGAACCGCGAACCAACGCGGAGACGGTGCCCATTCGTTGTAATCCTTCCGTCTGATTACGACGAATCTCCTGCGGATGATCGGCAACCGGGGGAGCGGGTTGCGGTGTTCCCTGCAGTGCGCTACAGCCGCTAAGCAGAAACACCAGCAATAAAGCAGCAAACCTGTGCATAACCATATCTCGTTTCCTGATAGCCATAGTGTAGTTGTCTGTGAATTTAGTTTTGGGGGAATGTTCCCGAAGTGTTAGCTGGGACGTAATTTTCGAATGAAAATAGCCTGAAACCGTAATTCAGTTCTCAACATTATGAATCATCCATTCGTGCAGGGTCGACAATGATTGAAATTGAAATACGCCATCTCGGCGACCATGAAATTTTACACGCTATGCCAGCGGGTAAACGTGATAAACCGCTGCCTGTTGTGGTTTTTTATCATGGATTTACCTCATCGAAGCTGGTTTACAGTTACTTTGCGGTCGCGCTGGCGCAGGCAGGTTTTCGCGTGGTGATGCCGGATGCGCCTGACCACGGCGCACGATTTATGGGTAATGAGCAGGCGCGCCTTGGGCAGTTCTGGCACATACTGCACGGGAGTCTGACCGAGTTTGCCGGGTTGCGCGATGCGCTTTATGAGGCAGGGCTGGTGGCCGAGAATCGTCTGGCCGTGGCCGGGGCGTCGATGGGCGGTATGACAGCCCTGGGGATCATGACGCACCATCCAGAAGTGAAGTCGGTCGCCTGTCTGATGGGCTCGGGTTATTTTACCTCGCTGGCGAAGACCCTTTTTCCCCCTCAGGATTTAGCGGAAATCACCGCGAGGCTGGAAGAGTGGGAAGTAATCCGGGCATTGCCGCGCCTCGCAGATCGCCCGCTTTTGCTGTGGCACGGTGACGCGGATGATGTGGTGCCACCTGACGGTACCTTCCGCCTGCAGCAGGCGTTAAAGAAGGAAGGGCTGGACGGTAATCTGACCTGTTTGTGGGAATCAGGCGTTCGCCACCGCATTACGCCAGCGGCGCTCGACGCCACGGTAGCGTTTTTCCGCCAGCACCTTTAAACGCGCAGCACTTTTACTCCCTGATCTTCCAGCTTCTGGAGGATCTCGGGGTTAGCTCCTTTGCCGGTGATCACCAGATCGATCTGTTCTGCGCGGCTGAACAGCATGCCTGCGCGTTCACCGACTTTACTGCTGTCGACCAGCACCACGAGTTTGCCTACCACGTTGAGCATGTTTTGTTCCGCCATCGCGGTCAGCATATCGGTTTTATACAAACCTTCAGCGGTCAGGCCTTTGCCGCTGGTAAACATCCAGTGTCCGGCGTAGAGACTGTTTTCGCTGTCCTGTGGGCTAAGCGTAATCGACTGACTTTTATTGTACTGACCACCCATGATCACCACGCTCTCATGCTCCTGATCGATGAGATAGTTGGCGAGCGGTAAGTAGTTCGTGATGATTTGCACCGGCTTGCCGCACATCTCGCGGCCCAGCAAAAACGCCGTAGAGCCGCAGTTGATAACGACGCTCTCACCGGGATTCACCAGCTGCGACGCGGCTCTGGCGATCCGCACTTTTTCATCGTGATTCTGCGCCTGATGAATGTTCATCGGCGTCCAGCGGGGGCGCTGCTGGCTAATGGCTTCCGCACCGTTGCGAACTTTTTTCAGCTTGCCGCTTTCATCCAGCTTGTTAATGTCTCGCCGCGCGGTGGCGGGGGAAATCCCTAAACGTTCGATCACTTTCTCGACGGTGATAAACCCTGTTTGCGCCAGGAGTTCCAGTAAAATTTGATGCCGTTGCGCTTCCGTCATGAGCTATTCCGATAAGAATTGATTTGAAAAGATGATATTTGAAATAGCGTGAAATTACTAAAATAAATATGAAATCGCCAGACACAAGTCTGGCGATGTGGCCTCGGAATCAGAGGAAGGACTTAAACGGCAGGTCAGGCTCAATGGTGAAGCAATCATCGAAACCACGCGGGTAGTGGTACTCAAGATTGTCTTTGTCCAGCGGCCAGGTGAACTTGCCGCCTACCTGCCAGATAAATGGCTTGAAGCCGTACTTCAGGCGGTCTTTTTTCATCTCCCACAACACGCGAATTTCCTGCGGATCGGCCTGGAAGTTTGACCAGATATCGTGGTGGAACGGAATAACGACTTTGGTGTTCAGCGCTTCCGCCATGCGCAGCATGTCGGCGCTGGTCATTTTATCCGTAATACCGCGCGGGTTCTCGCCGTAGGAGCCCAGGGCCACGTCAATCTGATGCTCGTTACCGTGCTTAGCGTAGTAGTTGGAGTAGTGGGAGTCACCGCTGTGATACAGGGAGCCGCCCGGCGTTTTGAACAGGTAGTTCACCGCGCGCTCGTCCATGCCGTCTGGCAGTACACCTGCCGCTTTTTGATCGGCCGGCAGCGTAATCAGAGCGGTACGGTCAAAGGCATCCAGGGCATGGATTTCAATGTCTTTGATTTTCACCACGTCGCCCGGTTTCATCACGATGCAGCGCTCTTTCGGCACACCCCAGCCAATCCAGAGATCCACGCAGGTCTGCGGCCCGATAAACGGCACATCGTCCGCGCAGTTTTGCATCACCGCTGCCGCCACGTTTACATCAATATGGTCGTTGTGATCGTGGGTAGAGAGTACGGCATCGATCTGACGAATGGCAAAAGGATCAAGCACAAACGGTGTAGTACGCAGGTTCGGCTGGAGTTTTTCAACGCCGGCCATACGCTGCATCTGGTGGCCTTTTTTCATCAGCGGGTTACCGTGGCTCTGTTTGCCGGTGCCGCACCAGAAATCGACGCAGATATTGGCGCCACCTTCTGATTTCAGCCAGATCCCGGTGCAGCCCAGCCACCACATTGCAAACGTGCCAGGAGCAACCTGTTCCTGCTCGATTTCTTCGTTCAGCCAGCTACCCCACTCCGGAAAGGTGCTCAGAATCCATGATTCACGGGTGATGGTGTTCACTTTACTCATCGTTTTGACTCCTGGTTTTAATCAAAAGTAATCACATTGTGATTCGTTGTGATTAATGCTGGCACCATTTTACGCGCTTTGCAATAGCGAAAATGCGGAATTTTATCTGCTCAACGTCACAGACTCTCTGCTTGTTACTTGTTAGATTATCGCGTAATAAACATTAATTTCATGAATTATAAGGACTAATTTATTTCATTTGTGCGGTAGTGAAAATCATTACTAACTGAAGGGAAATAAATTGCGTGATGCGTCACAGATAATCAAATTCAATCTTGTTGTGATTATTTGTGATTAATAGAGTGATGGCACCAACCGCACAGGGATTGCCCCTCGTGTTCTCATTTCTGGAGAGAGTTATGGAGATCCTCTACAACGTCTTTACCGTTTTCTTTAATCAGGTAATGACCAACGCCCCGCTGTTGCTGGGTATCGTGACGTGCCTGGGATATATCCTGCTGCGTAAAAGCGTCAGCGTGATTATTAAAGGCACCATCAAAACCATTATCGGTTTCATGCTGTTGCAGGCGGGGTCGGGCATACTGACCAGCACGTTTAAGCCAGTCGTTGCCAAAATGTCGGAAGTGTATGGCATTAATGGGGCTATCTCTGATACCTACGCCTCAATGATGGCGACCATCGATCGTATGGGTGATGCCTATAGCTGGGTAGGTTACGCCGTTCTGCTCGCGCTGGCGCTGAACATTATCTATGTTCTGCTGCGCCGCATTACCGGTATTCGCACCATCATGCTCACCGGGCACATTATGTTCCAGCAGGCGGGGCTGATTGCGGTTTCTCTCTATATCTTCGGTTACCCAATGTGGACCACGATTATCTGCACCGCGGTGCTGGTCTCGCTCTACTGGGGTATCACCTCCAACATGATGTACAAGCCAACCCAGATAGTGACCGACGGTTGCGGTTTTTCCATCGGTCACCAGCAACAGTTTGCTGCCTGGATTGCTTATAAAGTTGCGCCGTACCTGGGTAAAAAAGAAGAGAGTGTTGAAGACCTTAAGCTGCCTGGCTGGCTGAATATCTTCCATGACAACATCGTGTCGACCGCGATTGTGATGACCCTCTTCTTCGGCGCCATTCTGCTCTCCTTCGGTATTGATGTGGTGCAGGCGATGGCGGGGAAAACCCACTGGACGGTTTACATCCTGCAGACCGGTTTCTCTTTCGCCGTGGCTATTTTCATCATTACTCAGGGCGTGCGTATGTTCGTCGCCGAACTGTCTGAAGCTTTCAACGGTATCTCTCAGCGCCTGATTCCTGGCGCGGTACTGGCCATCGACTGTGCCGCTATCTATAGCTTCGCGCCAAACGCGGTGGTCTGGGGCTTTATGTGGGGCACCATCGGCCAGCTGATTGCGGTGGGTATCCTGGTCGGCTGCGGCTCCTCAATCCTGATTATTCCGGGCTTTATCCCGATGTTCTTCTCCAACGCCACCATCGGCGTATTCGCTAACCACTTCGGCGGCTGGCGCGCGGCGCTCAAGATCTGCCTGGTAATGGGCATGGTTGAAATCTTTGGCTGCGTGTGGGCGGTCAAGCTCACCGGTATGAGCGCCTGGATGGGCATGGCGGACTGGTCAATTCTGGCACCGCCGATGATGCAGGGTTTTGCCTCCATCGGACTGATCTTTATGGCCATCATCATCCTGATTGCTCTGGCTTATATGTTCTTCGCTGGCCGTTCGCTGCGAGCTGAAGAAGATGCGGAAAAACAAACAGCAGAAGTGTCTGCTCATTAAGGAGTTTCGATTATGACCGTACGTATCCTGGCTGTGTGTGGTAATGGGCAAGGCAGCTCCATGATCATGAAGATGAAAGTGGACCAGTTTTTAACCCAGTCCAACATCGACCACATGGTGAACAGCTGCGCAGTGGGTGAATACAAAAGTGAGCTGAACGGCGCGGACATCATCATCGCCTCTACTCATATCGCCGGCGAAATTAGTGTGTCGGGTAATAAATATGTGGTGGGCGTACGCAACATGCTGTCGCCTGCGGATTTCGGACCAAAACTGCTGGAAGTGATCAAAGAACACTTCCCACAAGACGTGAAGTAAGGACGCCACATGAAACTACGTGATTCGCTGGCAGAGAATAACTCCATCCTTTTACAGGCCGAAGCCAGTACCTGGCAGGAAGCGGTGAAGCTGAGTGTGGATCTGCTGGTTAAGGCTGACGTTGTCGAGCCGCGTTACTACCAGGCGATTCTGGATGGCGTGGCGCAGCATGGCCCTTACTTTGTGATTGCGCCAGGCCTGGCGATGCCGCATGGCCGCCCGGAAGAGGGCGTTAAGAAAACCGGCTTCGCGCTGGTGACGCTGAAAACGCCGCTGGTGTTTAACCACGAAGATAACGACCCGGTCGACATCCTTATCACTATGGCGGCTGTCGATGCCAATACCCACCAGGAGGTGGGCATCATGCAGATCGTCAATCTGTTTGATGACGAAGCCAATTTTGACCGTTTACGCGCCTGCCGCACCGCGCAGGACGTGCTGGATTTAATTGATAACGCCACTGCGGCGGCCGTTTAAGAGGAATTGAATATGTCATTACCCATGTTGCAAGTTGCGCTGGATAACCAAACGCTGTCTCACGCTTACGAAACCACCCGCCTGATTGCGGAAGAAGTGGACATCATCGAAGTGGGCACCATTCTGTGCGTGGGCGAAGGCGTTCGTGCGGTTCGTGACCTGAAAGCGCTCTATCCGCATAAAATCGTGCTGGCGGATGCCAAAATCGCCGACGCAGGCAAAATCCTCTCCCGCATGTGCTTCGAAGCCAACGCCGACTGGGTCACCGTGATCTGCTGTGCGGATATCAACACCGCCAAAGGCGCGCTGGACGTGGCAAAAGAGTTTAACGGCGACGTGCAGATTGAGCTGACCGGCTTCTGGACCTGGGAGCAGGCCCAGGAGTGGCGCGACGCGGGCATTCAGCAGGTGGTATATCACCGCAGCCGTGATGCGCAGGCCGCAGGTGTGGCGTGGGGCGAGGCGGATATCAGCGCCATCAAACGTCTGGCCGATATGGGTTTCAAAGTGACCGTCACTGGCGGTCTGGCGCTGGAAGATCTGCCGCTGTTCAAGGGCATTCCGATTCACGTCTTTATTGCCGGTCGCAGCATTCGTGATGCGGCGTCTCCGGTGGAAGCCGCGCGTCAGTTCAAACGCTCAATCGCTCAGCTTTGGGGCTAAGGAGCGGGTATGTTGTCAAAACAGGTCCCGCTTGGCATCTATGAAAAGGCACTCCCTGCGGGGGAGTGCTGGCTGGAGCGGTTACAGCTCGCAAAACAGCTGGGCTTCGATTTTGTCGAAATGTCGGTGGATGAGACGGACGAGCGTCTTGCTCGCCTCGACTGGAGCCGCGAACAGCGCCTGGCACTGGTAAGCGCCATCGCGGAAACGGGCGTGCGCGTGCCGTCCATGTGCCTGAGCGCTCATCGTCGTTTTCCGCTCGGCAGCGAAGATGATGCCGTGCGCGCGCAGGGGCTGGAGATCATGCGTAAAGCCATCCGCTTTGCGCAGGACGTGGGTATCCGCGTGATCCAGCTGGCGGGTTATGACGTTTACTATCAGGAAGCTAACGATGAAACGCGCCGTCGTTTCCGTGATGGTCTGAAAGAGAGCGTTGAGATGGCCAGCCGTGCGCAGGTCACGCTGGCAATGGAGATCATGGATTACCCGCTGATGAACTCCATCAGTAAGGCGCTGGGCTACGCGCACTATCTGAACAACCCGTGGTTCCAGCTTTATCCCGATATCGGCAACCTGTCGGCATGGGATAACGACGTGCAGATGGAGCTGCAGGCAGGCATAGGGCATATCGTGGCGGTGCACGTCAAAGATACCCGTCCTGGCGTGTTTAAAAACGTACCGTTCGGCACCGGGGTGGTGGATTTCGAACGGTGCTTCGAGACGCTCAAGCAGACAGGCTATTGCGGGCCTTACCTGATTGAGATGTGGAGCGAAACGTCGGACAACCCTGCTGCGGAAGTAGCAAAGGCGCGGGACTGGGTGCGCGAGCGTATGGCGCGCGCGGGATTACTGGAGGCTGAACATGCTTAAGCTTAAACAGCAGGTCTTTGAAGCCAACATGGATCTGCCCCGCTATGGCCTGGTCACCTTCACCTGGGGTAACGTCAGCGCTATCGATCGCGAGCAGGGGCTGATCGTGATTAAGCCGAGCGGTGTGGCGTATGACACCATGAACGCTGACGATATGGTGGTGGTCGATCTTGAAGGAAACGTCGTTGACGGTAAATGGCGTCCTTCTTCGGACACGGCGACCCATCTGGCGCTGTATCGGCGTTATCCGTCCCTTGGCGGTGTGGTGCATACTCACTCCACGCACGCGACCGCCTGGGCACAGGCGGGGCTGGCGATTCCGGCGCTGGGCACGACACATGCGGACTACTTCTTTGGCGACATCCCCTGCACGCGCGCATTAACGCAGGATGAAGTGGAAGGAGAGTACGAGCTCAACACCGGAAAGGTGATTATCGACACGCTGGGAGAATGCGAGCCGCTGCATACGCCGGGGATTGTGGTGTATCAGCACGGCCCGTTCGCCTGGGGAAAAGATGCCCACGACGCCGTCCATAATGCGGTCGTCATGGAGGAAGTGGCACGTATGGCGTGGATTGCCCGCGGCATTAACCCACAGCTTCAGGGCATTGATGATTACCTGATGAACAAGCATTTCATGCGCAAGCATGGCCCGAATGCCTATTACGGGCAGAAGTGAATAAGTGCTCTGGAATACCGAAAAACAGTTGTAACCGGTGGTATTCCGGAGCCATTCACAAAAAAAGCCCCCGGGCAGGGGGCAACGTCAACTATGGCTATGTTCTCGTAGTTGGCTTTCCTGGTGCTAGCGTTAAGGCGTTATCGGTAAATATCTGCACTGGCGTGCATATTGCCGTTGCTGCCGGGCTCACGGATTAACATCACGTGGTAATAAGTTGCGCCCTGGGCGTCGGTCTCTTCATTTAGTGCCTGATCTGCTTCGCTTTCGGTGGCGAAATTATGATTAATATAGATTACGCCTAAGCTGTGCACATCATCCATGTTTCTGGCCTGTCGGCTGTCTATCTTGATGGCTGCCATCGCGTTTGCACTGAGCAAAAGCGCCGCCATTATGGCTAATGCGATTTTTTTCATGATATGCGCTCCACGACTGCGTGCTGTGAGAGGGGGGATGCTCCTTCTTCTGTTTCGGTTATCTCTGATTAAAGTGTAATCATTCCTCCGGCGGGGATGCGTGACCATTTCTGATGCAGTTGTTCAAAAAAACACCGCTTACGGATGTGAGTAATTTTAAATCACCCACTTAGACCCGCTTCGCGCTTTGTGCGAATTATTTGTGCAATCAGCTTGAGTTTCCAGGGGCGCGCAAGTATTATGACGCGTCAATTTTTCAGCCGACCTTTAACACGTTCCTTGCCTCCCCGGGCCTCGGCTGACCCAGACAGGAGGCTGAATAATCCGTAAGGAGCAATTCGATGCGTCATTACGAAATCGTTTTTATGGTCCATCCTGACCAGAGCGAACAGGTTCCGGGTATGATCGAGCGCTACACTGGTGCAATCACTGCAGCAGCGGGCACGATCCACCGTCTGGAAGACTGGGGCCGCCGTCAGCTGGCTTATCCGATCAACAAACTGCACAAAGCACACTACGTTCTGATGAACGTTGAAGCGCCGCAGGAAGTGATCGATGAGCTGGAAACTAACTTCCGCTTCAACGATGCCGTTATCCGCAGCATGGTTATGCGTACCAAAAACGCAGTGACCGAAGCATCTCCGATGGTTAAAGCGAAAGACGAGCGCCGTGAGCGTCGCGATGATTTCGCAAACGAAACCGCAGATGATTCTGATGCTGGGGATTCTGAAGAGTAATTTCTGATGACCAACCGTCTGGCGTTGTCCGGCATCGTATGCAGGGCTCCCCTTCGAAAGGTCAGTCCATCAGGAATTCCGCATTGCCAGTTCGTGCTTGAGCATCGTTCTGTGCAAGAGGAAGCCGGGTTTCACCGGCAGGCGTGGTGCCAAATGCCCGTTATTATTAGCGGACACGAAAACCAGGCCATTACTCACAGTTTAACGGTCGGTAGTGCAGTAATCGTTCAGGGGTTCATCTCTTGCCACAAGGCAAAGAACGGTCTGACCAAAATGGTTCTGCATGCCGAGCAGATTGATTTGATAGATTCTGGAGACTAGCCATATGGCACGTTATTTCCGTCGTCGCAAGTTCTGCCGTTTCACCGCGGAAGGCGTTCAAGAGATCGACTATAAAGATATCGCAACGCTGAAAAACTACATCACCGAAAGCGGTAAGATTGTCCCAAGCCGTATCACCGGTACTCGTGCAAAATATCAGCGTCAGCTGGCTCGCGCTATCAAACGCGCTCGCTACCTGTCCCTGCTGCCGTACACTGATCGTCATCAGTAATCGGGCACGGTCCATTAATACGACTTTAAGAGGATAAGGTAATGCAAGTTATTCTGCTTGATAAAGTAGCAAACCTGGGCAGCCTGGGTGATCAGGTAAACGTTAAAGCGGGTTACGCTCGTAACTTCCTGGTTCCACAGGGTAAAGCTGTTCCAGCTACCAAGAAAAACGTAGAGTTTTTCGAAGCACGTCGCGCTGAACTGGAAGCCAAACTGGCTGACGTTCTGGCGGCTGCTAACGCTCGCGCTGAAGCAATCAACGCACTGGGCACCGTTACCATCGCGTCCAAAGCTGGCGACGAAGGTAAACTGTTCGGTTCCATCGGTACCCGCGATATCGCTGATGCAGTTTCTGCAGCAGGCGTTAAAGTGGCTAAGAGCGAAGTTCGTCTGCCGAACGGCGTTCTGCGTACCACTGGTGAGCACGAAGTTGACTTCCAGGTTCACAGCGAAGTGTTCGCTAAACTGGTTGTTAACGTTGTAGCTGAGTAATTTTTTACTCTGCTCACGTTGAAACGCCGGCCTTGTGCCGGCGTTTTGCTTTTTACAGAACCCTGCCCTTAACGTACCCTGATAAAGCTGCCGTCTGTCTGGCGGGTAAACAGCACCTGTTGTCCATTTCCGGTATCAATCGTTAACCCTGTCACCACCCCGCTGGCATTCTGGCGAATTTGCACCATCTGGCCATTCTGCAGGTTACTGAGCGGTTTACCCGCGCCTTCCACCTTCGCCATGGCATACACGTCTGTCGGCGGCAGGTTGTGGTCACGGAACAGCTGCGCCAGCGTTTTCCCCGGCTCTACGCGATAGGAACGCCACTGTTGCTCAATGCCGGTGGGCTGTTGGGTCTGAGGCTGAGACGGGGCGGCGGCCTGTTCCTGTGGCTGTTCGTCCTGAATCGGCTCTGGCTCAACCGGCGCGACCTGACCCGGATCGTTAGACGGGGTAACGAGCTGCGTCTGCATCGGCTGTGCGTCAGGCTGCGGTCGCGTTTGCGACTGAAGGTCCAGCTGAGCATTGCGGGTGACGGGGGCAGTATCAACATCATCGCCACCGGAAGGAAGCAGGAAGCCCACAATCACCATCAGCGCACCAATGATGATCCCTCTGCGATGCAGAGGAGGCAGCGGATCCATGATGCGAAAATTGTCCGGCGCCTGCCAGATTTTCGCCAGGGTAGGTTTCAGTTCAAATCGCCCGGGCATGGCACTCCTCCTGCTCCGCGTATTTTTTATCCTGTGCCCCGAAGTATAGTTTGCTAACTGCCTGAACGGCGTAGTAAACCCGACATCCGTGACATCAGTTCGGGATTAATCCTGGTTCTCTCTATTGTTTCTGTTTCGTCGCGGTTTGTCACCTTAACTTCAGACAAAGTTTTACCCATAAGGGCATGGCTGATATGCTGCCCGCTACTTTAAATGTGATGGAAGGAAAACCCATGACCACCCCGACTTTTGACACTATCGAAGCGCAGGCAAGTTACGGTATCGGCTTGCAGGTAGGACAGCAGTTGAGCGAATCCGGCCTGGAAGGTCTGTTACCTGAAGCGCTGGTGGCGGGTATCGCTGACGCGCTGGAAGGCAAACAGCCTGCCGTTCCGGTTGACGTTGTGCACCGTGCGCTGCGTGAAATCCACGAGCGTGCTGACGCCGTGCGTCGCGCGCGCTTTGAAGAGATGGCCGCCGAAGGTGTGAAATATCTGGAAGAGAACCGTGAGCGTGAAGGCGTGAACAGCACCGAGTCTGGTCTGCAGTTCCGCGTGATCAATCAGGGCGATGGCGCAATCCCGGCGCGTACCGACCACGTTCGCGTACACTACACCGGTAAGCTGATCGACGGTACCGTCTTCGACAGCTCCGTCGCGCGCGGCGAACCGGCTGAGTTCCCGGTGAATGGCGTTATCGCGGGCTGGATCGAAGCGCTGACCCTGATGCCAGTCGGTTCCAAATGGGAACTGACTATCCCGCACAACCTGGCTTACGGCGAGCGCGGCGCTGGCGCGTCCATCCCGCCATTCAGCACTCTGGTCTTTGAAGTCGAGCTGCTGGAAATTCTGTAATCGACTTTTCTTATTTCCTCTCCCCGCTTGGGGAGGGGAAAATAGCGTGAAAACCTATAGTTAAGTCGGAATCAATATTTTATCTTGCAAACGAAACTGTTGCGTGTATTTTTGTGAGCTGTTTCGCGCTGCATGAGTGATATGACACTCACTTTCAACATAATATTAACATAATATCTAAATCATAGTATTCATCCCGCCGATTCTTACCTAATATCGATTAGCCCTAACAAGGGAACGTCATTTTTTTGACGTATTTAAAGGCCAGAAGAGCCTTAACAACACAGACAGGCATAAACAGGAAAATATCACATGGTAGATCAGGTCAAAGTCGTCGCCGACGAAGAGGCGTCGTCTGAACAGTCGCTACGGCGCAATCTCACAAACCGTCATATTCAGCTCATTGCTATTGGGGGTGCCATCGGTACCGGGCTGTTTATGGGGTCAGGCAAAACCATCAGTCTCGCCGGACCGTCAATCATATTCGTTTATATGATTATCGGTTTTATGCTGTTCTTCGTGATGCGTGCAATGGGTGAACTGCTGCTCTCGAACCTCGAATACAAATCCTTCAGCGACTTCGCTTCAGACCTGCTCGGGCCATGGGCGGGCTATTTCACCGGCTGGACCTACTGGTTCTGCTGGGTCGTGACCGGTATGGCGGACGTCGTGGCGATAACCGCCTATGCGCAGTTCTGGTTCCCCGGGCTGTCGGACTGGGTGGCCTCGCTGGCGGTTATTGTTCTGCTGCTGAGCCTGAACCTCGCCACCGTTAAAATGTTCGGTGAGATGGAGTTCTGGTTCGCGATGATCAAAATCGTGGCCATCGTTGGGCTCATCGTGGTGGGCCTGGTGATGGTGCTCACCCACTTCCAGTCACCAACCGGCGTTCAGGCGTCGTTTACCCATCTGTGGAATGATGGAGGCTGGTTCCCGAAAGGCATTAGCGGCTTCTTTGCTGGCTTCCAGATTGCGGTGTTCGCGTTTGTAGGGATTGAGCTTGTCGGAACGACCGCTGCGGAAACCAAAGATCCGGAGAAATCTCTCCCGCGCGCCATCAACTCCATTCCGGTGCGTATCATCATGTTCTACGTCTTCGCGCTGATCATCATTATGTCCGTGACGCCGTGGAGCTCGGTGGTGCCAAGCAAGAGCCCGTTCGTTGAGCTGTTCGTGCTGGTGGGGCTGCCTGCGGCAGCGAGCCTGATTAACTTCGTGGTGCTGACCTCAGCGGCGTCTTCCGCGAACAGCGGCGTGTTCTCAACCAGCCGTATGCTGTTTGGTCTGGCGCAGGAAGGTGTGGCGCCGAGCGCGTTCGCCAAGCTGTCTAAGCGTGCGGTACCTGCGAAAGGGCTGACCTTCTCCTGCATGTGCCTGCTGGGCGGCGTGGTGATGCTCTACGTAAACCCAAGCGTGATTGGCGCGTTCACCATGATTACCACGGTCTCAGCGATCCTGTTTATGTTCGTCTGGACCATCATCCTCTGTTCCTATCTGGTGTACCGCAAACAGCGCCCACACCTGCATGAAAAATCGATCTACAAGATGCCGCTGGGCAAGCTGATGTGCTGGGTATGCATGGCGTTCTTCGTCTTCGTGCTGGTTCTGCTGACGCTGGAAGATGATACCCGTCAGGCGCTGATCGTCACGCCGCTGTGGTTTATCGCGCTGGGGCTGGGCTGGATGTTTATCGGTAAGAAACGGATGGCTGGCATGCGTTAAGCATGTTGCCGGGTGGCGCTGACGCTTACCCGGCCTACGTTCGAGGACCTTGCAGGCCCGGTAAGCGCTAGCGCCACCGGGCTTTTTTATTCCCCCGCTAATGCCCGCGGGAACAGAACGTTGTTCTCAAGGCTGATGTGTTCCATCAGGTCGTCAATCATCTCGTTAATGCCGTTGTACATCGCTTTCCACGTTGTGCACGCTTCTGGCGGCGGCGTGACGTTGTGGGTGGTGTGTTTGATCACTTCCAGCAGTTCGCCCGCGTCATCATGCTCGCTTTCCATCACGCTGATGGGCCCCATCGCCTGGCTTCCCATTCCCTGTTTAATCATCGGGAAGAGGATCTGCTCTTCTTTCATCATGTGGCTGGAAAGCTCTTCGTGCAGCAGGGTCAGGTATTTCGCCAGACCGCGCGGTACGGAAGGTTTGTCGGCATGCACGCGCTCGACTTTGGTCGCCTGCAGGATCAACTCCGGCAGCTGTTCACGGTGACGGTCATGGTAACGCACGATGATGTGGTCGATGATTTCTGCGAGCGGAGCGGTTCGCCAGTCTTTGTCGACGGGCTGCTCGGCCAGCTTCGCCAGTTCGGCTTCAATCACCTCAACGTTCAGCTCTTTGCGTAAGGCCGCCCGTGCCAGGGTTTGCTTACCGCCGCAGCAGTAGTCCATATCGTATTTGCGAAAAAGCGCAGAAGCGCGAGGAATGGAGAGCGCCAGCTCGCCCAGGGGTTGGTCGCGAAAGGCCATAGCAGTTACCTCATCATCAATAATATAATATGCATATTAAATGCATCTTATAAACGACGCTATAACCCTTTAGAGGGACGGGTAAAAGTGAGATGCAGATCACAAAAAAATATCCGATTTAACTCTCTGAATGGGTTCAGGAAAGTGGTTTCGAAACTTTTTAAAGGTGGAGAAACAGTAAACAACCCGCTGCACCTGCCGATATATCCACGTCAGACAAACCTGCATATAACAAAGGCAACGCATGTTTAAACGTATAAAAGTCATTACCCTTCTGATTTCGGTGCTGCTTGTGCTCGGCATCATGCAAGTGATTTCCGCCGGTATCTTTATCAACGCCCTGAATAACGATAAAGACAACTTTACCGTGTCGCAGCTCTCCAGCAAGAACGTGGCGGAGTTTACCGATGCGTGGATCAGTCTGAACCAGGCGCGCGTCACCCTGAACCGCGGGATGCTGCGCCTGCAAAGCAGCATGGCCTCGCAAATTAACGGCGGTCAGCTGAATGAGCTGGTGACCACGGCGAAAAATCTGCTGACTGAAGCCCAGGTTCATTACGATAAATACTATGCCTTGCCGAATACGCCAGGCCTGGATGAGAACCTGACCAACCAACTCGAAGAGCAGTACCGCATTTACTCTGCAACGCTGACGCAAATGAATGTTCTGCTGAGCCAGGGCAATCTGGAAGATATGTTCAAGCAGAATGCTGAACAAAAACAGAATGCGATGCAGACGGTTTATCGTGAATGGCGTGAAGCGCAGGCCGCGCTCACGGATAAAGGCATTCAGGATAACGAAAGTGATTACAAGCGCATCCTGTGGATCCTCTCTGCGGTCATGCTGCTGGTGATTGTGGTGATTATCTCCAGCTGGATTGCGATGCGCCGCGTGCTGCTGCTGCCGCTGGAAGAGGTGATTAACCATATTCGCGCCATTGCGGCAGGCGATCTCACCCAGCCGATTCAGGCCGACGGTAAAAATGAAATGGCCATCCTTGCGCGTAACGTGCAGGAGATGCAAACTTCGCTGGCGAACACCGTGGGCGTGGTGCGCGAAGGCGCAGATACGATTTACACCGGTGCAGGCGAAATCTCCGCAGGCAGTAACGATCTCTCTTCCCGTACCGAGCAGCAGGCCGCGTCTCTGGAAGAGACGGCAGCCAGCATGGAGCAGCTGACGGCAACCGTGAAGCAGAACGCCGATAACGCGCGTCAGGCTTCCCGTCTGGCGCTGGATGCCTCCTCCACGGCGAAGAAGGGCGGTCACGTGGTGGAAGGCGTCGTGCGGACGATGGATGAAATCGCCACCAGCTCCAGCAAAATCGCGCAAATTACCAACGTGATCGACGGAATTGCCTTCCAGACGAATATTCTGGCGCTGAACGCGGCGGTGGAAGCGGCCCGTGCAGGCGAGCAGGGCCGTGGTTTTGCGGTGGTGGCAGGGGAAGTGCGTACCCTTGCGCAGCGCAGCGCTCAGGCGGCGAAAGAGATCAAAGCGCTGATCGATGACTCCGGCGAACGCGTGAACGCGGGCTCGCAGCTGGTTAACGAAGCCGGGGAGACGATGGCTGAGATCGTCAATGCGGTTACTCGCGTCACCGACATTATGGGCGAAATTGCCTCGGCCTCTGACGAGCAGAGCCGCGGTATCGACCAGGTGGGCCAGGCGGTAGCCGAGATGGACCGCGTGACCCAGCAGAACGCCTCGCTGGTGGAGGAGTCTGCGGCCGCGGCGGCGGCGCTGGAAGATCAGGCTGCGCGTCTGAACGAAGCGGTGGCGGTGTTCAAAATTACCCGCAACCAGGCGGTCAAAGCGGCGCCGGTAAAAACCTATGTGCCAAAAGCGCAGCCTGTCGCGGCGGCGTCTGAAGCAAACTGGGAAACGTTTTAACATCATGCCGGGTGGCGCTGGCGCTTACCCGGCCTACGAAACGGCTCCTTGTAGGCCGGGTAAGGCGGAGCCGCCACCCGGCAAATATCACACCTCCGACGCCGGAACGACCCTCGGTTTTTCCGGCTTCGCTCTCACCGCCATCACTACCCCCACAACCAGCAGCACGATCCCACAGGTCGTGAACAGCGGCGGTACGCTCTGGCGCATGAGGAAGGTATAAAGCAGTCCGGCCAGGGTTTCGAAGACAATCAGCGGCCCTAAGATCACCGTCGGCAGCTTCTGGCTGGCAATATTCCAGCACAGCGCGCCTACCCATGAACACAGCACCGCGATCGCCACCATCAGGCCGATAAACACCCAGGGTCTTGGCCCGAAGGGCTGGACGAAGTCCGGCTGCTGATGGCCCAGCCAGAGGCATGCGCCGAAATATCCCACGACGGATACGGGCAGCGTGACCAGCGCCTGCGCCGTCGCCCACATCATCGGGTGCTTGTCCGGGTTCTCACGCAGCCAGCGCGCGTTGCGCAGGGCATACCACGCCCAGCACGCCACGGAAACGAACGCCAGCAGAATGCCAGAACCGTACCGCCACAGGTCAACGTCCACCTGCCCATGACGCAGCTCGGCAATATTAACGCATATCAGCCCCAGGGCGGTGCATACCAGCGCCGGGGCCATTTTTGACCACGCCAGTTTGCCATCGCGGTGGCTGTAGAGCAGGTTAGCAAAGACGGGGATGACGACCGGCAGCGTGCCGATAATCATGGTCGATACCGGCGCACCGGTACGCTGAATGGCACTCGCGAGGCAAACGTAATAGATAAGATTGCCCATCATGGTCAGCGCCAGCGCGGTCCCCCAGTCCTGACGGCTGAGCTGGCGCAAGCGCGCGCGTCCCAGCCACGCCAGGGGCAGGGCAATCAGCCCCAGCGCCAGATAACGTCCGGTCGACTGTAATATTGCCGGATACTCGGGCACGATCAGCGGGCCGACAAAAATCAGTCCCCACATCATCCCGGCCAGCAGGGCATACAACACTCCACTAATCATTTTTCCATCCACAGGTATTTACGCTGTAGTCAGTGTAGGAGGGGCGAATGCGCGCGTATTGTATGAGATTGCGCATTAGCGCCGTGTAACCTGCTTCTGGTAGCGCACGGGCGTAATGCCGTAGCGGTGGGTAAACGCGCGGGTCAGATGTGACTGATCGGTCAGCCCGGTTGCGGCGGCAACCTCTGCGGCGGGCATGCCGTGGGTGAGAAACGCTTTGGCGCGCCAGAGGCGAATGGCCATCAGCATCTGATGCGGCGTCACGTGAAAATGGGCTTTGAACTGGCGCTGGAAATGATACGCGCTGAGCGAGACGACGCTGGCCAGCTCGTCCAGCGTCAGAGCGCGCATATAGTTGTCGTGCAGGTACTCGCGTACCCGTTCGAAGCGGTGCGCGCCTTCCTGGACCCGTGGCGCGTGGTGGGCAAACGGCTGGAAGGTCTCAATCAGATCCAGCAGTAAACCTTTTTGCGCAAGCGGATCGTCCGTGTGCCACAAGCCGTAAATAAGCCTGCCGATTTGCTGTGAGCGCAACGGGTCATGACGGGTCACGTCGCTGAACCACCAGTGCCGGAGGCCGGTCACCTCTTCCAGCAGGTCGGGTTCGATATAGACCATCCGGTAGCGCCAGCCGCCCTCGGTGGCGGATTCGCCGGTGTGGATCTCGTCCGGGTTCATGGTAACGACGGATTTCTCCGCCGCGAGATGCTGGCTGCCGCGATAGCGAAAGCGTTCGGCACCGGTTTCAATCGTGCCGATGCCGAAGGCTTCATGGGTGTGAGGCTCAAAGGCGTAGTCAGAAATATGCGCGTGATACAGCTCCAGGCCCGGTAGCTGCGCCAGATGGCGAAAGCGCGCGCTGTCTCTTTCATCATTAAACTGTTCCGGTACGCCTTGCACGGTGAGCCTCCTCGTGGGTCATCTTTTCATTATCAAAGATGACCCGAGGGGATGCCACAAAAAATAACCATCCCGTAACAATTACAGAATGGCTTTAATGCTCTCCGCCAGCGTAGTGGTTGGGCGCCCGATCAGTTTGCTCAGCGTATGGCTGTCGTCAAAGAGCCCGCCTTTGGAGGCCCCGATATCGGAGTCCGCCAGCATATCGGCCAGACCGGCAGGCAGGCCGACGCTCTTCAGCGCGGCAGCAAAGTCCGCTTCGCTGAGATTCTGGTAGGTGACCGGCTTTCCGCTCTGTTTGCTGAGTTCAGCCGCCAGTTCGCTCAGCGTCCAGCCGTGGTCGCCCGCCAGTTCATACACCTTGCCCGCATGGCCCTCTTCAGCAATCACTTTCGCTGCCGCCGCGGCATAGTCTGCGCGGGTGGCAGAGGCAATTTTGCCTTCGCCTGCCGCACCAATAAACACGCCGTGTTCCAGCGCAGGCGGCGCGCTCGCCAGATAGTTTTCGGTATACCAGCCGTTGCGCAGCAGGGCATAAGGAATGCCGGACGCCGCCAGCGCTTTTTCAGTGGCAACGTGTTCAACGTGCAGACCGAGCGGCGAGGTATCCGCATGCAGCAGGCTGGTGTAGGCGATAAATTTCACCCCTGCCGCTTTGGCGGCGTTAATCACGTTCTGGTGCTGGATCGCGCGCTGGCCGACTTCGCTGGACGAGATCAGCAGCAGCTTATCCACGCCGTTCAGCGCGGCGGTGAATGCGGCTTCATCCGTGTAGTCCGCCTGACGAACCACAATTCCCTGCTGGCTTAAGGCTTCAGCTTTTGCCGGGTTACGTACGATGGCCACAATCTGGTTAGCCGGTACGGTGTTCAACAGCTGTTCGATAACGAGATGGCCAAGCTGGCCGGTGGCGCCGGTAATCGCGATCATGATGAATCTCCTTCGTGTTTGTCTGGTGTTGTGGCACACTAGCACCATAGCTAACTTTTAGTAAGTACGTACAAAAAGGTAAGTATGAAAACAACGATACCGACGCTCAGCGAACAATTGCGCGATGGCAATCTCTTCGCGGAACAGTGCCCTTCACGAGAGGTGCTCAAACACGTTACCAGCCGCTGGGGGGTACTGATTCTGCTGGCGCTGCGCCAGGGAACGCATCGCTTTAGCGATCTGCGCCGTAAAATGGGCGGGGTGAGCGAAAAGATGCTGTCCCAGTCGCTTCAGGCGCTGGAGCAGGACGGGTTTGTCGATCGCGTATCGTACCCGGTTGTGCCGCCGCACGTAGAGTATAGCCTGACCCCGATGGGGATCGAGGTCAGCGAGAAAGTCGCCGCGCTGGCGGACTGGATTGAGGTGAATACGCCGAAGGTGATGGCGAATCGGGACGATCGCGCGGCGTAAAAGCCGGGTGGCGGCTTCGCCTTACCCGGCCTACCCATAATCTTCCATCCCGTAGGCCGGGTAAGCGAAGGGTATGAACCGGAAACATGGGTAACACTTTAGACCGGATACATGGGTAACAGTTATAACTGGCATAGAAGAGGAGACTCGCTATGCCCTGGACTGAGACCCGAC
>NZ_VDAF01000021.1:0-81435 GCF_019584525.1 Enterobacter sp. EC_50 | reverse complement strand
GCTTTAGCGCGGTGGTCCCACCTGACCCCATGCCGAACTCAGAAGTGAAACGCCGTAGCGCCGATGGTAGTGTGGGGTCTCCCCATGTGAGAGTAGGGAACTGCCAGGCATCAAATTTAGTAGTAAGCCGGTGCATTAATCCGGTGGTTACAAGCAGTCTTCGGTGGAGCGGTAGTTCAGTCGGTTAGAATACCTGCCTGTCACGCAGGGGGTCGCGGGTTCGAGTCCCGTCCGTTCCGCCACTTATTAAGACATTAAGCCTGCCTTACTGGCAGGCTTAATGGCAAAAAACTTTAGGGGCGTAGCTCAGTTGGTAGAGCACCGGTCTCCAAAACCGGGTGTCGCGAGTTCGAGTCTCTCCGCCCCTGCCATATAGAATCCTTTGCTTCGGCAAAGGATTTTTTTTTGCCTGAAAGACTGTAAAAACGTCTCTTCTTACTATTCAGCCAGCATTCCTGCTGGCTGATGTATCAATCCATTACATTGATTTTTAACAGATCTTTTATCTGCGACTGCTTATCACTGTTTTGCAGCCAAATCGCATACAGCGGTCTGGTAAGCGTGGTGGAATCCATTACGGTATGCAGCCCAGCTTTAGTGTCTGCCCAGCGAACAGGTAACCAGGTACAACCTCTCAGCAAGGGCAGTTGCTGACAGGCGATCTCTGCAGAGCTGGTCGTTAACTGTGGGACGTCATCAGGTGCAATCAAGCCCGTCTCATGCTGCTGAAAATCAGGCCCCCATTCCAGGCGCAAATAGGTCAGGTCTGCCTTCATCATCGAAGGTTCAGAGGCATAAAGCGCCAGGCCAAACTGGCCCACAATCTGGCTGCTAAATTCGTCCATCTTGGGGGCTTCGGTTGTGATAAGAAGATCAAGCTGGCGCTCATGAAGTTGCTTAACCAGCGACTGCCGTTGCGCAATCCTGGCTTCAAATTGCAGGTGGCTATGAGATTGATAAAGCCGGGTAAGCCACTGACTTAGCATACATTCCCACAGGGAAGCGCTGGCCCCTATCGAGAACTCATTATGCCTCGAAGTATGTGCAACCTCTTTGCGTGCCGCCTGCCAGGTATTCATCAGCGTTTCTGCGTACGGCAGTAGTTTTTCGCCGGCGGGCGTGAGGCGGATATTGTTGCGATGGCGGGTAAAAAGATTCACACCCAGTTGATTTTCCAGCTGTCGAATACGAAAACTGACTGCTGACTGCGTCAGGTAAAGGGCTTCAGCTGCTCGCCCAAAGTGGCGTGTTCTGCTCACTTCAAGGAAAGTTTTAAGCAATTCCGTATCCACATCTTTCTCCGCAAAATTATTTGTCGTTATGATTTAAATGTTTTGTTTTACACTCTGTCAAGCGTAACTAATACTCCGCGCCATAAATAGCTCGGCCAAAGAATTAGGAGCGTGTAGGATGGCGGAAAGCTTTACGACGACTAATCGTTTTTTCGACAATAAACATTATCCGCGCGGGTTCTCTCGTCACGGCGATTTCACCATCAAAGAAGCTCAACTGCTTGAGCGCCATGGTTATGCCTTTAACGAGCTGGATCTGGGCAAGCGTGAGCCTGCTACTGAAGACGAAAAACAGTTTGTTTCTGTTTGCCGTGGTGAGCGTGAGCCGCAGTCTGAAGCGGAACGTGTATGGATCAAGTATATGGCACGCATTAAGCGTCCAAAGCGCTTCCATACGCTGTCTGGCGGTAAGCCGCAGATGGAAGGTGCAGAAGACTACACCGAGTCTGATGACTAAGATGATAAGAAGGGGCTACGGCCCCTTTTTTATGCCAGCAACTTCTGCAGGTGCAGCAGCAAACGATCGATAGCGCGGTAACTCAGCGCCTCCTGCAAGTGTTTCCTCTCAATGTCAGTACATCCCTCCACGTCAGCAATGGTTCTGGCCACTTTTAGCAAACGTTGCCACGCTCGTATAGACAGCCCAAAGCGCGTCAACGTCTCCTCAAGCCATCCTGCATCTTCACTGTTAAGCGAACAAAACTGCCGGATCCCGGCATTATCAAGCCGAGCATTCAGCCTGTTTTGACGGGCGTATTGTCGTGCCTGGGCAGCGATCACCCGCCCGCGCACTTTTGCTGAGATCTCACCCGTTATGCCCGTCTGCCTGAGCAGGCCCGGCGGCGGAAGGGGGATTTCGAGAGACAAATCGAAACGGTCGAGGAATGGGCCGGAAAGCTTTCCCAGATAGCGCAGCGTCTGCTCTGGCGTACAGCGGTTATGGTTGCCCTGATAATGCCCCGTGGGGCTGGGGTTCATCGCAGCGACCAGTTGAAACTGCGCGGGATAGCTTATTTTGGCCCGCGTGCGCGAGATATGTATTTCACCAGATTCAATAGGTTCTCTCAGTGCATCCAGCACGCGACGCTCAAACTCAGGCAACTCATCAAGAAACAGAATGCCATTGTGTGCCAGTGAAATCTCACCCGGTCCGGGGATAGACCCACCGCCGACCATTGCCGTCAGTGAAGCGCTATGATGTGGGGAACGAAAAGGGCGACGGCGCCACTGTTTTTGCAACGATGCCGAACTGATGAGGCTATATATAGCAGCGCTTTCCAGCGCTTCATGGTTATTGAGCGGCGGGAGCAACCCGCTCAGCCTGCTCGCCAGCATCGTTTTACCTGTACCAGGCGGGCCAATCAGCAGGAGATTGTGTCCACCTGCAGCCGTAATCTCCAGCGCCCGTTTACCTTGCTCCTGTCCCATGATCTCACTAAGATCTTCTGGCGCATCTGCTACAGCCTCGTCGCACTCCTCCGGCTCGGACAGTTCATGTCGGCCTTCCAGCCAGGCACATACTTCCTGAAGATGCCCGGCGATGAGACACCCCTTTTCGGCAATAAGACTCACTTCTGATGCGTTTTCATTGGCGACAATGATTTGCCGCCCTGCACGAATGGCTTCCAGCGCTCCCGATATCGCACCGGGAACGCCTCTCAATGCGCCTGTGAGCGCGAGTTCACCCACGAACTCGTACGAGCCTAGCCTGGTCGTAGCAAGCTGCTCAGAAGCCGCGAGAAGCGCAATTGCGATAGGTAAATCGTATCGCCCGCCCTCTTTGGGCAGATCGGCGGGGGCAAGGTTGATGGTGATCTTCTTCGCGGGGAAGGTATAACCGCTATTTATTATTGCGCTGCGAACGCGATCCCTGGCCTCTTTAACCGTCGTTTCAGGTAACCCGACAAGCGTGAGTCCGGGCAGCCCATTACTCAAATGAACCTCTACGGAAACAAGCGGTGCCTTTACCCCGAGAGCCGCACGTGTATAAACAACTGACAGTGACATTTGCACTACCTCCTGGTGTGACTATGCCAGTGTGCGTTATGCCTGTTTAGCGCTATTTAGCGAATTTACGCTGCTTGTTCAGGGATTTTAAAAGCACAATGAAACTATTGCACAGTCGAGGAACCCTCCTCGCAGAGCGAAAAAAATCTGTTTTGACGGTTAGCGGAGGAGTAAAAAAGTGAAAAATATTCATTTTCTAATTTCCGTATATAAAACAACGATTTTAATAAATATGATTCGCGGGCTAACCAAATCCGTCATAAATAAATCTTGTGTTTGATTTAAAAACTGTGATAACTCTTTAGGTATTCCTTCGAACAAGATGCAAAAAGAACTGAAAATGACAGCCCTTCTACGAGTGATTAGCCTGGTCGTGATTAGCGTGGTGGTGATTATTATCCCACCGTGCGGGGCTGCACTTGGACGAGGAAAGGCTTAGAAATCAAGCCTTAACGAACTAAGACCCCCGCACCGAAAGGTCCGGGGGTTTTTTTATGACTAAAAAACGTAAATGAGGAGCAGAGAATGACGACTAGCACAAAATTCTGTTTCTCCCGATTTATGACGGGGAACTAACTATGAATGGGGCACAGTGGGTAGTACATGCGTTGCGCGCGCAGGGAGTCGAGACAGTATTCGGTTATCCGGGTGGCGCAATTATGCCGATTTACGATGCACTGTATGACGGCGGCGTGGAGCACCTGTTGTGCCGACACGAGCAGGGCGCAGCGATGGCCGCCATCGGTTATGCCCGTGCCACCGGTAAAACCGGTGTCTGTATGGCGACGTCAGGCCCGGGCGCAACTAACCTCATCACCGGTCTGGCAGACGCGCTGCTGGATTCTGTTCCCGTTGTTGCCATCACTGGACAGGTTGCCTCTCCGTTCATCGGCACCGACGCGTTCCAGGAAGTCGATGTACTCGGTTTATCGCTGGCCTGCACCAAACACAGTTTTCTCGTTCAGTCACTGGAAGAGCTGCCGCGCGTAATGGCGGAAGCATTCGAGGTTGCCAGCTCCGGCCGCCCTGGTCCGGTTCTGGTCGATATCCCGAAAGATATCCAGGTCGCACACGGCGAACTGGAGCCGCACTTCTCCACCGTTGGACACGACGACGCGTTTCCGCATGCGGAAGTCGAAGAGGCCCGTCAGATGCTGGCGCAGGCGAAACAGCCGATGCTGTACGTTGGCGGTGGCGTAGGTATGGCGCAGGCGGTTCCTGCCCTGCGCGAATTTATCGCGGCAACGCAAATGCCTGCCACCTGCACGCTGAAAGGGTTGGGTGCGGTAGATGCCGATTACCCCTACTATCTGGGCATGCTGGGGATGCACGGCACCAAAGCGGCAAACCTGGCGGTGCAGGCGTGCGATCTGCTCATCGCCGTCGGTGCCCGTTTTGACGACCGCGTCACCGGTAAGCTGAATACCTTTGCGCCGAACGCCAACGTCATCCATATGGATATCGACCCGGCGGAAATGAACAAGCTGCGTCAGGCGCACGTCGCGCTGCAGGGCGATCTCAACACGCTGCTGCCGGCGTTACAGCAGCCTTTGAATATCGGCGAGTGGCGCCAGCACACGGCTGAAATGCGTGCCGAGCACGCCTGGCGTTACGACCATCCGGGTGAGGCCATCTACGCGCCGCTGCTGTTGAAGCAGTTGTCCGACCGTAAGCCCGCCGACAGCGTGGTGACGACCGATGTCGGCCAGCACCAGATGTGGTCCGCCCAGCACATGACCTACACCCGTCCGGAAAACTTCATCACTTCCAGCGGGTTAGGGACGATGGGCTTCGGTCTGCCAGCCGCGGTTGGCGCACAGGTTGCCCGCCCGAACGATACCGTTATCTGTATCTCCGGTGACGGCTCCTTCATGATGAACGTTCAGGAGCTCGGCACCGTGAAGCGCAAGCAGTTACCGCTGAAGATCGTGTTGCTCGATAACCAGCGTTTAGGGATGGTTCGCCAGTGGCAACAGTTGTTCTTCCAGGAACGTTACAGTGAAACCACCCTGACCGATAACCCCGATTTCCTCACCCTGGCCAGCGCCTTCGGCATTCCTGGTCAGCACATCACCCGTAAAGACCAGGTTGAAGCGGCACTCGACACCATGCTGTCAAGCGAAGGGCCATACCTGCTTCATGTCTCAATCGACGAGCTTGAGAACGTCTGGCCGTTGGTACCGCCCGGTGCCAGTAACTCACAAATGCTGGAGAAATTATCATGATGCAACATCAGGTCGCCGTGCAGGCTCGCTTCAACCCGGAAACATTAGAACGCGTTTTGCGCGTGGTGCGTCATCGTGGTTTTCAGATTTGCTCTATGAATATGGAGACGGCCACCGACGCGCAAAACATCAGTATCGAATTAACCGTTGCCAGCCCGCGGCCGGTCGACTTACTGTTTAGTCAGTTATCAAAGCTGGTAGACGTTGCCCATGTTGCCATCTGCCAGAGCACAACCACATCACAACAAATCCGCGCTTAAGCGTGACAGGACGAAAAAATGACGACAAAAAAAGCTGATTACATTTGGTTCAACGGTGAGATGGTTCGCTGGGAGGACGCGAAGGTCCACGTGATGTCCCACGCGCTGCATTACGGTACCTCCGTGTTTGAAGGCATCCGCTGCTACGATTCTCACAAAGGGCCAGTGGTGTTCCGCCATCGCGAACACATGCAGCGTCTGCATGACTCAGCCAAAATTTATCGTTTCCCGGTTTCTCAGAGCGTGGATGAGCTGATGGAAGCCTGCCGCGACGTGATCCGTAAGAACAACCTGACTAGCGCCTATATTCGTCCGCTGGTCTTCGTGGGCGACGTCGGCATGGGCGTGAACCCGCCAGCCGGTTACAACACCGATGTGATCATTGCCGCGTTCCCATGGGGTGCCTACCTGGGTGCTGAAGCCCTGGAGCAGGGGATCGACGCAATGGTCTCTTCCTGGAACCGCGTTGCACCAAACACCATCCCGACCGCGGCGAAAGCGGGCGGTAACTACCTTTCTTCCCTGCTGGTCGGCAGCGAAGCGCGCCGTCACGGCTACCAGGAAGGTATCGCGCTCGACGTGAATGGCTACATCTCCGAAGGCGCAGGTGAAAACCTGTTTGAAGTGAAAGACGGCATTCTGTTTACCCCGCCATTCACCTCGTCCGCGCTGCCGGGCATCACCCGTGATGCCATCATCAAGCTGGCGAAAGATCTGGGTATCGAAGTGCGCGAGCAGGTGCTGTCTCGCGAATCCCTGTACCTGGCCGATGAAGTGTTCATGTCCGGTACCGCGGCTGAAATTACGCCGGTGCGTAGCGTAGACGGCATTCAGGTGGGCGAAGGCCGCTGTGGCCCGGTGACCAAACGCATTCAGCAAGCGTTCTTTGGCCTCTTCACCGGCGAGACAGAAGATAAATACGGCTGGTTGGATCAGGTTAATCACTAAATATAAATTTGGGACGGCACGCACCGTCCCATTACATAGTCAGACGGGAGTAAATAAAGCATGCCTAAGTATCGTTCAGCCACCACCACCCACGGCCGCAACATGGCCGGTGCCCGCGCGCTGTGGCGCGCCACCGGAATGACCGACGCCGATTTCGGCAAGCCAATTATCGCCGTGGTGAACTCCTTCACCCAGTTCGTACCGGGCCACGTGCACCTGCGCGATCTCGGTAAGCTGGTTGCCGAGCAAATCGAAGCCTCCGGCGGCGTGGCGAAAGAGTTCAACACCATTGCGGTGGATGACGGTATCGCGATGGGCCATGGGGGCATGCTCTATTCACTGCCGTCGCGCGAGCTGATCGCCGACTCGGTAGAGTACATGGTTAACGCCCACTGCGCCGATGCGATGGTCTGTATCTCCAACTGCGACAAAATCACCCCGGGGATGCTGATGGCCTCCCTGCGCCTGAACATTCCGGTGATCTTCGTCTCCGGTGGCCCGATGGAAGCGGGGAAAACCAAGCTCTCCGACAAAATCATCAAGCTCGACCTGGTCGATGCGATGATTCAGGGCGCGGACCCGAAAGTCTCTGACGAGCAGAGTGACCAGGTGGAGCGCTCCGCGTGCCCGACCTGCGGCTCCTGTTCCGGTATGTTCACGGCGAACTCCATGAACTGCCTGACCGAAGCGCTGGGTCTGTCTCAGCCGGGCAACGGCTCGCTGCTGGCGACCCATGCCGACCGTAAGCAGCTGTTCCTCAACGCCGGTAAACGCATCGTTGAACTGACTAAGCGCTACTACGAGCAGGACGACGCCAGCGCGCTGCCGCGCAGCATCGCCAGCAAAGCGGCGTTCGAGAACGCCATGACCCTGGACATCGCCATGGGCGGTTCCACCAACACCGTTCTGCACCTGCTGGCCGCCGCGCAGGAAGCCGAAATCGACTTCACCATGAGCGACATCGACAGGCTCTCCCGTAAAGTGCCGCAGCTGTGTAAGGTCGCACCGAGTACCCAGAAGTACCATATGGAAGACGTGCATCGCGCGGGTGGCGTCATCGGTATCCTCGGCGAACTGGATCGCGCCGGGCTGCTGAACCGTGACGTGAAAAACGTGCTTGGCCTGACGCTGCCGGAGTCGCTGAACCAGTACGACGTGATGCTGACCAAAGACGACGCGGTGAAAAAGATGTTCCGCGCGGGCCCTGCTGGTATTCGTACTACCCAGGCGTTCTCGCAGGACTGCCGCTGGGATACCCTGGACGATGACCGCGCTGAAGGCTGCATCCGCTCGCTGGAGCATGCCTATAGCAAAGACGGCGGCCTGGCCGTGCTGTACGGTAACTTTGCGGAAAATGGCTGCATCGTGAAAACCGCTGGCGTGGACGACAGCATCCTGAAATTCACCGGTCCGGCGAAGGTGTACGAAAGCCAGGATGAAGCGGTAGACGCCATCCTCGGCGGCAAAGTGGTGGAAGGCGACGTGGTGGTCATTCGCTACGAGGGGCCGAAAGGCGGGCCGGGCATGCAGGAGATGCTCTACCCGACCACCTTCCTGAAATCCATGGGCCTCGGTAAAGCCTGTGCGCTGATCACCGACGGTCGTTTCTCCGGCGGCACTTCCGGCCTCTCTATCGGCCACGTTTCCCCGGAAGCGGCAAGCGGCGGCAACATTGCCATCATCGAAGACGGCGATCTGATCGAAATAGACATTCCGAATCGCGGCATTCAGCTCAAGCTGAGCGACCAGGAAATTGCGGCCCGTCGTGAAGCGCAGGAAGCGCGCGGCGACAAAGCCTGGACGCCGAAAGACCGCCAGCGCGAAGTTTCCTTCGCCCTGCGCGCCTACGCGAGCCTTGCCACCAGTGCAGATAAAGGCGCGGTGCGCGATAAATCTAAACTTGGGGGCTAACGATGGCCGAGTCGCAACCCTTATCCGCCGCCCCCGAGGGGGCGGAATATCTCAGGGCGGTGCTGCGCGCACCGGTCTATGAAGCCGTTCAGGTCACGCCCCTGCAGAAAATGGAAAAACTCTCTTCGCGCCTGGACAACGTTATTCTGGTGAAGCGCGAAGACCGCCAGCCGGTGCACAGCTTCAAGCTGCGCGGTGCCTACGCGATGATGGCCGGGCTGACCGACGAGCAGAAAGCGCGCGGGGTGATTACCGCATCGGCGGGCAACCACGCGCAGGGCGTGGCGTTCTCGTCTGCCCGTCTGGGGCTGAAAGCGCTGATCGTGATGCCGGTTGCTACCGCCGATATCAAGGTCGACGCGGTGCGCGGTTTCGGCGGCGAAGTCTTGCTCCACGGGGCCAACTTTGACGAAGCAAAAGCCAAGGCGATTGAACTGGCGCAGCAGCAGGGGTTCACCTGGGTGCCGCCGTTCGACCACCCGATGGTGATTGCCGGGCAGGGGACGCTGGCGCTTGAACTGCTGCAGCAGGATGCCCATCTCGACCGCGTCTTTGTCCCGGTGGGCGGCGGTGGTTTAGCCGCAGGCGTGGCGGTGCTGATCAAACAGCTGATGCCGCAGATCAAAGTCATTGCCGTGGAAGCGGAAGACTCCGCCTGCCTGAAAGCGGCGCTGGATGCCGGGCATCCGGTCGACCTGCCGCGCGTCGGGTTGTTTGCCGAGGGCGTGGCGGTGAAGCGCATTGGCGACGAAACGTTCCGCCTGTGCCGGGAATATCTCGACGATATCGTCACGGTGGACAGCGACGCGATCTGCGCGGCGATGAAGGATCTGTTCGAGGACGTGCGTGCGGTGGCGGAACCGTCCGGCGCGCTGGCGCTGGCGGGCATGAAAAAATACATCGCGCAGCACAACATCCGCGGCGAGCGTCTGGCGCACGTGCTGTCTGGTGCGAACGTGAACTTCCACGGCCTGCGCTACGTTTCCGAGCGCTGCGAGCTGGGCGAACAGCGGGAAGCGCTGCTGGCGGTGACGATTCCGGAAGAGAAGGGCAGCTTCCTCAAGTTCTGCCAGCTGCTGGGCGGTCGTTCGGTGACGGAGTTCAACTACCGCTTTGCCGATGCCAAAGATGCCTGCATTTTTGTTGGCGTGCGTCTGAGCCGTGGCGTGGAGGAGCGCAAAGAGATCCTCAGCCTGCTGCATGAGGGCGGCTATAGCGTGGTCGATCTCTCCGACGACGAGATGGCGAAGCTGCACGTGCGTTACATGGTCGGCGGCCGTCCTTCCAAGCCGCTCAGGGAACGCCTGTTCAGCTTTGAGTTCCCGGAATCGCCGGGCGCGTTGCTCAAGTTCCTGCACACGCTGGGCACGCACTGGAACATCTCTCTGTTCCACTACCGCAGCCACGGCACCGACTACGGTCGCGTGCTGGCGGCGTTCGAACTGGGCGAGCACGAGCCGGATTTCGAAACGCGGCTGAACGAGCTGGGTTATGAGTGCCACGACGAAACCCACAACCCGGCGTTCCGCTTCTTCCTGGCAGGCTAGTGGTTCGGCAATATCGTCCAGAACGCATCAATAAGCGGCTCATGCAGCCGCTTTTTTTGTGCGCACACGCCAAGCTCAAACGGCGTTTTCTCATCGCTGCGCTCCAGAATCATCACGCGATTGCGCACCGGTTCCGGGCTGTTTTCCAGCACCACTTCCGGCAGCAGCGCTACGCCGCAGCCGAGCGCCACCATCGACACCATCGCCTCATGGCCGCTGACGGTGGCGTAAATCGACGGGTTGCTGATTTTTTGACGGCGGAACCACAGCTCAATACGACGACGCACCGGTCCCTGATCGGCCATGATAAACGGTACCGTGGACCAGTCCGGTTTTTCCACCGACACCTGGTTACGCACCGGGCAGGGCAGCGCCGGGGCAATCAGCACCACCGCCAGATTTTCCAGCATCGAGAACGCCACCGCGCCCGGCAGGGTTTCCGGCTTCCCGGCAATGGCGAGATCCGCTTCGCCCGTCACCACTTTTTCCATCGCGTCGGCGGCGTCGCCGGTGGTGAGCTTAATTTCAACCGAGGGGTGCGCCGCGCGGAAGCGGTCAAGGATAGGCGGCAGATGGCTATAGGCGGCGGTCACGGAGCAAAAAATATGCAGCTCGCCTGAGAGTGATGGCCCCTGCTGATCGATCGAGTGCCGCAGCTGCTGGTACTGTAACAGCGTCTGCTGGGCAAAAATGCGCAGCTCTTCGCCCGCTTCCGTGAGGGTGACGGTGCGGTTATCGCGCACGAACAGCGGCTGGCCGAGATCTTCCTCAAGGCGCTGGATCTGGCGCGACAGCGTGGAGGGGCTGACGTGCATCGCCCGCGCGCTGCGGCCAAAATGACGGCTTTCCGCCAGGTGAAGAAACATTTTCAGATCGCGTAAATCCACCGATTCCACTCCCTCTTTTTATATTGCAAAAATTGCAACATGACGTTGTGAATATATCAATTTCCGCAATAAATTTCCTGTTGTAATGTGGGTACATTCTCGCTGAAACGCGAACCGAACAATAAGACACACAACATCACGAGGTATCACCCATGGCTAACTACTTTAATACACTGAACTTGCGCCAGCAGCTGGCGCAGCTGGGCAAATGCCGCTTCATGGCGCGCGACGAATTTGCCGATGGCGCAAGCTACCTTCAGGGTAAAAAAGTGGTCATCGTCGGCTGTGGCGCACAGGGTCTGAACCAGGGCCTGAACATGCGTGACTCCGGTCTGGATATCTCCTACGCCCTGCGCAAAGAAGCGATTGCCGAGAAGCGCGCTTCCTGGCGTAAAGCGACCGAAAACGGCTTCAAAGTGGGTACCTACGAAGAGCTGATCCCGCAGGCGGATCTGGTGGTTAACCTGACCCCGGACAAGCAGCACTCTGACGTTGTGCGTTCCGTACAGCCGCTGATGAAAGACGGCGCAGCGCTGGGTTACTCCCACGGCTTCAACATCGTTGAAGTGGGCGAGCAGATCCGTAAAGACATCACCGTGGTGATGGTGGCACCGAAGTGCCCGGGTACCGAAGTTCGTGAAGAGTACAAGCGTGGTTTCGGCGTGCCGACCCTGATCGCGGTTCACCCGGAAAACGATCCAAAAGGCGAAGGCATGGCGATTGCCAAAGCGTGGGCAGCGGCGACCGGCGGCCACCGTGCGGGCGTGCTGGAATCGTCCTTCGTTGCCGAAGTGAAATCTGACCTGATGGGCGAGCAGACCATTCTGTGCGGCATGCTGCAGGCCGGTTCTCTGCTGTGCTTCGATAAGCTGGTGGAAGAGGGCACCGACCCGGCATATGCGGAAAAACTGATTCAGTTCGGCTGGGAAACCATCACCGAAGCGCTGAAGCAGGGCGGTATTACGCTGATGATGGACCGTCTGTCCAACCCGGCAAAACTGCGTGCTTACGCCCTGTCTGAACAGCTGAAAACCATCATGGCACCGCTGTTCCAGAAACATATGGACGACATCATCTCCGGCGAGTTCTCTTCCGGCATGATGGCAGACTGGGCGAACGACGATAAGAAACTGCTGACCTGGCGTGAAGAGACCGGTAAGACCGCGTTCGAAACCGCGCCACAGTATGAAGGTAAAATCGGCGAGCAGGAGTACTTCGATAAAGGCGTCCTGATGATTGCGATGGTGAAAGCAGGCGTTGAGCTGGCGTTCGAAACCATGGTGGATTCCGGCATCATTGAAGAGTCTGCGTACTACGAATCGCTGCACGAGCTGCCGCTGATCGCGAACACCATCGCCCGTAAGCGTCTGTACGAAATGAACGTGGTTATCTCTGATACCGCAGAATACGGTAACTACCTGTTCTCTTACGCCTGCGTACCGCTGCTGAAAGAGTTTATGACCACTCTGCAGCCGGGCGATCTGGGTAAAGCGATTGCAGAAGGTGCCGTGGACAACGCGCAGCTGCGCGATGTGAACGAAGCCATTCGCAGCCACCAGATCGAGAAAGTGGGTCACAAACTGCGTGGCTACATGACCGACATGAAGCGTATCGCGGTAGCGGGTTAACAACCTTGTCGGGTGGCGCTTCGCTTACCCGACCTACAAAGCCGTAAGATGTAGGCCGGGTAAGGCGCAGCCGCCACCCGGCTTGTTTATTTGCGGTACAGCACTTTAATCACGTGGTAGCCGAACTGCGTGTGCAGCGGGCCAGTTGGCTCCAGCACCGGGCAGGAGAAGACCACTTTATCGAACGCCGGCACCATCTGACCCTGGCGGAATTCACCCAGATCGCCGCCGCGTTTGCCTGACGGACAGATGGAGTGCTTCTTCGCCAGCTTGCCGAAGTCGGCGCCGTTTTTGATCTGCTCCAGAAGATCCAGAGCCAGTTTCTCTTCTTTAACAAGAATATGCAGTGCTGCTGCTGTTTTTGCCATGATCGTGCCTTGAGTGGTATGGATTAGGCTCGCTATACTACCACGCTGTTATTCTCCCCTCCTGACTTTCATTGAGTGATCATTTATGCGTTTAAACCCCGGACAACAACAAGCCGTCGAATTTGTCACCGGACCGTGTCTGGTGCTGGCGGGTGCAGGATCCGGCAAAACGCGCGTTATCACCAATAAGATTGCGCACCTGATCCGCGGCTGTGGCTATCAGGCCCGGCACATTGCGGCGGTGACGTTTACCAATAAAGCGGCGCGTGAGATGAAAGAGCGTGTCGGCCAGACCCTGGGGCGTAAAGAGGCGCGCGGCCTGATGATCTCCACCTTCCACACGCTGGGGCTGGATATCATTAAACGCGAGTATGCTGCGCTGGGAATGAAGTCCAACTTCTCGCTTTTCGATGATACCGATCAGGTGGCGTTGCTCAAAGAGCTCACCGAGGGGCTGATCGAAGATGACAAGGTGCTGTTGCAGCAGCTGATCTCAACGATCTCAAACTGGAAAAACGATCTGATGACCCCGGCCCAGGCCGCGGCGATCGCCAAAGGCGAACGGGATCGGATCTTCGCCCACTGCTACGGTCTGTACGATGCGCACATGAAAGCGTGCAACGTGCTGGACTTTGACGACCTGATTCTGCTGCCCACGCTGCTGCTGCAGCGGAACGAAGAGGTTCGCGAGCGCTGGCAGAACAAAATCCGTTACCTGCTGGTGGATGAGTATCAGGACACCAACACCAGCCAGTACGAGCTGGTGAAGCTGCTGGTGGGGCAGCGCGCGCGTTTCACCGTGGTCGGCGACGACGACCAGTCAATTTACTCCTGGCGCGGCGCGCGTCCGCAAAACCTAGTGCTGCTGAGCAAAGATTTTCCCGCTCTGCAGGTGATTAAGCTGGAGCAAAACTACCGCTCCTCCGGGCGTATCCTGAAGGCAGCAAACATCCTGATTGCCAATAACCCGCACGTGTTTGAGAAGCGTCTCTTCTCCGAGCTGGGTTACGGTACTGAATTGAAGGTGCTCAGCGCCAATAATGAAGAGCATGAGGCGGAGCGCGTGACGGGTGAACTGATCGCCCACCACTTCGTCAATAAAACCGAATATAAGGATTACGCGATCCTCTATCGCGGCAATCACCAGTCGCGCGTCTTTGAAAAGATGCTGATGCAGAACCGCATCCCGTACAAAATTTCGGGCGGTACGTCGTTCTTCTCACGGCCAGAGATTAAAGATCTGCTGGCCTATCTGCGCGTCCTCACGAACCCGGATGACGACAGCGCGTTTCTGCGCATCGTGAATACGCCGAAGCGCGAGATTGGCCCTGCGACGCTGCAAAAGCTGGGCGAGTGGGCGATGACGCGTAATAAAAGCCTGTTTACCGCCAGCTTCGACATGGGGCTGAGCCAGACGTTAACCGGCCGCGGCTATGATTCGCTAACGCGATTCACCCACTGGCTCGGCGAAGTGCAGCGTCTTGCGGAGCGCGAGCCGGTGGCGGCGGTGCGCGATCTCATTCACGGCATCGACTATGAGTCCTGGCTGTACGAAACCTCGGCCAGCCCGAAAGCCGCTGAGATGCGGATGAAAAACGTTAACCAGCTGTTCAGCTGGATGACCGAAATGCTGGAAGGCTCTGAAATCGACGAGCCGATGACCCTGACGCAGGTCGTCACCCGCTTTACCCTGCGCGACATGATGGAGCGCGGCGAGAGCGAAGAAGAGGCCGATCAGGTTCAGCTGATGACGCTGCATGCGTCCAAAGGGCTTGAGTTCCCGTATGTGTATCTGGTTGGTATGGAAGAGGGGTTGTTACCGCACCAGAGCAGCATTGACGAAGATAACGTCGACGAGGAACGCCGCCTGGCCTACGTGGGGATTACTCGCGCGCAGAAAGAGCTGACGTTCACACTGTGTAAAGAGCGCCGTCAGTATGGCGAACTCGTCCGCCCGGAGCCGAGCCGTTTCCTGCTGGAGCTGCCGCAGGACGACCTGATCTGGGAACAGGAACGCAAAGTGATTACCGCAGAAGAGCGGATGCATAAGGGGCAGGCTAACGTGGCGAACATTCGCGCCATGCTGGCAAAAGCCAAAGAGAAAGGATAATGATGAGTAGGCCGGGTAAGGCGAAGCCGCCACCCGGCAATGTTCAGCGTATTACTTCACTTCCAGCACCCAGTGCACATAGCTCTGCCACTGGCACTCCTGCTCGATCATCTCTGCCCCAAGCGGGTGACGCTCAATCCAGTTTTCCGGTAACGTCAGCGACAGTTTTTCGTCATCGGCCACCAGATTGATTGCAGGCAGCAAATCATCGCGACGGCGGCTGGCAAAGAGAATCGCCAGACGCAGCAGGCGGCACAGATGCTCGGCTACGCGCGGCGGTACGGCGTTTTGCTGATGCAATGATGAGAGATCAACGGCGTTGGTCTGGTTCAGCAGCAGCGTTGCCAGCAGCTTTTTCTGTGCGGGCGTGTAGCCCGGTAAATCCAGGTTGCGGACCAGATACGCTGCGTGAGCGGGGGCCTGCTTAAAATCGATGCTCAGCCCCACTTCATGCAGCGCACAGGCGCTCAGCAATAAATCGCGGCTCAGATGATCAAGATCCCAGGCGTTAGCGACCTGGTCGGCAAAGCGTGATGCCAGCTGCGATACGCGTCCTGCCTGATCGATATCAACCAGAAAACGACGCTGTACGTTGCGCAGGGTTCGGCTGCGGATATCCTGATCTACCGACAGATGCAGCATCCCGTAGACCAGGCCTTCGCGCAGCGCGCCGCCGGCAAGGGTCATACACTGGATGTTGAGCTCGGTGAAAATGGCGATCAGAATGGCCAGCCCGCTCGGGAAGACCAGCGCGCGTTCCAGCGTCAGGCCTTCAATTTCCAGTTCTTCCAGGCGTCCGCACTGGATGGCGCGCTGTTTTAGCTGCTGAAGTTTGGCAAGCGTAATCCGCTCGTCCATTCCCTGCGCCATCATGATTTCCTGCAGGGCCTGCACGGTCCCCGACGCACCCACGCACACTTTCCAGCCGTGATAGCGCAGTTCGTCCATCACGGGACGTAATACCTCGCGCGCGGCATTTTCTGCCTCGTCGAAGTTCTCTTTACCCAGATTACGATCGGTAAAATAGCGCTCAAGCCAGGTCACGCAGCCCATCGACAGGCTGAACAGCGACGTAGCCTGCGCGCCGGTGCCGGTCACCAACTCGGTACTGGCTCCGCCGATATCCACCACCAGGCGGCGATCGTCCCCCCCCGTAGTGTGTGCAACACCCTGATAAATCAGACGAGCTTCTTCTTCACCGCTGATAACCTGAACCGGGCAACCGAGAATCTCCTGCGCTCTGGCAATAAAATCCACGGCGTTAACCGCCAGGCGGAGTGTCGCAGTGGCGACAACGGTGATTTGGGCGTGCGGGATATCCTGCAGACGCTCGGCAAAGAGTCGCAGGCACTGCCAGCCACGTTCCATGGCTTCAGGCGAGAGGTGATTGTCGCTGCTCAGGCCCGCCGCGAGGCGGACCTTGCGCTTAATGCGTGTCAGCGTTTGTATGCTTCCCGCCACCTCGCGCACAACCAGCATATGAAAACTATTCGAACCGAGATCAATTGCCGCATAAAGCGAGGTGGAGCTGAGCATATTTTCTTAACCTGAACGACGACGATTACGCGGTGCGCCGCCTGAACGACGCGGACCATTGCCGGAGCGTGGGCGGGTAAGACGCTTAGGCGGCGGCAGTTCGCTTAACAGCGCTTCCGGATTGTATTTGCTCTGCGGAATAGAGTGACCGATGTAGGTCTCAATGGCCGGAAGGTTCAGCGCATACTCTTCACACGCAAGGCTAATAGAGTGACCGCTTGCGCCCGCGCGACCGGTACGACCGATACGGTGTACGTAGTCTTCACAGTCGTCTGGCAGATCGTAGTTAAAGACGTGCGTTACGGCTGGAATGTGTAAACCACGTGCAGCCACGTCGGTGGCGACCAGAATATCGAGATCGCCGCGGGTAAACTCTTCGAGAATACGCAGGCGTTTTTTCTGCGCCACGTCGCCGGTCAACAGGCCAACACGGTGACCATCGGCAGCCAGGTGGCCCCAGATGTCTTCACAACGGTGTTTGGTGTTGGCAAAGATGATGGCGCGATCTGGCCACTCTTCTTCAATCAGCGTTTGCAGCAGGCGCATTTTCTCTTCATTAGAAGGATAGAAGAGCTCTTCTTTAATGCGGTGACCCGTTTTCTGCTCCGGTTCCACTTCTACGTATTCGGCGTTGTTCATCTGTTCGAACGCCAGCTCGCGAACGCGGTAGGAGAGGGTTGCAGAGAACAGCATATTCAGGCGCTGATTAGCCGGAGGCATACGGCGGAACAGCCAGCGGATGTCTTTAATGAAGCCCAGATCGTACATGCGGTCAGCTTCATCGAGCACCACAACCTGGATGGCACCGAGGTTAATGTGGTTCTGTTTGGCGTAATCGATAAGACGGCCGGTGGTACCGATCAGGATATCCACACCGCTTTCCAGCACTTTCAGCTGCTTATCGTAGCCGTCGCCGCCATAGGCCAGGCCCAGCTTCAGGCCGGTAGCCTGCGCCAGGGGTTCAGCGTCTGCGTGGATCTGTACCGCCAGTTCTCGCGTCGGGGCCATAATTAGCGCGCGCGGCTGGTTAA
Organism: Enterobacter sp. EC_50; assembly: GCF_019584525.1. NCBI lineage: Bacteria > Pseudomonadati > Pseudomonadota > Gammaproteobacteria > Enterobacterales > Enterobacteriaceae > Enterobacter > Enterobacter sp. EC_50. Next base: position 63,685 of record NZ_VDAF01000021.1, on the reverse strand, counting down.
CTTTACGGTCTGCAATCGCTGGGTGAGAAAGTAAATAATGAAACGTTGACGTTAAAAACGCCATCGTTTTGCCGGTACCGGTTTGCGCCTGCCCGGCAACATCGCGACCGGCCAGCGTCAGCGGCAGCGCGAGGGCCTGAATGGGCGTGCAGTTATGAAACCCTTTATTTTCAAGGGCTTCAATCACCTTCGGGTGCAGCGCGAAGTCGGAAAACTTCTGTTCTGTTAAATGTGTTTTGCTCATAGTGTGGTAGAATATCAGCTTACTATTGCTTTACGAAAGCGTATCCGGTGAAATAAAGTCAACCTTTAGTTGGTTAATGCGACATCAACGCGTCGTTGGTGGAGACAAAACCAACGTACCAGGCTTATTCCTGTGGAGTTATATATGAGCGATAAAATTATTCACCTGACTGACGACAGTTTTGACACGGACGTACTTAAGGCTGACGGGCTGATCCTCGTCGATTTCTGGGCTGAATGGTGTGGTCCTTGCAAAATGATCGCCCCGATTCTGGATGAGATCGCCGACGAATATCAGGGCAAACTGACCGTTGCCAAGCTGAACATCGACCAGAACCCGGGCACCGCACCAAAATACGGTATCCGTGGTATTCCGACCCTGCTGCTGTTCAAAAACGGCGAAGTGGCGGCGACCAAAGTGGGCGCGCTGTCCAAAGGTCAACTGAAAGAGTTCCTCGACGCTAACCTGGCGTAAGGTTTCTCCGCTGTGCGTTCAGAGCCCCCGGCTAAATGATTCGGAACTCTGGACGCCCGGCTGAAGTCGTGCTAAGTTAGCTATGACTTCGTTTTAAACATATCTTGTTGTTTGAATCTTGTTTTACCCGATACTTCCCGTTGTTAACATGAACAGTGCGTGAAGTGGCTAAATTCCGGGCTTGTCACTCAATCCGTCTTGTCGTTTCAGTTCTGCGTTCTTTCCCTGTGACCAGACAGCGAACAGACATGAGTTGATGGCCGCTAAACAGGCATGGATGACCCTGCCATACCATTCACAACATTAAGTTCGAGAATCACCCCGAGTTTAAGAACCCACACCATTATGAATCTTACCGAATTAAAGAATACGCCGGTTTCTGAGCTGATCACTCTCGGCGAAAATATGGGGCTGGAAAACCAGGCTCGTATGCGCAAGCAGGACATCATTTTCGCCATCCTGAAGCAGCACGCTAAGAGTGGCGAAGATATCTTTGGCGACGGTGTGCTGGAGATATTGCAAGACGGATTTGGTTTCCTCCGCTCTGCAGACAGCTCCTACCTCGCCGGCCCTGACGACATCTACGTATCCCCCAGCCAAATCCGCCGTTTCAACCTCCGCACTGGTGACACCATTTCAGGTAAGATTCGTCCTCCTAAAGAGGGTGAACGCTACTTTGCGCTGTTGAAAGTCAATGAAGTTAACTTCGATAAGCCAGAAAACTCGCGCAATAAGATCCTCTTTGAGAACTTAACGCCGCTGCACGCGAACTCTCGCCTGCGTATGGAGCGTGGTAACGGTTCTACCGAAGACTTAACCGCGCGCGTTCTGGATCTGGCCTCACCAATCGGTCGTGGTCAGCGTGGTCTCATTGTGGCGCCGCCAAAAGCGGGTAAAACCATGCTGCTGCAGAACATCGCGCAGAGCATTGCTTACAACCACCCTGACTGTGTGCTGATGGTGCTGCTGATTGACGAACGTCCGGAAGAAGTGACCGAGATGCAGCGTCTGGTTAAAGGTGAAGTGGTTGCTTCTACCTTCGACGAGCCAGCATCTCGCCACGTTCAGGTTGCGGAAATGGTGATCGAGAAGGCAAAACGCCTGGTTGAGCACAAGAAAGACGTGATCATCCTGCTCGACTCCATCACCCGTCTGGCGCGTGCCTACAACACCGTGGTCCCGGCGTCTGGTAAAGTCCTGACCGGTGGTGTGGATGCTAACGCCCTGCATCGTCCAAAACGTTTCTTCGGTGCTGCACGTAACGTCGAAGAGGGCGGCAGCCTGACCATCATCGCGACCGCGCTGATCGATACCGGCTCTAAGATGGACGAAGTTATCTACGAAGAGTTTAAAGGGACAGGCAACATGGAACTGCACCTCTCTCGTAAGATCGCTGAAAAACGCGTCTTCCCGGCTATCGACTACAACCGTTCCGGTACCCGTAAAGAAGAACTGCTCACCACCCAGGAAGAGCTGCAGAAAATGTGGATCCTGCGCAAAATCATCCATCCAATGGGTGAAATCGACGCGATGGAGTTCCTCATTAACAAACTGGCAATGACCAAAACCAACGACGATTTCTTCGACATGATGAAACGCTCGTAACGCAAATAAAGCCAGCGAACGCCACGTTTTTACGTGGCGTTTTTCTTTTATGGACTATACGCTAGTACCACCTACTCACAATTTTGACTGGGCAGTGCGACAATAAGATAATTCGCACAGTAAAAACATTAATAGCTTGAATAATAAACAAATGGAACTGTAAGAGGTTTGCTTTATAACTTCAGGCTCAGCGCCTTGATGGTTATACTTCCTTGACTAACATTTGTTGAGAACATCCATTGTGAACCTACTTGATACGTTTACTGAACTAACCAGTATTTTCTTGTTTACCACCTGCTTTTTGTTTCTGGCACGTAAGGTGGCGAAATATCTGGGGTTAGTGGATAAACCCAACTTCCGTAAGCGTCATCAAGGCATGATCCCTTTGGTCGGAGGTATCTCTGTTTTCGCGGGGATCTGCTTCACGTTTGCCATCGCGGATTACTATATCCCACATGCCAGGCTGTACCTAACCTGCGCGACGGTGCTTGTGGTGGTTGGCGCTCTTGACGACCGTTATGATATTAGCGTCAAAATCCGCGCCTTCGTTCAGGCTGCTGTGGCTATTGCTATGATGGTGTTCGCTAAGCTGCACTTGAGTAGCTTGGGCTATATTTTTGGCTCCTGGGAGATGGAACTCGGTCCGTTCGGTTATTTCCTGACACTTTTTGCCGTGTGGGTGGCGATTAACGCATTCAACATGGTTGACGGTATTGATGGTTTGCTGGGAGGCCTGTCCTGCGTCTCATTTGCCGCAATTGGTTTCATTTTATGGTTCGATGGGCAATATAGCCTTGCTATGTGGTGTTTTGCCATGATTGCGGCCATCCTGCCTTATATCCTGTTAAATCTCGGTGCATTGGGCCGGCGCTATAAAGTATTCATGGGTGATGCGGGTAGCACGCTTATCGGCTTTACTATCATTTGGATCTTGCTGGAAACCACTCAGGGTGATGTACACCCCATTAGCCCGGTAACAGCATTATGGATTATCGCTATCCCGTTAATGGATATGGTTGCGATTATGTATCGCCGTCTGCGTAAAGGGATGAGCCCTTTCTCTGCTGACCGCCAGCACATTCATCATTTAATCATGCGAGCCGGATTCACTTCCCGGCAGGCATTTGTGCTTATTACGCTGGCGGCTGCTATTCTAGCGGCGATTGGCGTGACGGCGGAATATACACATTTTGTACCTGAATGGGCTATGTTGGTATTGTTCTTGCTAGCTTTTTCTCTCTACGGCTACTGCATTAAGCGCGCATGGAAAGTAGCGCGGTTCATTAAACGTATTAAACGCAGGATGCGTCGTAACAGTGGCAAAAACACAACATTAACTAAGTAAAACCGGGACTATGATGACTCAACCGTTGGCGGGAGCGAAATCAGTGGTAACTGAGAATGAACTGGATATTCGGGGTTTGTTTCGCGTGTTATGGGCAGGCAAACTTTGGATTGCGGGGATCGCGCTGGGGTTTGCACTGTTAGCGCTGGCCTATACGTTCTTTGCAAAACAAGAGTGGAGCGCCACGGCAATCACTGACAAACCAACGGTTAACATGCTTGGGGGGTTCTATTCCCAACAGCAATTCCTGCGAAACCTGGATATCAAAGCTAACCTCGCCACGCCGGATCAGGTCTCCGTTATGGATGAGGCCTATAAAGAGTTTGTGATGCAACTGGCTTCGTGGGATACGCGCCGCGACTTCTGGTCCCAGACGGATTACTACAAGCAGCGTCGGGTTGATAACACCAAAGCCGATGCCGCTCTGCTGGACGATCTGATTAACAATATTCAATTTATGCCGGGCGACGCGCTGCGTAACGTGAATGACAGCGTCAAGCTGATTGCAGAAACCGCGCCGGACGCCAACAACCTGCTGCGTCAGTATGTCGCGTTTGCCAGCCAGCGTGCCGCAAGCCATCTTAACGAAGAGCTTAAAGGCGCCTGGTCGGCTCGTACCATCCAGATGAAAGCGCAGGTGAAACGTCAGGAAGAGGTGGCTAAAGCGATTTTCGCTCGCCGTGTACACAATATTGAGCAGGCGCTGAAAATTGCGGAACAGCACAATATTTCCCGTACTGAGACGGACGTGCCGGCTGATGAACTACCTGATTCAGAGATGTTCCTCCTTGGCCGCCCCATGTTGCAGGCACGTCTGGAAAACCTTCAGGCCGTCGGTCCTGATTTTGACCTCGATTACGATCAAAATCGCGCGATGCTCAATACGCTTAATGTCGGTCCATCTCTGGACCCGCGTTTTCAGACCTATCGTTATTTGCGAACGCCTGAAGAACCTGTAAAACGCGATAGTCCGCGTCGTGCATTCCTGATGATCATGTGGGGGATTGTGGGCGCACTGACGGGCGCAGGCGTGGCGTTAACGCGTCGTCGTACAAACTAAGAATACCGTTTACGATGAAGGCTACTGCCTTGATCGCCTAATCGAAGAGAATCGATGTGAAAGTACTAACCGTATTTGGCACCAGGCCGGAGGCCATAAAGATGGCGCCTCTGGTTCATGCGCTGGCCAGCGATCCTGATATTGAAGCGAAAGTGTGCGTCACGGCCCAGCACCGTGAGATGCTCGATCAGGTGTTAACGCTCTTTTCCATCGTCCCGGATTACGACCTCAATATTATGAAACCGGGGCAAGGATTGACGGAGATAACCTGTCGTATTCTGCAAGAGCTGAAGCCTATCCTGGAGTCATTCAAGCCTGACGTGGTGCTGGTACACGGCGACACTACCACGACCGTGGCGACCAGCCTGGCCGCGTTTTACCAGCGAATTCCCGTGGGGCATGTTGAGGCGGGTCTGCGTACCGGCAATCTTTATTCGCCGTGGCCGGAGGAGGCCAACCGCACGCTAACGGGCCACCTGGCGATGTATCACTTTGCGCCTACGGAAAACTCGCGTCAGAACCTGCTGCGTGAAAATATCGCCGATAACAAAATCTTTGTGACCGGCAATACGGTCATCGATGCGTTAATTTGGGTACGTGACCGGGTCCTGGCAAACCACGAGCTTAAGAACGAACTCGCTGCTCGCTATCCATTCCTGCACAACGGCAAAAAAACCATTCTGGTCACAGGCCATCGTCGCGAAAGCTTTGGCCGGGGTTTTGAGCAAATCTGTCACGCGCTGGCTGAAATCGCGGCGCAGAACGACGACGTGCAGATTGTCTATCCGGTCCATCTCAATCCTAACGTCAGCGAGCCGGTTAACCGCATCCTGGGTCATATCGAGAATGTCCTTCTGATTGAACCTCAGGACTATCTGCCGTTTGTCTGGCTGATGAACCATGCCTGGCTGATCCTTACCGATTCCGGCGGCATTCAGGAAGAAGCGCCTTCTCTTGGCAAACCGGTGCTGGTGATGCGTGAAACCACCGAACGTCCGGAAGCGGTCAAAGCCGGTACGGTGCGTCTGGTCGGCACCAACGCGGAACTCATCGTCGAAGAGGTCACGCGCCTTCTGCATGACGACGAAACGTATCAGGCGATGAGCCGGGCCCATAATCCGTATGGGGACGGGCAGGCTTGTGGCCGTATTTTGCATGCACTTAAACACAATCAGGTATCGCTATGAGTTTTACTACCCTCTCTGTCATTGGTCTTGGCTACATTGGCTTGCCCACCGCGGCGGCGTTTGCCTCTCGTCAGAAACAGGTTGTCGGTGTGGATATCAACGCCCGTGCGGTGGAAACCATTAACCGTGGCGAGATTCATATTGTCGAGCCCGATCTTGACCGCGTGGTGAAAGAGGCGGTGGAGGGCGGCTTCCTGCGCGCCAGTACCACGCCCGTTGAAGCGGATGCCTACCTGATTGCTGTTCCAACGCCCTTTAAAGGTGACCACGAGCCCGACATGGTCTACGTCGAGGCGGCGGCAAAGTCCATTGCCCCTGTGCTGAAGAAAGGGGCGCTGGTGATTCTGGAATCAACCTCTCCGGTCGGTGCTACCGAGCAGATGGCGCAGTGGCTGGCCGACGCGCGCCCTGATTTAAGCTTCCCGCAACAGGCGGGGGAGCAGGCGGATATCAACATCGCCTACTGCCCGGAGCGCGTCCTCCCGGGCCAGGTCATGGTCGAACTGATTAAAAACGACCGCGTCATTGGCGGTATGACGCCCGTCTGTTCCGAGCGCGCCAGCGCGCTGTACAAGATTTTCCTGGAAGGCGAGTGTGTGGTGACAAACTCCCGCACCGCCGAGATGTGCAAGCTGACGGAAAACAGCTTCCGTGACGTTAATATCGCCTTTGCGAACGAACTGTCGCTGATTTGCGCCGATCAGGGGATTAACGTCTGGGAGTTGATTAGCCTGGCGAATCGCCATCCGCGTGTAAACATTCTCCAGCCAGGCCCGGGCGTGGGTGGACACTGCATCGCCGTCGATCCGTGGTTTATTGTGGCTCAGAATCCGGCGCAGGCGCGCCTGATTCGCACCGCGCGTGAAGTGAACGACAGCAAACCTCACTGGGTGCTCAATCAGGTCAAAACCACGGTAGCGGATTGTCTGGCAGAGAGCGGCAAGCGCGCCAGCGAGCTGAAAATTGCCTGCTTTGGTCTGGCCTTCAAACCCAACATTGACGATCTGCGTGAAAGCCCGGCAATGGAAATTGCTCAGATGATTGCCGAATGGCACAAGGGTGAAACGCTGGTGGTTGAGCCGAATATCCATGAGTTGCCGGCAAAACTGGCGGGGCACTGCACGCTGGCTGCGCTGGGTGAGGCGCTGGCGACGGCGGACGTGCTGGTGCTGCTGGTGGATCATCAAGAGTTTAAAGCGACGTCCGGTGATGCGGTGCGTCAGAAGTATGTCGTTGATACCAAAGGTGTCTGGCGTTGAACAGCCTGAACGGGGTACTTGAGCCCCTGCAGTGGGAGAGTGTCTTTTTCGGCCTGCCGTCGGCCATTGTGCGTCTGCGCGATGATGCGCCGGTACTGGCTGAATCGGATTTCATCGCCTGGCAACGGATTCAGGCGAAAATCCCGGCGGACCGTACCGACCTGCTTGATGCGCTCCAGCAACGCGGTTTTCAGCTGGTGGAAGGTGAGGCAGACCTTTCCATAACCCTCACCCGGCATGGTGCGCCCGGCGCTGAAATCGCAACCGAACAGGATATTCCCGTGCTGCGTCAGATGGCGGCTCAGGCGTTTGCGCAGAGTCGCTTTCGTACGCCCTGGTACGCACCTGACGATAGTGGACGTTTCTATGCCCAGTGGATAGAGAATGCGGTTAAAGGCACCTTTGACCACGTCTGCCTGGTTTTCCGCGCAGGGGACGGTCAACTCCAGGGGTTCGTCTCGCTTCGCAAGCTCAACGTGCGCGAGGCGCGTATTGGCTTATTAGCCGGGCGCGGCATGGGTGAGAAACTTATGCAGGCGGCGCTGCACTGGGCGCAGCAGCAGCAGGTTGAGACGCTGCGGGTGGCGACCCAGGTGGGCAACACCGCCGCGCTTAAACGTTATATTGCGAGTGGTGCCAACATCGACGCCACCGCCTACTGGTTATACAGGTGACAAGATGATTCCATTTAACGCACCACCCGTCGTCGGAACGGAACTCGACTATATGCAGTCTGCCATGGGCAGCGGCAAACTCTGCGGTGACGGCGGTTTCACCCGTCGCTGTCAGCAGTGGATGGAACAGCGTTTTCGCAGCGCCAAAGTACTGCTGACCCCGTCCTGTACGGCATCGCTGGAAATGGCCGCACTGCTGCTGGATATCCAGCCCGGCGATGAAGTGATCATGCCGAGCTACACCTTCGTTTCCACGGCGAATGCGTTTGTCCTGCGCGGGGCGAAAATCATCTTTGTGGATATCCGCCCGGATACCATGAACATTGATGAGACGCTGATTGAAGCGGCGATCACCGACAAAACGCGCGCGATCGTGCCGGTTCATTACGCAGGTGTGGCCTGTGAAATGGACACCATCATGGCCATCGCCAAAAAACATAACCTGTTTGTGGTGGAAGATGCCGCGCAGGGAGTGATGTCGACCTACAAGGGACGCGCGCTGGGCACCATCGGCCACATCGGCTGCTTTAGCTTCCACGAAACCAAAAACTACACGGCAGGCGGAGAGGGTGGCGCGACGCTGATTAACGACCGGGCACTCGTGGAGCGTGCGGAAGTGATCCGCGAAAAAGGCACCAACCGCAGCCAGTTCTTCCGCGGCCAGGTAGACAAATATACCTGGCGCGATATTGGCTCCAGCTATCTGATGGCGGATCTGCAGGCCGCGTACCTGTGGGCGCAGCTGGAAGCCGCGGATCGCATCAACCTGCAGCGTCTCTCCCTGTGGCAAACCTATTACGATGCGCTGGAACCTCTGGCAAAAGCTGGGCGTATTGCACTGCCAACGATTCCGGCGGATTGCGTCCACAACGCGCACATGTTCTACATCAAGCTGCGCGATAACGACGACCGCAGCGAGCTCATCGCCTGGCTGAAAGAAGCCGAAATTATGGCGGTGTTCCACTATATCCCGCTGCACTCCAGCCCGGCGGGCGAAGCGTTTGGAACGTTCGCGGGTGAAGACCGTTACACCACCAAAGAAAGTGAGCGGTTGCTTCGTCTGCCACTGTTCTACAACCTCGCGCCAGTTAACCAGCGTACGGTGATTAATACCCTCCTGAGTTATTTCGGCTGATATGTCTCTGGCAAAAGCATCGGTGTGGACCGCCGCGTCCACGCTTGTAAAAATTGGGGCCGGGCTGTTGGTCGTCAAGCTCCTGGCCGTCTCATTTGGCCCGTCAGGAGTGGGGCTGGCGGGTAATTTCCGTCAGCTTGTCACCGTCCTTGGCGTGCTGGCCGGTGCCGGTATCTTCAACGGCGTCACCAAATACGTTGCGCAGTATCATGATGATGCGGCCCAGCTTCGGAGGGTCGTGGGCACCTCGTCGGCGATGGTCACGGGTTTTTCGACCCTGATGGCGATTATCTTTCTGCTGGCGGCAGCGCCCATCAGCCAGGGATTATTCGGTCACACCCACTATCAGGGGCTGGTGCGTCTGGTCGCATTGGTTCAGATGGGGATTGCCTGGGCTAACCTGCTGCTGGCGCTGATGAAAGGGTTTCGTGATGCTGCCGGGAACGCGCTTGCGTTGATCCTGGGCAGCGTCATCGGCGTGATTGCCTATTATTTCTGCTATCGCCTGGGTGGCTATGAAGGCGCACTGCTGGGGCTGGCGCTGGTTCCGGCGCTGGTGGTTGTGCCTGCGGCATTTATGCTGATGCGTCGGGGCGTCATTCCGCTGAGCTACCTGAAACCGCAATGGGACTCGATGCTTGCCAGCCAACTGGGTAAATTTACCCTGATGGCGCTCATCACCTCCGTCACGCTGCCGGTGGCCTACGTGATGATGCGAAACCTGCTGGCGGCGCACTATAGCTGGGATGAGGTCGGGATCTGGCAGGGCGTAAGCAGTATTTCCGATGCCTATCTTCAGTTTATTACGGCTTCCTTTAGCGTTTACCTGCTGCCAACCCTGTCGCGTCTGACGTCCAGACAGGACATAACGCGCGAGATTTTCCGATCGCTGCGCTTTGTATTGCCGGCCGTCGCGGCTGCCAGCTTTACCGTCTGGTTATTGCGCGATGTCGCCATCTGGCTGCTGTTCTCGGCGAAGTTCACCGCCACGCGCGATCTCTTTGCCTGGCAGCTGGTGGGTGATGTACTGAAAGTGGGGGCTTACGTTTTCGGCTATCTGGTGATCGCGAAAGCGTCCCTTCGGCTCTATATCCTGGCGGAAATTAGCCAGTTTGTTTTACTGACGGCATTTTCACACTGGCTGATACCCACGCACGGTGCGCTGGGGGCGGCCCAGGCCTACATGGCAACCTATATCGTTTATTTCGCCGCCTGTTGCGGTGTATTTTTATTGTGGCGTAAACGCGCATGACTGCACTGATTCACATCCTGGGATCGGATATCCCACACCATAACCAGACCGTTTTGCGGTTCTTCAACGACGAGCTGGCATCGGGCGATCCTGATGCGCGTGAGTTTATGGTTGCAGGTCAGGATAAGGGCCTGAGCGAGGCGTTTCCGGCACTGACGATTCGCTTCTGGCCGGATAAGGCCTCACTGGCGAAGGCGGTGGTTGCCAAAGCCAAAGCGGATCGTAAGCAACGTTTCTTTTTCCACGGGCAGTTCAATACCGGCCTGTGGCTGGCGCTTCTCAGCGGAGGGATTAAACCCTCCCAGTGCAGCTGGCATATCTGGGGAGCCGATCTTTATGAAGTCTCCCGCGGCTGGAAATTCCGTCTTTTTTATCCCCTGCGCCGCATGGCTCAGGGGCGCGTAGGCTGCGTTTTTGCTACCCGCGGCGATCTCAACTATTTTGCTAAACAGCACCCGAACGTGCGCGGCGAGTTGCTCTATTTCCCCACCCGCATGGATCCGGCGCTGAACGCCATGGCGAATGACGCGGTGCGAGAAGGCAAGCTGACGATTCTGGTGGGGAATTCCGGCGATCGCAGTAACGAACATGTCGCGGCGCTCAGGGCGGTGCATCAGCAGTTTGGCGACACAGTGAACGTGGTGGTGCCGATGGGCTATCCCGCCAACAACAGCGCCTATATCGACGAGGTTCGTCAGCAGGGGCTGGCGCTGTTTAGCGCTGAAAATCTGCACATCCTCAGCGATAAGCTGGAATTTGATGAATATCTTGCGCTGCTGAGAAAATGCGATCTCGGTTATTTCATCTTTGCCCGGCAGCAGGGGATTGGCACGCTGTGCCTGCTGATTCAGGCAGGTGTACCGTGCGTGCTCAACCGCGATAACCCGTTCTGGCAGGACATGGCCGAGCAGCATATTCCGGTACTGTTTACCTCAGACACGCTGAATGTCGAGGTGGTACGTGAAGCTCAACGTCAGCTCACGCTGGTGGATAAAAACAGCATCGATTTTTTCAGCCCGAATTATCTCACGCCGTGGCACCGCGCGCTGCGTATCGCTGCAGGAGACAAAGCATGAGTCATTTGCAATTCAGCGGCTTACTGGTTGTCTGGCTTCTGAGCAGCCTGTTTATCGCCACGCTCACCTGGTTTGAATTCCGCCGCGTGCGCTTCAACTTTAACGTCTTCTTCTCGTTACTGTTTCTGCTAACGTTCTTTTTCGGCTTCCCGTTGACCAGCATACTGGTCTTCCGTTTTGACGTGAGCGTCGCGCCGCCGGACATTCTGCTCCAGGCGCTTCTGGCGGCGACCTGCTTCTATGCGGTCTACTACGTCACCTATAAAACGCGTCTGCGTTCAGCGCAGACAGCTGCCCCACGCCGGGCGCTCTTTACCATGAATCGGGTGGAAACCCACCTGACATGGGTGATGCTGATGACTATCGCCCTGGTCAGCGTTGGCATCTTCTTCATGCATAACGGCTTCCTGCTTTTTAAACTCCACTCCTACAGCCAGATTTTTTCGGCAGAAGTCTCGGGCGTGGCGCTTAAGCGTTTCTTCTACTTCTTCATCCCGGCGATGCTGGTGATCTTCTTCCTGCGCCAGGACAGCAAAGCGTGGCTGTTCTTCCTGGTCAGTACCGTCGCATTTGGCATCCTGACCTACATGATTGTGGGCGGTACGCGCGCGAACATCATCATCGCCTTCGCGATTTTCCTGTTTATCGGCATTATCCGCGGCTGGATCTCGCTCTGGATGCTGGTTGCAGCAGGCGTGTTTGGCATTGTGGGGATGTTCTGGCTGGCGCTAAAGCGCTATGGGATGAACGTGGCGGGTGATGAGGCGTTTTACACGTTCCTTTACCTCACGCGCGATACGTTCTCACCATGGGAAAACCTGGCACTGCTGCTGCAAAATTACGACAAGATTGATTTCCAGGGGCTGGCGCCGATTGTTCGCGACTTCTACGTCTTTATCCCTTCCTGGCTATGGCCGGACCGTCCTGGCGTGGTGCTGAATACGGCGAATTACTTCACCTGGGAAGTGCTGAACAACCATTCCGGTCTGGCAATTTCACCCACGCTGCTCGGTTCCCTGGTGGTGATGGGCGGGGCATGGTTCATTCTCCCCGGAGCGGTTGCCGTGGGGCTGATTATCAAGTGGTTCGATTGGCTTTACCTGCGTGGCAATGAAGAGACCAATCGCTATAAAGCGGCCATTTTGCACAGTTTCTGCTTTGGTGCCATTTTCAATATGATCGTTCTGGCGCGCGAAGGTCTGGACTCGTTCGTTTCGCGCGTGGTGTTCTTCATGGTCGTTTTCGGCATCTGCCTGTTACTGGCCAAGCTGTTGTACTGGCTGTTTGACAGCGCCGGGCTTGTGCACAGGCGCGAGCGGCAGGGCAGCACAACGCTGTCGCAAGTCTGAGTAAGGATAGTAATGACTGATAGAATTTCTGCACCGCGCTATGCGCTACGTGGTCTGCAGCTGATTGGCTGGCGCGACATGCAGCACGCGCTGGATTTTCTGTTCGCCGACGGCCAGATGAAATCCGGTACGCTGGTGGCCATCAACGCGGAAAAGATGCTGGCGGTTGAGGATAACGCGGAAGTCAAAAGCCTGATAGACGCGGCCGAATTTAAATACGCAGACGGGATCAGCGTGGTTCGCTCTATCCGTAAAAAGTATCCTGACGCTAATGTTTCCCGCGTGGCGGGTGCCGATCTCTGGGAGCAGCTTATGGCCCGTGCAGGCGCGCAGGGAACGCCCGTGTTCCTGATTGGCGGGAAGCCGGAGATACTGGCCCAGACGGAAGAGAAACTGCGTCGTCAATGGAATGTTAATATTGTCGGCAGCCAGGATGGTTACTTCAAACCGGAAGATCGGCAGGCGCTGTTTGAGCGCGTTCGTGACAGCGGGGCGAAGATTGTCACCGTGGCGATGGGGTCCCCGCGCCAGGAGATCCTGATGCGTGACTGTCGTCTGGTCTGCCCGGATGCCCTCTACATGGGCGTTGGCGGCACATATGACGTCTTTACCGGCCACGTCAAGCGTGCGCCAGCGGTCTGGCAACATCTGGGGCTGGAGTGGTTGTATCGCCTGCTATCGCAACCGACACGCATTAAACGCCAGATCCGTCTGCTTCGCTACCTCGCCTGGCATTACACCGGGAAAATGTAATCAAAATGTAGCGCGATATGCTATTCGCGCTGCAACTCGCCTGCAAAACTGCTGATAATCTGTGCAATGCATTCATTTTTTTTATGCATCGTTTGCCATTTGGCACATTTTAAGAAACCATTCGCTCCGTATTTTAGTCCCCCTAAAAAACAATACCCGGTCTTAAGTCGGGAAACAGCAAACACAATCGAGGATCTATGGCAGAGAAAAAACAGGAGCTACAGCGTGGGCTGGAAGCTCGTCATATTGAACTGATAGCGCTGGGCGGCACTATCGGCGTGGGCCTGTTTATGGGCTCCGCAAGCACGCTCAAGTGGGCAGGCCCTTCCGTATTACTGGCGTACATTATTGCCGGGCTGTTTGTTTTCTTCATCATGCGTTCCATGGGCGAAATGCTCTTCCTGGAGCCGGTAACCGGCTCCTTCGCCGTTTACGCGCACCGGTATATGAGCCCCTTTTTCGGCTACCTGACAGCCTGGTCATACTGGTTCATGTGGATGGCGGTGGGCATCTCCGAGATCACCGCGATAGGGGTCTACGTCCAGTTCTGGTTCCCGGACATGGCCCAGTGGATACCCGCGCTTATTGCCGTGGGGCTGGTAGCGCTGGCAAACCTGGCCGCCGTGCGTCTTTATGGTGAGATCGAGTTCTGGTTCGCGATGATTAAAGTCACCACCATCATCGTGATGATTGTTGTTGGCCTGGGCGTGATTTTCTTCGGCTTTGGCAACGGTGGACACGCTATCGGTTTCGGTAACCTGACCGAAAACGGCGGCTTCTTTGCCGGCGGCTGGAAGGGTTTCCTGACGGCGCTGTGTATCGTTGTGGCTTCGTATCAGGGCGTGGAGCTGATCGGTATTACTGCCGGTGAAGCGAAAAATCCTCAGGTCACGCTGCGTAGCGCGGTGGGCAAAGTGCTGTGGCGCATCCTGATTTTCTATGTGGGCGCGATCTTCGTTATCGTAACCATCTTCCCGTGGAACGAAATTGGCACGACGGGTAGCCCGTTTGTTTTAACCTTTGCCAAAATTGGTATCACGGCGGCGGCGGGCATCATTAACTTTGTGGTCCTGACGGCCGCGCTGTCAGGCTGTAACAGCGGGATGTACAGCTGTGGGCGTATGCTCTATGCGCTCTCGATGAATAACCAGCTGCCTGCGGCGATGAGCAAAGTGTCACGTGCTGGCGTGCCGGTGGCGGGCGTGGCGGTTTCCATTGCAATCCTGCTGATTGGCTCTTGCCTGAATTACATCATTCCCAATCCGCAGCGGGTGTTCGTTTACGTCTACAGCGCCAGCGTCCTGCCGGGCATGGTGCCGTGGTTTGTTATCCTCATCAGCCAGCTGCGTTTCCGTCATGCGCATAAAAAGGCGATTGAAAGCCATCCGTTCCGTTCAATTCTGTTCCCGTATGCGAACTATTTAACGATGGCGTTCCTGATTTGCGTATTAATCGGAATGTACTTTAATGAAGATACCCGCATGTCGCTGTTTGTCGGGATGATCTTCCTGGCCGCTGTAACGGCTGCCTATAAGCTTTTTGGTCTCGGTCGCCGTGCCACCACGCAGAAAGTGGAGGAATAAGCGGCAAAATGTGCAAACGATAACCAAACGCGCATTTTTTTCAAAAAAGCACTAGACAGCGGGGACGGAGGTACGTAATATCCAGCCCCGCAACGGCGCTAAGCGCCCGTAGCTCAGCTGGATAGAGCGCTGCCCTCCGGAGGCAGAGGTCTCAGGTTCGAATCCTGTCGGGCGCGCCATTTTAGTCCCGGCGCTAGAGCTGCGGTGGTCTGAGAAGTAGTCAGTACCGCGTGAAAGAATACAGTGGTGGCTATAGCTCAGTTGGTAGAGCCCTGGATTGTGATTCCAGTTGTCGTGGGTTCGAATCCCATTAGCCACCCCATTATTGAAAGAGTTGTGAATTGCGAAGGTGGCGGAATTGGTAGACGCGCTAGCTTCAGGTGTTAGTGTCCTTAGGATGTGGGGGTTCGAGTCCCCCCCCTCGCACCACGACTTTTTAAATGAATTGAACTAAAAATTCAAAAAGCAGTACATCGGCGAGTAGCGCAGCTTGGTAGCGCAACTGGTTTGGGACCAGTGGGTCGGAGGTTCGAATCCTCTCTCGCCGACCAATTTTGAACCCCGCTTAGGCGGGGTTTTTTGTTTTCTGCCACTTTTCACCCCTGTAGTGATTCCCCGACAGCGTCCTGTTTCATTGTCGCGATTCAGCGACATATAATTCATTGAAAATAAACATATTTACTATCCATAGGTTTTGCTGTCTCCTCCTGGCGACATATTTCTGCGTTGACCGATATGTTGTAGCGATTAAGACGACGCTTAACAGCATAATTTCCTTTTATCTTAAAATGTTGCGTCATGTAAAAGTTCTGCGTGTCATGTTGGCACGTTACGTGCAATAATATGCGTGTAGATGCTCATTCCATCTCTTATGTTCGCCTTCGTGCCTCATAAACTCCGGAATGACGCAGAGCCATTTACGGTGCTTATCGTCCACTGACAGATGTCGCTTCGGCCTCATCAGACACCATGGACATAACGTTGAGTGAAGCACCAAATATGTTGTCTTACAGACCTGTTTTAACGCCTGCTTTTATAGCAGGCGTTTTTTTATGCCTTATTCCCGATACCGGCGCACGATCAGGGCAACCATCACAAGGGCCGCTGACGAGACAGCATAGAGTGCGGCTACTGAGCCAAACCCGGCAGCCACTGCCGCTGCGATGCCGGTGAAGAGAGAGGCGCTGAGCGTTTGCCAGCGCCAGGCTTTACCACTGGCCGAAGCGGTTTGCGTAATATGAAAACTACTGAGAACGCCAAACGTCCCGGCCGCGAACAGAACATTCGAAGCCAGATGCGCGATAAAGATCATCCCCAGCGCACATGCCATCCACCCGGACAACAACGGCAGCATTCCATAAGCGGCCAGAAAGATGCCGAGACAAACGATGATGCGTGGCGTGCGAGCGGCAAAGCGCGTCAGGCTCTCTTTTTTTAGCAACATGGGGCCGCAAAGCTGTCCCAGGCTCCTTGCGAAAAGCAGCGGCAAAGCAAGGCTCGCCGCATCCTGAGGATGGATTTGCTGTGCCAGTGCCGGAAGCAGTGCCATGGCCGGCGAGCCGACGGCCGCCAGTGCTGGCAGGATGAGCAGACTGCGTTTCTGCCGAACGGTCAAGGTCCGCCAGCGTAATGCCGCAGGGGCTTCCTCTTCCTCGAGGGACGGGAGTGATGGCGCAGAAAACCGGCGTCCAGCCAGCCATAGCATGAGCAGTGACCCGAGAAAGCTGGCGGCATCAATGGCCAGAAGGGTAAATACGGATATCTTCTGAAACAGCATCACGCCCAGGCCGGTCCCCAGCAAAACCTGAGAAGCAAAAATCACATTTTCCAGACAGGTCGCAGCAGGCAGCTCCGCTTCGCTGAGACCGCGCTTGAAGAGCAACGTCAGCGCGGGCCAGCTCATCCCGCTGAGCAGCGCTTCGGTGGATTGCACGGCGAGTAACGCGGTAACGCTGTGATAACCCACACCAAGGAGGGGAAAGAGCAGGGCGAGCAATCCCAGTGCCTCGGTCAGTATCAGCAGGGCGATCGGAGAACATCGGGAGCACAGCTTTTCGCCGATCGTACTCCCGATAAACCCCGGCACCGTAGCGAAAAGAAAAGCGAGGGTGAGCAGTGCGGGCGGGGCTGACCATGCTAACAGCAAGCCGAAGACCACGACCTGGGTTAAGCCATTCCCCAGCGAAGAAAAGATAAAAGCACAAGCAAGGAGGCGCAGCCAGCGGTGGCAGCGCAGCGCTTCAATAAGCGCATACAGAAGCGAGTTCATGACGATTTCCTTTCAAAAACGATTTAATCCACGCTGCAGAATGTGCGCGTGTGTGAGAAAAAGTTAATGAAAAGAGATCGTTACATTGGCGGGCTCGTTTGCGGATGCAGGTGTAAAGAATGTAGCAGCAGAAAGGCGATAAAAAAAGGAGGCCGTTTGGCCTCCTTTTTGTTTATTGTTGGGTACCGTTGTTTTGCAGGGTCAGCAACAGCCCGTCACGGCGCATGGCGGCGGCCTCTTCCGGCTTATGCTGCTTGTCCAGCGTATCGGCAAGCCAGGCGTAGTCGAAGGCGTCCGGACGCTGCTTCAGCGCTGCACGGAAGGCGAGGCTCGCCTCCTGCCATTCGCCGTGCTTCATCAACGACTGGCCGAGCGTGCTCCACAGCAGCGGTCGATCGCCGACGGTTTTAATCTGCTGACGCAGCACTTTTTCGATTTGCTCAGGATTGTTGGTTTTCAGGCGCGGGATCACCATCACCAGACGATCGTCGTACTGACGCTTCAGACCGTCGAGGAGGATCGCCTGAGCCGTGTCGTGATCGTCACACTCGATGAGATGTTCCGCCATCGCCACCTGCAGAGGAACCTGCTGACGCGTTTTACGGCTCTGATTCTTCCACCACGTTTTCAGACCGTCGCTGCCCAGGTCTGCGCGCGCCTGATCCATCAGGCCAATCCACGCCAGACGCTGAAGCTCATCACGATGTTCATCGTCGCCCACCTCGGCCTTCGCCATCGACGGAATGATGTCCAGCAGTGAGCCCCAGGCGCCGGTACGAATATAGGCCTGCTCGGCAAGACGCAGCACTTCCGGATGACGCGGCGCGACTTCCAGCAGACGGTCGATGCCGTGGCGAGCCGCGTGATTCTCATTGCGTGCCAGCTGCAGACGAACGCGCGTGATTTCCACCGGAATCGGGTCGCCGTGAGCCAGCTCAGCCGCTCGCTCCAGATGCTGATTAGCGCGGGCTTCATCACCGCGCTGCTGCGCCGCTTCGGCCGCCAGCAGATAGTTCACCACCGGCTGTTCGGCATGGTCGGCGTTTTTCGACATCAGCTTTTCAACCTGCTGATAGTCACCCTCTGCGAGCTTAAGCAGCGCCTGCTCGGTCTGTTTACGGGCGCGACGGCGCTTACGGCCAACGAACCAGCCGCGGGTATGGGCACCGGTACGGAAAATACGGCGCAGGATCCACTCGATCGCAAACAGCACCACCACGCCAAGGATCAGAATGATCGTCAGACCCGTTACGCTGGTTTCAATGTTGTAGTTATCGGTCTGGATCAGGACATAACCCTGATGACCCGCAAGCATAGGCCCCAGGACGATCCCGGCGATCAGCAGGATAAAGAGTAAGAGGACTTTTAGCATCGTTACTCTCCCTGCGGTGCGCTTTCAGGCGCAGGAGCCGGAGCAGGTGCCGCTCCGCCCGTCTGCTCAGCCGGCACGCCCGGCTGCGCCAGCAGGTTACGCACGCGCGTCTGCATCAGTTTCTCCAGAATCGGCTGGCTGGTCAGCTTGTCCGGCACGTTCATGGTGATGTTCTGCTGGCTCAGCTTATCAATGTCTTCGAGGAAGGCGGTGGTCGTCGCATCATCGGTGTTGTAGTAAGCGCGTACCCACGTTGAGACGTTATCCAGCGCCTGTTTATAGGTCTCTTCCTGATGACGCGGCACGGCCTGGGCCGCCACCAGCAGGCGGGAACGAATGTTCTCGCGCAGATAGATGTCCTGGTTCGGCGCGAGCAGCGGTACGGCAGTTTCGTCGCGACGGCGGATAGTGATAAAGCTGTCCATAAAGTTCTGCCAGCTTTTCTGCAGGTTTATGCGCCATTCGCTCAGCGAGCTGGAAAGCTCCGTACCGTCGGAATCCATCGGGGAGTCGTCGTCGTTGTTATCCGCTAGCTGCAGGTTATCAATCTGATTCGACAGCTGATTCACTTTAAGGATAATGCCGTCGTAATCCACCTGCGAAACGGCGGAGAGGCTGGCGATGTCTTCGGTAATCGCGCGACGGGCGGTAATGAGGCTTGGGTCGTTCATGTCCGCCAGGCTTGCATCGGCGCTTTTCAGCAGCGCGGCGGCAGTGGTGACGTCCTGATCGCTCCAGAGCTTACGTCCGGCGAGCTTCACCAGGAAGTCAGCCTGCGAGAGCAGCCAGGTTTTGGCATCGGTGCCGGAAATCGTGGCGACTTTCTGCTGTACTTCACCCAGCTGTTTGGTCAGCTCTTCCTGTTTGCTGTTCGCTTCGGCAAGCGCGGCGGCCTGCTGCTTAATCACGGCTTCCAGCTCGGTTTTCTGCGTCTCCTGCTCTTTTTGCAGGGCAGTGAGCTGATTCACCAGCGCATCGCTGGTGGACGTCTGGTTAGCGCTCTGTTGCTTCACCAGCCCGTACAGGCCAACCCCCGCTGCCAGCGCAATGGCGATGGCAATCGCGCTCAGCGTGAGGCTTGTTTTGTTGCTGCCGTTTTTCTTCTCAGCGGTTTTCTCAGTCGTCTCTGGCTGTGGCGTCGTCTCCACAGTCTCCCTGGTCTCTTCAACCACGGCGGAGGATTTGTCGTGTTCCGTCATTATGGCTTCCCATTTGAGAGTTATTGTAATGCGCGCAGCAGCGCATCGTTGTCGGCGTTATCAGCGATCCGAATATCCTGCCAGCCCAGTTCCCGGGCCTGGTTCGCCAGACGCTCACTGACGACCAGAAGCCGACAGCGGAGTAACCAGTTTTCGCGATACCAAAGCGGTATCAGCGTCCAAAGCTGTTGTAACATTTCACCGCTGGTGACCACCAGCGTATTGATGCCTCGCGCGTGCCAGCGCATCGCCTCTTCCGCGCCATCGTAGTGTTTTGCACAGCGCTGATAGCACTCAACGAACGTCACGTTCGCACCACGTTCACGCAGCGTTTCGCCCAGCAGCTCGCGCCCCCCATTGCCGCGCAAAATGAGCGCACGCTTTCCGGCAACAGTTTGTAATTCAGGTAATTGTAGCAAGACTTCAGTGATTTCCCGATCTAACGGGTAACGAACGTCCGCGCCGCTTACGGTATGCAGCGCCAGTGCCGTTGTGCGGCCAATCGCGAAATAGCCGGGGGCGGTTGGCCAGGCCATGTCCTGCTGCTGCAGCTGTGCGTGGGCAAATTCCACGGCATGCTGCGACAGCGCAAACAGCAGGTCACCGTCCTGAAGGGTATTCATCTGGTCGGCGAGCGCAGAGAGCTCGCGACCGGGGGAGAATTCAATGAGCGGAAAACTCCAGGCCACCTGCCCCAGTGCGCGCAGACGGCTCACTAACTGCTCTCCTGCGGGAGAAGGGCGGGTGACGAGAATACTCATGCAGGGGGCTCTCCATTATATACGTCAGCCAGGATCTCGCGGGCGCCGTTATCCAGTAACTCTTCCGCCAGCGACACGCCAAGCTGCTCGGCATCTTGCGCGTTACCGCGACGTTCGCCGCGCACCATCTGCGAACCGTCCGGGGCGCCTACCAGCGCGCGCAGCCACAGTTCGCCATTCGTCAATTCAGCATAGCTGCCAATTGGCACCTGGCACCCGCCTTCGAGGCGGGTATTCATCGCCCGCTCCGCTTTTACGCGCGTAGCGGTTTCTTCATGATTCAGTGGGGCAAGCAGCTCGCGGGTACGCGCATCGTCCAGACGGCACTCGATGCCGACGGCACCCTGGCCAACAGCGGGCAGTGAGAGCTCTGGCGGCAGCGCTACGCGAATACGTTCTTCCAGCCCCAGACGCTTCAGGCCGGCAACGGCGAGAATAATGGCATCGTAATCGCCGTTATCTAGCTTGCCCAGACGCGTGCCGACGTTACCGCGCAGCGAGCGGATGATCAGGTCAGGACGACGCTCCGCCAGCTGACACTGACGGCGTAAACTGGACGTGCCAACCACGCTACCCGCTGGCAGCGCGTCGAGCGAGTCATAGCGGTTAGAGACAAACGCATCGCGCGGGTCTTCGCGCTCGCAGATGGTCGCTAGCCCCAGCCCTTCCGGGAACTCGACGGGCACATCTTTCATCGAATGTACGGCGATATCGGCGCGGTTCTCAAGCAATGCCAGTTCCAGTTCTTTGACAAACAGGCCCTTGCCGCCCACTTTCGCCAGCGGCGTATCGAGGATCACGTCACCGCGCGTGACCATCGGCACCAGCTCGACGCGCAATCCACTGTGGCAGGCTTCCAGGCGCTGCTTCACATAATGTGCCTGCCAGAGCGCGAGAGGGCTTTGGCGTGTGGCAATTCTCAAAACATTGTCTAACATGCTTGTTACCGTCATTATCAATCGCTAACCATCCTAACATTGTTGACTCTGGGATGGCAGTTTTACGGTTGATGAAGAGTGAGAGGGACAAGGCGGCGTATTCGTCAGCCAGAGCCGTATTCAGGAATTTACACGTACAGAACGGTGCTACACTTGTATGTAGCGCATCTTTCTTTACGGTCAATCGGCAAGGTGTTAAATTGATCACGTTTTAGACCATTTTTTCGTCGGTACCACCAAAAATGATAAGGGCGAAAAAGGGTAACGGTTATCTTTTTGAAATACTGCGGGTCCGCTGTTAGTCGTGTTTTGAATAGCTGCGACACCCGGAAACATCAGGCGATACGTCTTGTACCTCTATATTGAGACTCTGAAACAGAGACTGGATGCCATAAATCAACTGCGTGTGGATCGCGCGCTTGCTGCTATGGGCCCTGCTTTCCAGCAGGTATACAGTCTGCTGCCGACATTATTGCACTATCACCACCCGCTGATGCCTGGCTACCTTGATGGTAACGTTCCCCAGGGCATTTGTCTTTTCACGCCTGATGAAACCCAACAGCATTATTTGAACGAGCTGGAACTCTACCGGGGCATGCCGCCACAGGAGTCCCCGAAAGGTGAACTGCCGATTACCGGCGTTTACTCTATGGGGAGCACCTCATCGGTAGGGCAAAGCTGTTCTTCTGACCTGGACATCTGGGTCTGTCATCAGTCCTGGCTCGATAACGAAGAGCGTCAGCTGCTGCAGCGTAAATGCAGCCTGCTGGAGAGCTGGGCGGCCTCGCTCGGCGTGGAAGTGAGCTTCTTCCTGATTGATGAAAACCGTTTCCGCCATAACGAAAGCGGCAGTCTGGGTGGTGAGGACTGCGGCTCGACCCAGCACATCTTATTGCTGGATGAATTCTACCGTACTGCCGTTCGCCTGGCCGGGAAACGTATTCTGTGGAATATGGTCCCGTGCGAAGAAGAAGAGCATTACGACGATTACGTCATGTCGCTTTATGCGCAGGGCGTACTGACGCCAAACGAATGGCTGGACCTCGGCGGTCTCAGCTCACTGTCTGCGGAAGAGTATTTCGGCGCAAGCCTCTGGCAGCTCTATAAGAGTATCGACTCACCGTACAAAGCGGTGCTGAAAACGCTGCTGCTTGAAGCCTACTCCTGGGAATACCCGACGCCGCGCCTGCTGGCGAAAGACATCAAACAGCGCCTGCACGACGGGGAGATCGTCTCCTTCGGGCTCGACGCCTACTGCATGATGCTCGAGCGCGTAACCGAATACCTGAAAGCCATTGATGACACCACGCGTCTGGACCTGGTACGTCGATGTTTCTATCTCAAAGTCTGTGAGAAGTTGAGCCGCGAACGCGCCTGCGTGGGCTGGCGTCGTGAAGTGGTCAGCCAGTTAGTGAAAGAGTGGGGATGGGACGACGCGCGTCTGTCCATGCTCGACAACCGGGCCAACTGGAAAATCGATCAGGTGCGTGAAGCGCACAACGAACTGCTCGATGCGATGATGCAAAGCTACCGTAATCTGATTCGCTTTGCGCGCCGCAACAACCTCAGCGTTTCCGCCAGCCCGCAGGACATCGGGGTATTGACCCGTAAGCTGTACGCCGCGTTTGAAGCGCTGCCGGGTAAAGTCACGCTGGTTAACCCGCAGATTTCGCCTGACCTGTCAGAACCGAACCTGACGTTTATCTACGTGCCGCCGGGCCGCGCGAACCGCACCGGGTGGTATCTGTACAACCGTGCGCCAAGCATGGATTCCATCATCAGCCATCAGCCGCTGGAATATAACCGCTATCTGAACAAGCTGGTGGCCTGGGCCTGGTTTAACGGCCTGCTGACCTCGCGCACGCGCCTGTTTATCAAAGGCAACGAGGTGGTCGATCTCGCTAAGCTGCAGGAGATGGTCGCAGATGTGTCGCACCACTTCCCGCTGCGTCTGTCTGCGCCGACGCCAAAAGCGCTCTACAGCCCGTGTGAGATTCGCCATCTGGCGATCATCGTCAACCTGGAATACGACCCGACGGCGGCCTTCCGCAATCAGGTGGTCCATTTTGACTTCCGCAAGCTGGACGTCTTTAGCTTTGGCGAGCAGCAAAACTGCCTGGTGGGCAGCGTGGACCTGCTGTACCGCAACTCGTGGAACGAAGTGCGTACCCTGCACTTCAACGGCGAGCAGGCGATGATCGAGGCGCTGAAAACCATTCTCGGCAAGATGCACCAGGATGCCGCGCCGCCGGACAGCGTGGAAGTGTTCTGCTACAGCCAGCACCTGCGCGGGTTGATTCGTACCCGCGTGCAGCAGCTGGTCTCCGAGTGTATCGAGCTGCGTCTCTCCAGTACCCGTCAGGAAACCGGGCGCTTTAAAGCGTTGCGCGTCTCCGGCCAGACCTGGGGCCTGTTCTTTGAACGTCTCAACGTATCGGTACAGAAGCTGGAAAACGCCATTGAATTCTACGGCGCGATTTCGCATAACAAGCTGCATGGCCTGTCGGTGCAGGTGGAAACCAACCACGTTAAGCTCCCGCAGGTGGTGGACGGCTTTGCCAGTGAAGGGATTATTCAGTTCTTCTTTGAAGAGTCGGGCGACGATGCCGGGTTCAACATCTACATTCTGGATGAGACCAACCGCGCCGAGGTGTATCACCATTGTGAAGGCAGTAAAGAGGAGCTGGTGCGCGACGTCAGCCGCTTCTACTCCTCTTCGCATGACCGCTTTACCTACGGCTCAAGCTTTATCAACTTTAACCTGCCGCAGTTCTACCAGATTGTGAACGTCGATGGCCGTGCGCAGGTGATCCCGTTCCGCACTCAGGCCGTCACGCCTGCCGCGCCTGCCAATCAGGACACCGCGCCGCTGTTGCAGCAGTATTTCTCCTGAGCCTTTTCGCCGGGTGGCTAATGCTTACCCGGCCTACGGTTCGAGCCGTTGTAGGCCCGGTAAGGCGCAGCCGCCACCGGGCAACAAAACTACCTGAAACGCACTTCCTCACCCGCCTGCGCGGTCGCGGCCTGTTCCAGCAGATCCCAGAACGGTACGCCGCTACGGTCGCACACCCACTCATCACCCTTCAGATCGAAGTGATAGCCGCCCTGTTTGGCCGCCAGCCACACCTGGTGAAGCGGCTCCTGACGGTTAATAATAATTTTGCTGCCATTTTCGAAGCTCAGGGTCAGAATACCGCCGTTGATTTCACAATCGATATCGCTGTCGCCGTCCCAGTCGTCAAGACGCTCTTCGATGGTCATCCACAGGTTGTCGGCAAGGCGATGGAATTCACTGTCGTTCATGGTTTTGTTCCTGTTTTTCGTGATGCCGGCAGTATAACCCTAAATAATTCCCGTTGCAGGAAAGCGGCAAACTCTTGCTTTTGTGTCTTCTCCTGCGATGATAGAAACAGATTTGAACTTACGGGCAACTTTATAATGAAAAACGCTTTCCGAACGCTTGCCGTTCTCATCACGCTGTTTAGCCTGACTGGCTGCGGACTGAAGGGACCACTGTACTTTCCGCCTGCGGATAAAACCGCACCGCCGCCGACGAAACCGGTTAACAGCGGCATTGAGTCTTCCACGCCAGATACTAACGACCGTGGCGACAACGGCGGCCCGACTCAGGTTAATCTCTGACGACAACGTTCTGTACCCGCGCAATGGAGCAAATGATGCAGTTCTCTAAAATGCATGGCCTTGGCAACGATTTTATGGTCGTCGACGCGGTAACGCAGAATGTGTTTTTCTCACCGGAACTGATCCGTCGTCTGGCGGATCGGCATCTGGGCGTGGGGTTCGATCAGCTGCTGGTGGTTGAGCCGCCGTACGATCCCGACCTCGATTTCCACTACCGTATTTTTAACGCGGACGGCAGCGAAGTGAACCAGTGCGGCAACGGCGCGCGCTGTTTCGCCCGCTTTGTCCGCCTGAAAGGGCTGACTAACAAGCGTGATATTCGCGTCAGTACAGCCAATGGTCGCATGGTGCTCAGCGTCACCGATGATGAGCTGGTGCGCGTGAACATGGGCGAGCCTAACTTCGAGCCTTCCGTCGTGCCGTTTCGCGCAAACAAAGCGGAAAAGACCTATATTATGCGGGCGGCCGAGCAGACAGTATTGTGCGGCGTCGTCTCAATGGGTAACCCACACTGCGTGATTCAGGTTGATGATGTGGATACCGCCGCGGTCGAAACGCTCGGCCCGGTGCTGGAAAGCCACGAACGTTTCCCGGAGCGCGCGAACATCGGTTTTATGCAGGTGGTGAAGCGCGAGCACATTCGTCTGCGGGTTTACGAGCGCGGTGCGGGCGAGACGCAGGCCTGCGGAAGCGGAGCCTGTGCGGCAGTGGCCGTGGGCATCTCCCAGGGGTTACTGGCTGAAGAGGTTCGCGTGGAATTACCGGGCGGTCGGCTTGATATCGCCTGGAAAGGACCGGGTCATCCACTGTATATGACGGGCCCGGCGGCACATGTCTATGACGGGTTTATCCATCTATGAAACAACCAGGGGAAGAACTGCAGGAAACAGTGACGGAACTGGACGACAGAGCTGTTGTTGATTATCTGCTGCGCAATCCTGAGTTTTTTATTCGCAATGCACGCGTCGTCGAAGAGATGCGCGTGCCGCATCCGGTTCGCGGAACCGTGTCGCTGGTGGAATGGCACATGGCGCGCGCGCGCAACCACATCAGCCAGCTTGAAGAGAACATGACGCTGCTGATGGAGCAGGCCAGCACCAATGAAAGCCTGTTCTATCGTCTGCTGCATCTGCAGGCGCGTCTGGCGTCGGCGCACAGTCTTGACGAGTTTCTCAGCCGCTTCCACCGCTGGGCCCGCGAGCTGGGGCTGGCGGGTGCAACGATTCGTCTTTTCCCTGACCGCTGGCGCATCGGCGCACCGTCGGGATTTACCCATCTGGCACTGAGCCGTCAGGCGTTTGAACCGCTGCGCATTCAGCGTCTGGGCCATGAGCACCACTATCTGGGGCCGCTTAACGGTCCTGAGCTGCTGGTGGTGTTACCGGAGGCCAAAGCGATTGGCTCGGTGGCGATGTCGCTGATGGGGCGCGATGGCGATCTGGGCGTCATCTTATTTACCAGCCGCGACGCGCATCACTATGAGCAGGGGCAAGCCACGCACCTGCTGCAGGAGATCGCCCTGATGCTGCCCGAGCTGCTGGAGCGCTGGATTGAGCGCGTATGACGGACGGACTGCTCGCCACTGACGTCTCGCGCTTTCTACGCTATCTCGGCGTGGAACGCCAGCTTAGCCCCATTACGCTGCTTAACTATCAGCGTCAGCTTGATGCCATCATGCAGATCGCCGACGAGATCGGCCTGAAAAGCTGGCAACAATGTGATGCTGCGACGGTACGCGGGTTTGTCGTGCGTAGCCGCAAAAAAAACCTCAGCCCGGCGAGCCTGGCGCTCAGGCTCTCTGCGCTGCGCAGCTTCTTCGACTGGCTGGTCAGCCAGGGCGGCATAAAAGCCAACCCGGCAAAAGGGATCGCCACGCCGAAAGCGCCGCGCCATCTGCCTAAAAATATTGACGTTGACGACGTAAACCGCCTGCTGGATATCGATCTGAACGATCCGCTGGCCGTCCGCGATCGCGCGATGCTGGAGGTGATGTACGGTGCCGGGCTGCGTCTGTCTGAACTCGTCAACCTCGACCTGAAGCATCTCGATCTGGAATCGGGCGAAGTGTGGGTAATGGGGAAGGGCAGCAAAGAGCGCCGCCTGCCGATTGGCCGCAATGCGGTTTCCTGGATTGAGCACTGGCTTGACCTGCGCGGGCTGTTTGGCACTGACGAAGATGCGCTGTTCCTGTCGAAACTCGGCAAGCGGATCTCGGCGCGTAACGTGCAGAAGCGCTTTGCGGAGTGGGGCATTAAGCAGGGGCTGAACAGCCACGTGCATCCCCACAAGCTGCGCCACTCCTTTGCAACACACATGCTTGAGTCGAGCGGCGATCTGCGCGGCGTGCAGGAACTGCTTGGCCACGCGAACCTGTCGACGACTCAAATTTATACCCACTTAGACTTCCAACACCTCGCCTCGGTGTATGACGCGGCGCATCCACGCGCCAAACGGGGGAAATAATGCGTTTTTACCGCCCACTCGGTCAGATCTCAGCCCTGACGTTTGACCTTGATGACACTCTTTATGACAACCGCGAGGTGATCCTGCGTACCGAGCAGGAGTCGCTGGCGTTTGTGCAGAACTATCATCCCGCGCTGAAGACGATGCAGAACAAGGACTTCCAGAAGCTGCGTCAGTCCCTGCGGGAGACCGAGCCGGACATTTACCACGACGTGACCGAATGGCGTCGTCGCGCGGTTGAGCAGGCGATGCTGAATGTAGGCCTGAGCGCGCAGGATGCCGCGATTGGGGCGGAAGCGGCCATGGAAAACTTCGCTAAATGGCGCAGCCGTATCGACGTGCCGCAGGAAACCCACGACACGCTGGCGACGCTTGCCGAAAAGTGGCCGCTGGTGGCCATCACCAACGGCAATGCCCAGCCGGAGCTGTTCGGCCTCAGCGATTACTTTGAATTCGTGCTGCGTGCGGGTCCTCACGGGCGCGCGAAGCCGTTCAGTGACATGTACCATCTGGCGGCGGATAAGCTTAACCTGCCGCTGGGTAAGATCCTGCACGTGGGGGATGACCTGACCACAGACGTGGCGGGCGCCATCCGCTGCGGCATGCAGGCCTGCTGGATCAAGCCGGAAAATGCTGACCTGATGATCGCCTCCGATAGCCGTCTTCTGCCGCACGTGGAAATTTCGCGGTTGGCATCCCTCACGACGCTGATATAATCACCAGTAATATTGTATAAATTACCAGGGTTTTGCAGTTGTAGGCCCGGTAAGCGAAGCGCCACCGGGCGTTTTGCTCTGTTCCTGAATACTATGTGACGGTGCCAATGGACGTTTCTTACCTGCTCGACAGCCTTAATGACAAACAGCGTGACGCGGTTGCCGCCTCGCGCACCAACCTGCTGGTGCTGGCTGGAGCGGGCAGTGGTAAGACGCGCGTGCTGGTTCACCGTATCGCCTGGCTGCAGAGCGTGGAAAACTGCTCGCCGTACTCCATCATGGCGGTCACGTTCACCAACAAGGCGGCGGCGGAGATGCGCCACCGCATCGCCCAGCTGATGGGCACCAGCCAAGGCGGCATGTGGGTTGGCACCTTCCACGGTCTGGCGCACCGCCTGCTGCGTGCGCACCACATGGACGCCAACCTGCCGCAGGATTTCCAGATCCTCGACAGCGAAGACCAGCTCCGTCTGCTGAAGCGCCTGATCAAGGCGATGAACCTCGACGAGAAGCAGTGGCCGCCGCGTCAGGCGATGTGGTACATCAACGGCCAGAAAGACGAAGGGCTGCGCCCGCACCACATTCAGAGCTTCGGCAACCCGGTCGAGCAGACCTGGCAGAACGTCTACAAGGCCTATCAGGAAGCGTGCGATCGCGCCGGCCTGGTGGATTTTGCCGAGCTGCTGCTGCGCGCCCACGAGCTGTGGCTCAACAAGCCGCACATCCTGCAGCACTACCGTGAACGCTTCACCAACATTCTGGTGGACGAATTCCAGGATACCAACAACATCCAGTACGCGTGGATCCGCCTGCTGGCCGGTGATACCGGCAAGGTGATGATCGTGGGCGATGACGATCAGTCCATCTACGGCTGGCGAGGCGCGCAGGTGGAAAACATTCAGCGCTTCCTTAACGACTTCCCCGGCGCCGAAACCATCCGTCTGGAGCAGAACTACCGCTCGACCAGCAATATCCTCAGCGCGGCCAACGCCCTGATTGAAAACAACAACGGGCGTCTGGGTAAAAAACTGTGGACCGACGGCGTCGACGGCGAACCGATTTCGATTTACTGCGCCTTCAACGAGCTCGACGAAGCGCGCTTCGTGGTCAACCGCATCAAAACCTGGCAGGACAACGGCGGCGCGCTGGAGCAGTGCGCCATTCTCTATCGCAGCAACGCCCAGTCGCGCGTGCTGGAAGAGGCGCTGCTGCAGGTGGGGATGCCGTACCGCATTTACGGCGGTATGCGCTTCTTCGAACGTCAGGAAATCAAAGATGCGCTCTCGTATCTGCGTCTGATTGCCAACCGTAACGACGACGCGGCGTTTGAACGCGTGGTCAACACGCCGACCCGCGGGATTGGCGACCGTACGCTGGACGTGGTGCGTCAGGCCTCGCGCGACCGTCAGCTGACGCTGTGGCAGGCGTGCCGCGAGCTGCTGCAGGAAAAGGCCCTTGCCGGACGCGCGGCCAGCGCCCTGCAGCGCTTCCTTGAACTGATTGACGCCCTGGCGCAGGAAACCGCCGACATGCCGCTGCACGTGCAGACCGACCGGGTGATTAAAGACTCCGGCCTGCGCACCATGTACGAGCAGGAAAAAGGCGAGAAGGGCCAGACCCGTATTGAGAACTTAGAGGAACTGGTCACGGCAACGCGCCAGTTCAGCTACAACGAAGAAGACGAGGACCTGATGCCGCTGCAGGCGTTCCTCTCCCACGCCGCGCTGGAAGCGGGCGAAGGGCAGGCGGACACCTGGCAGGATGCGGTTCAGCTCATGACGCTGCACTCCGCCAAAGGTCTGGAGTTCCCGCAGGTGTTTATCGTTGGCATGGAAGAGGGGATGTTCCCGAGCCAGATGTCGCTGGATGAAGGCGGACGTCTGGAAGAGGAACGCCGTCTGGCCTACGTGGGCGTGACGCGAGCGATGCAAAAGCTGACGCTGACCTACGCTGAAACCCGCCGTCTCTATGGTAAAGAGGTCTACCACCGTCCGTCGCGCTTTATCGGTGAACTGCCGGAAGAGTGTGTCGAAGAGGTACGTCTGCGGGCGAGCATCAGCCGTCCGGTCAGCCATCAGCGCATGGGCTCGCCGATAGCGGAAACCGACACCGGCTACAAGCTGGGCCAGCGCGTGCGCCATTCGAAGTTTGGCGAAGGCACCATTGTGAATCTGGAAGGCAGCGGCGAGCACAGCCGCCTGCAGGTGGCGTTCCAGGGGCAGGGGATCAAATGGCTGGTGGCCGCCTACGCGAAGCTGGAAACAGTCTAACTTTCAGAAAAATATCATTATTTTGTAATAATCTGCTAGCCTTATACGTTGAAGGTCAATTAATGCCCTTCAGCGTTTCGTTGCGTGTTGACGCCACAGTTATAGCTGGCGTAACATGCGCGCACGATTACGCTAAGAGGACATTCGCCTTGGACACACCCAGTAGATACTGGCTCAATTCCCTGTCATCCAGGAACAACTCCTAAGGCTATCTCCTCATGCTGATGGCCTTAGTGGTTGTCAGCGACTGCATTATTCCCGTCGCGCTGAGTCAGGCTGTTTAATGGTCTGAAACCCAATTTGTTTCTGTGTGCCCACCGAACTGTCCGATATTTTTTGCATTGGGAGTCCCGGTCATGTTGAGCGCATTTCAACTCGAAAATAACCGACTGACTCGGCTTGAAGCCGAAGAGTCACAGCCCCTCATTGATGCCGTATGGGTGGATCTGGTCGAGCCGGACGACGATGAGCGCCTTCGCGTACAATCTGAGCTGGGGCAAAGCCTGGCAACGCGCCCGGAACTGGAAGACATCGAAGCATCCGCCCGTTTTTTTGAAGACGAAGACGGCCTGCACATTCACTCCTTCTTCTTCTTCGAAGATGCCGAAGACCACGCGGGCAACTCCACCGTGGCGTTTACCATTCGCGACGGTCGTCTGTTTACCCTGCGCGAGCGTGAGCTACCGGCATTCCGCCTTTACCGCATGCGCGCCCGCAGCCAGGCGATGGTGGACGGCAACGCCTATGAGCTGCTGCTCGATCTGTTCGAGACCAAAATTGAACAGCTGGCGGATGAAATTGAAAACATCTACAGCGATCTGGAAAAGCTGAGCCGCGTGATCATGGAAGGCCATCAGGGCGATGAGTACGACGAAGCGCTCTCCACCCTGGCGGAGCTGGAAGATATCGGCTGGAAGGTGCGTTTGTGTCTGATGGATACCCAGCGCGCGCTGAACTTCCTGGTGCGCAAGGCGCGTCTGCCGGGCGGTCAGCTGGAGCAGGCGCGTGAGATCCTGCGCGATATCGAATCCCTGCTGCCGCACAACGAATCCCTGTTCCAGAAAGTGAACTTCCTGATGCAGGCGGCGATGGGCTTTATCAACATCGAGCAGAACCGCATCATTAAGATCTTCTCGGTGGTGTCCGTGGTGTTCCTGCCGCCGACGCTGGTGGCGTCCAGCTACGGGATGAACTTCGAGTTTATGCCGGAGCTGAAGTGGAGCTTTGGCTACCCGGGGGCGATTATCTTCATGATCCTCGCCGGGCTGGCGCCGTATCTGTACTTTAAGCGTCGTAACTGGCTTTGAGAATCCGCCCGGTGGCGCTACGCTTACCGGGCCTACAGATCTTGTAGGCCGGATAAGGCGCAGCCGCCATCCGGCAAAAAGGCCTACAGCCCTTTGCGCCCCCTGCGCTGGGTATAAATCGCATCCGCAACAAAGATCGCCAATGCCACCCAGATAAAGGCGAACGTCACCATCTTATCCGCACCCGGCACTTCGCCGTAAAACACCACTGCCAGCAGGAACATCAGCGTCGGGCCAATATACTGGAAGAAGCCCAGCGTGGAGAGACGCAGGCGCGTCGCTGCACCGGTGAAGCACAGCAGTGGAATGGTAGTTACCACGCCCGCCGCCATCAGCATCAGGTTCAGCGACCACGGATTGCTGCCCATGTGGCTGGTTGGGCTGTCGGCGATGCCGAAGAGATAAATCGCCGCCACCGGCAGCAGCCACAGGGTTTCAAACAGCATCCCCGTCTGCGCTTCCACCGCAATCTTCTTACGCACCAGGCCGTAGAAGGCAAAGCTGAACGCCAGACCGAGGGCGATAATCGGCAGCGAGCCGAACGTCCACAGCTGCACCAGCACGCCGCAGAAGGCCAGAATCACCGCCACCCACTGCATCCGGCGGAAGCGCTCACCGAGGAAAATCATCCCCAGCACGATGTTCACCAGCGGGTTAATGAAGTACCCCAGGCTCGCTTCGAGCATGTGATGGTTATTCACTGCCCAGATAAACAGCAGCCAGTTACCGCCAATCAGCACGGCAGAGAGCGCCAGCAGGAAGATCTTCTTCGGGGTCTGCAGCAGCGTTTTGACGCCCGACCACTGACGGCTGAGGCTCATCAGCGCAATCATAAAGAAAAACGACCAGATGACGCGGTGAGTGAGGATCTCGTCAGCCGGAACGTAGGAGATTAGCTTGAAGTACGCCGGGGCGATACCCCAAATAAAATAAGCGGCAAGGGCGAGTAAAACGCCCTGCCGCGTCTGTTTAGCATCCATCGGGAAAATCCGTTACAAAAAAGTGAATCAATTTTACCCGATTTTGCCGCCTCAACCCACCATATAAGTGGCGGTTGCGCTGGCGATATAAACCTGTTCTTCGTTGTGTAATTCCACGCGCGCCACGGCAACTTTATTCCCGGCGCGCAGCAGGCTGCTGGTACAGGTGAAGCGGTTTCCGCGCCCCGGGCGAAGATAGTCGACGCGCAAATCAATGGTGCCCATGCGCGCCAGACGCTGGCGAAGTTCGTCTTCGTTGATGGTGTCATGGCGCGTCAGCGTACTGCCCACGCAGACCAGTCCTGCCGCCACGTCCAGCGCGGAGGCAATCACGCCGCCGTGTAAAATACTTTGCGCCCAGTTCCCGACCATCATCGGCTGGTTATTGAAACTCAGCTGGGCAAAGTCTTTCTCGTAACGCTCCAGCTCCAGTCCCAGCGCACGGTTAAACGGCATATGGTAAACAAATATCTCGCCCACGAGTTTTAACACTTCTTCGGCGGTAAGCATGGCTGACATGAGGCATCACATCCTTATTGTTAACGAAATGTTGATTTTATGCCTCAGCAACAAGGAATGCTACTTTCAGAAACGAGGATGCAGCTGTTGTCTCAGAAGTCTGTAGAATGTTCGCCACATAACTATTCAGGTAATTTTACTCTTTTGCAGGAGAACACCACCGATGCGGACGTATCTGGCCTGGTTACTGGCGGCGATTTCGCTGCCCCTCACAGCCTATGCGCAGGAAGCGACAATTAAAGAGGTGCATGATAAGCCTGCCGTGCACGGTAGCATTATCGCGAACCTTCTTCAGGAGCATGACAATCCGTTCACGCTCTATCCGTACGACACCAACTACGTGATTTACACCCAGACCAGCGACCTCAACAAAGAGGCGATAAACTCCTATAACTGGTCTGATAATGCGCGTAAAGATGAGGTGAAGTTCCAGCTCAGCCTCGCGTTCCCGTTCTGGCGCGGCATTCTGGGGCCGAACTCGGTGCTCGGTGCGTCTTACACGCAGAAGTCCTGGTGGCAGCTCTCTAACAGCGGGGAATCCTCGCCGTTCCGCGAAACCAACTACGAGCCGCAGCTGTTCCTCGGCTTCGCAACGGATTATGAATTCGCCGGCTGGACGCTGCGTGACGTCGAAGTGGGCTTTAACCATGATTCTAACGGCCGTTCCGATCCGACTTCCCGTAGCTGGAACCGCGCCTATACGCGCCTGATGGCGCAGAACGGTAACTGGATGGTGGAGGTGAAGCCGTGGTATGTGGTCGGCAGCACTGATGACAACCCGGACATCACCAAATACATGGGCTACTACCAGCTCAAAGTCGGCTATCAGCTGGGCGATGCCGTACTGAGCGCGAAGGGGCAGTATAACTGGAATACCGGTTACGGCGGCGCGGAAGTGGGCTTAAGCTATCCTATGACGAAGCACGTTCGCATCTATACGCAGATCTACAGCGGTTACGGCGAGTCGCTTATCGATTACAACTTCAACCAGACCCGCGTCGGCGTGGGCGTGATGCTGAACGATATTCTCTAGGTTGCTCGAATGTTTTTGCGTTAAACGTTGAAGTTTCTCTCTCAGGCGCTGAAAATAGCGCCTGTTTTATTTTTCGCATATGGGGTTAATGTGGCGCAGGCGGAAGTATTGAATCAGGAGTCGCTGGCTAAACAGGTTTTGCATGAAACCTTTGGCTACCAGCAGTTCCGCCCTGGCCAGGAAACCATCATTGAAACGGTGCTGCAAGGCCGTGACTGCCTGGTGGTGATGCCGACCGGCGGCGGTAAGTCCCTCTGTTATCAGGTGCCCGCGCTGGTGCTTAACGGCCTGACGGTCGTGGTATCCCCGCTCATTTCGCTAATGAAAGACCAGGTTGACCAGCTGCTCGCCAACGGCGTCGCGGCGGGCTGTCTGAACTCGACGCAAACCCGGGAGCAGCAGCAAGAGGTGATGGCCGGGTGCCGCACCGGGCAGATCCGCCTGCTGTATATCGCGCCGGAACGCCTGATGCTGGATAACTTCCTCGACCATCTCGCGCACTGGAATCCGGTTCTGCTGGCGGTGGATGAAGCACACTGTATCTCCCAGTGGGGACACGATTTCCGCCCGGAATACGCCGCCCTCGGCCAGCTGCGTCAGCGCTTCCCCGAGCTGCCGTTTATGGCGCTTACCGCCACGGCGGATGACACCACGCGCCTGGATATCGTTCGCCTGCTGGGGCTGAACGACCCGTATATTCAGGTCAGCAGCTTCGACCGCCCGAATATCCGCTACATGCTGATGGAAAAATTCAAGCCGCTGGATCAGCTCCTGCGCTACGTCCAGGAGCAGCGCGGCAAGTCCGGCATCATCTACTGCAACAGCCGCGCAAAGGTGGAAGACACCGCTGCGCGTCTGCAAAATCGCGGCTTTAGCGCGGCGGCATACCATGCCGGGTTAGAGAACCACATCCGCGCCGACGTGCAGGAAAAATTCCAGCGCGACGACCTGCAAATCGTCGTCGCGACGGTGGCGTTCGGGATGGGGATCAACAAGCCCAACGTGCGCTTTGTGGTGCATTTCGACATTCCGCGCAATATTGAATCCTACTATCAGGAAACCGGTCGCGCCGGGCGTGACGGCCTGCCTGCGGAAGCGATGCTGTTTTACGATCCGGCCGATATGGCGTGGCTGCGCCGCTGTCTGGAAGAGAAGCCGCAGGGGCAGCTGCAGGATATCGAGCGCCACAAGCTCAACGCGATGGGCGCGTTTGCCGAAGCGCAAACCTGCCGTCGTCTGGTGCTGCTCAACTACTTTGGCGAAGGGCGACAGGAGCCGTGCGGTAACTGCGATATCTGCCTGGATCCGCCGAAACAGTACGATGGTCTGATGGACGCGCGTAAGGCACTCTCGACCATTTACCGCGTGAACCAGCGCTTCGGGATGGGCTACGTGGTGGAAGTGCTGCGCGGTGCCAACAACCAGCGTATCCGCGACATGGGCCACGACAAGCTGCCTGTCTACGGTATTGGCAAGGACCAGAGCCACGAGCACTGGGTCAGCATTATTCGCCAGCTGATTCACCTCGGCTTTGCCACGCAGAACATTGCTCAGCATTCCGCGCTACAGCTGACCGAAGCGGCGCGTCCGGTGCTGCGCGGTGACGTTGAACTGAAGCTCGCCGTGCCGCGTGTGGTCGCCCTCAAGCCGCGCGTGATGCAGAAATCCTACGGCGGCAACTACGACCGCAAGCTGTTCGCCAAACTGCGCAAGCTGCGTAAGGCCATCGCTGATGAAGAGAACATCCCTCCATACGTGGTGTTCAACGACGCGACGCTCATTGAGATGGCCGAGCAGATGCCGCTCAGCGCCAGCGAAATGCTCAGCGTCAACGGCGTCGGTACGCGCAAGCTGGAGCGCTTCGGTAAAGAGTTTATGGCGCTCATCCGTTCCCACGTTGATGGTGATGATGAGGAGTAGTCAGCCGGGCGAAAAAGTGCCAGGATGATGACTCACTGAATTATTTCCCCGCGAGCTAATTATGTTAATGCTATTTCTCACCGTGGCGTTAGTGCACATCGTTGCGCTGATGAGCCCGGGACCTGACTTTTTCTTCGTGTCGCAAACGGCCGTCAGCCGCTCCCGCAAGGAGGCGATGATGGGTGTGCTCGGTATCACCATGGGCGTAATGGTCTGGGCGGCGGTTGCGCTGCTCGGTCTGAACCTGATCCTGGCGAAGATGGCTTGGCTGCATAACATCATTATGGTCGGCGGCGGGCTGTACCTGTGCTGGATGGGCTACCAGATGCTGCGCGGGGCGCTGAAAAAAGAAGAGAAAAAACCGGAAGAGCCAAAGGTCGAGCTGGCAACGGGCGGCCGCAGCTTTGTAAAAGGGCTGCTGACCAACCTGGCGAACCCGAAAGCGATTATCTATTTCGGCTCCGTGTTCTCGCTGTTTGTGGGTGATAGCGTCGGTGCGGGCGCACGCTGGGGCATCTTCCTGCTGATCGTCGTTGAAACCTTTGCCTGGTTTACCATCGTGGCCAGTCTGTTCGCCTTACCGGCGATGCGCCGCGGCTACCAGCGTATTGCGAAGTGGATCGACGGCTTCGCCGGCGCGCTGTTCGCCGGCTTCGGCATTCATCTCATCATTTCTCGCTAAGCATGACGCGCTGACGCAAGCAGCGCGCCAACCAGCATAAACAGCGAACCAAAGACTTTATTCAGGGCCTTCATCTGCTTAGGCCCTTTAATCCACGCCGCAATCCGCTGCGCCAGCGTCGCGTAACCAATCATGACGATAATATCGACGATAATGGTGGTCGCGCCCAGCACTACATACTGCATCACCTGCGGCTGATGCGGCACGATAAACTGCGGGAACAGCGCGGCGAGGAAAACGATGCTCTTCGGGTTGGTCAGGTTGACGAAAACCGCACGCTTAAACAGATGACCGCGGTTTTGCGTCTGAGCGAGCGTATTCAGGTTAATGGAGCCTGCCGCGCGCCACTGCTGGATGCCGAGCCAAATCAGATAGGCCGCCCCGGCCCATTTCAGCACTTCAAAGGCCAGTACGGAGCGGGAGAACAGGGTGCCCAGACCAATCCCGACCAGCACGATATGAATGCCCAGCCCGGTCTGCAAACCGGCAATGGACGCCGCCGCGCCGCGATAGCCGTGGTTGATGGAGGTGGTCATGGTGTTAATGGCGCCCGAGCCCGGTGAAAGGCTAAGGATGATGGATGTCAGCAGGTAAGCGAACCACCACTCGAAGGTCATTTGAAACTCCCGAATTGTCTGTTTTTATGCCACAATACGCTATTGTTGAGTCATTTTGTGACCGGTTACGAAAAAACGATATTCCTTGGCTTAGGTGAGTAGAAACCCAATGTTTCAGCAGAAAAAGGACTGGGAAACACGAGAAAACGCATTTGCTGCTTTCTCCATGGGGCCGCTGACCGATTTCTGGCGCCAGCGTGAGGAAGATGAGTTTACGGGCGTCGGCGATATTCCAGTACGCTTTGTGCGTTTTCACGACAAGAAAAATGACCGGGTCATTGTGGTCTGCCCCGGACGTATTGAGAGCTACATCAAATACGCCGAACTGGCCTATGACCTGTTCCATCTGGGCTTCGATGTGCTGATTATCGATCACCGCGGGCAGGGGCTGTCAGGGCGCCTGTTATCGGATACCCATCGCGGCCACGTGGATAACTTCAGCGATTACGTCGACGATCTCGCCGCGTTCTGGCAGCAGGAGGTCGAGCCAGGCCCCTGGCGGAAGCGCTATATTCTGGCGCACTCAATGGGCGGTGCGATTTCAACGCTGTTTTTACAGCGCCACGCTCACCAGTGCGACGCCATTGCGCTCACCGCGCCGATGTATGGCATCATCATGCGCTTTCCTGACTGGATGGTACGCCATATTCTCGACTGGGCTGAGGGCCATCAGCGCATTCGGGAAGGCTATGCCATCGGGACGGGACGCTGGCGGGCGCTGCCGTTTGCGATGAACGTGCTGACGCACAGTCGCCAGCGCTATCGTCGTAACCTGCGTTTTTATGCCGATGAGCCCCGCCTGCGCGTGGGTGGCCCGACATATCACTGGGTACGGGAAGGTATCCTTGCCGGTGAGCAGGTGCTGGCTGGTGTCGACAACGACGACACGCCAACACTTCTGATTCAGGCGGAAGAAGAGCGTGTGGTGGATAACCGCATGCATGACCGCTATTGTGAACTGCGCGCTGCCGCCGGTCACCCTTGTGAAGGGGGAAAACCGCTGGTCATTAACGGCGCGTACCATGAGATCCTTTTTGAAAAGGACGCTATGCGCTCAGTCGCGCTCAACGCCATTGTTGAATTTTTCAACAGGCATAATTGATTTTTGTTTTCCACCAGAGGTTGAAATCCCTATGTACCAGGTTGTTGCATCTGATTTAGATGGCACGCTGCTTTCCCCTGACCACACCCTGTCGCCTTACGCGAAAGAGACCCTGAAGCTTCTGACCGCCCGTGGCGTGAACTTCGTATTTGCCACCGGCCGGCACCACGTCGACGTGGGGCAGATCCGCGATAATCTTGAGATCAAATCGTACATGATCACCTCCAACGGTGCGCGTGTGCACGATACCGACGGCAACCTGATCTTTACCCACAACCTGGATCGCGATATTGCCGCCGATCTGTTCGGCGTGGTGCACAACAACCCGGCTATCGTTACGAACGTTTACCGCGACGACGACTGGTTCATGAACCGCCACCGCCCGGATGAGATGCGTTTCTTCAAGGAAGCCGTATTCAACTACTCCCTGTACGAGCCAGGCCTGCTGGAGCCGGAGGGGATCAGCAAGGTGTTCTTCACCTGCGACAGCCACGAAGAGCTGCTGCCGCTGGAACAGGCGATCAACGCCCGCTGGGGCGATCGCGTCAACGTCAGCTTCTCAACCCTGACCTGTCTGGAAGTGATGGCGGGAGGCGTCTCCAAAGGGCACGCGCTGGAAGCGGTCGCGAAACGTCTGGGCTTCGAGCTGAAAGACTGTATCGCCTTTGGTGACGGCATGAACGATGCTGAAATGCTGTCGATGGCGGGTAAGGGCTGCATCATGCAGAACGCGCATCAGCGTCTGAAAGATCTGCACCCGGAGCTGGAGGTGATTGGTTCTAACGCTGACAACGCGGTACCGAAATACCTGCGCAAGCTGTTCCTTGAATAATCTTCATTCGGTTGTTTATTGCTCAGTTGTCAACTAAAGAGTTCGCTACAATGCCTGTCCTTCTTTCTGAGAGACAAGCATTGTGGCGCTACTCATTATCACCACTATCCTGTGGGCCTTCTCCTTTAGCCTGATTGGCGAATACCTTGCCGGTTCGGTCGACAGCTACTTCTCGGTGCTGATGCGCGTGGGGCTGGCGGCGCTGGTGTTCCTGCCGTTTCTGCGCACGCGCGGGCAGTCGCTGAAAACGATTGTGCTGTATATGCTGGTGGGGGCGATGCAGCTCGGCATCATGTACCTGTTCAGCTTCCGGGCTTACGTCTACCTGTCCGTCTCGGAATTCCTGCTGTTCACCGTGCTAACGCCGCTTTATATCACGCTAATCTACGATTTGCTCAGCAAGCGCCGCCTGCGTCGGGGATATCTGCTGAGTGCGGCGCTGGCGGTGATTGGCGCGGCAATTATTCGCTACGACAAAGTGAGCGATCACTTCTGGACCGGGCTGATGTTCGTCCAGCTCGCCAACATCAGCTTCGCCATCGGCATGGTGGGCTACAAACGCCTGATGGAAACCCGTCCGATGCCGCAGCATAACGCGTTTGCGTGGTTCTACATGGGGGCCGCGATCGTCGCGGTGGCGGCGTGGTTTATGCTGGGTAACCCGCAAAAGCTGCCTACCACCACCGTACAGTGGGGTGTTCTGGTCTGGCTGGGCGTCGTGGCTTCCGGGTTGGGGTACTTCATGTGGAACTACGGCGCGACGCAGGTCGACGCCGGTACGCTCGGGATCATGAACAACGTACATGTTCCTGCAGGGCTGCTGGTCAACCTTGCCATCTGGCAGCAACAGCCGCACTGGCCAAGCTTCCTTATTGGGGGAGCGGTGATCCTGGCTTCGCTGTGGGTCCATCGACGCTGGGTCGCTCCGCGCTCCGCACAAACGGAAGATGGTCGCACGCGTGGTTCCGCGCTGAGCGAATAAACGCCTCCGTAATCGGCTGACGCTGCTCGCCATCGCGCACGGCGGCGTACAGCCGGCTCCACAGTCCTTCACCCAGGGTTTTGGTGACCACCAGGCCCTGGCGTTCAAAACTCTCCACCACCCAGTGCGGCAGCGCCGCGATACCCATGCTGGCCGCCACCATCTGAATCAACAGCAAGGTGTTATCCACGCTTTTCAGCTGCGGGCTAATGCCAGCGGGCTGCAGGAAGTGGCGCCAGATATCCAGACGACTGCGCTGCACCGGGTAAATCAGCAGCGTTTCCGTTGCCAGGTCTTCCGGCGTGATGCGCGTTTTGGTCGCCAGCGGATGGTCCGGTGCCAGCACCAGGCGCACCTCATAATCAAACATCGGCGAATAGTGCAGGCCGCTGCGCGGCAGAATATCGGACGTCATCACCAGATCCAGCTCGCCCTGCTGCAGCGAGGGCTGCGGGTCGAACGTCACGCCGGATTTAAAGTCCATTTCCACCTGCGGCCACTTCTGGCGGAAGTTCTCAAGCGCGGGGGTCAGCCACTGAATACAGCTGTGGCACTCAATGGCGATACGCAGCGTGGTCTGCTGCGGTTCGTTACACGCCTGCAGCGCGCTGGCGATCTGCGGCAGAACCTGATTCGCCAGCTGAAGCAAAATTTCGCCCTGCGGCGTAAAGCGCAGCGGCTGGCTCTTACGCACAAAAAGACGGAAGCCGAGGCGTTGTTCCAGATCGCTGAACTGGTGAGAAAGGGCGGACTGGGTCTGGTGCAGCGTGGCCGCCGCTGCCGCGAGCGATCCGCAGTTCCGCAACGCTTGCAGCGTTTTCAGGTGTTTTATCTCGATCATGAAAGTCCTTCACTTCGCCATGAACATTTTGCGCTTGAGGAATATACAGTATCTGCCAATTATAGAAGTGTAAACATCTGGACGTCTAAATAACGAATTTCACAAGGGGCATACCATGACAATCCGCAATCACACTCTCGGTTTCCCTCGCGTTGGCCTGCGTCGCGAGCTGAAAAAAGCGCAAGAAAGCTACTGGGCGGGGAACGCCACCCGTGAAGAACTGCTGGCGGTGGGGCGCGAGCTGCGCGCCCGTCACTGGGAGCAGCAGAAGCAGGCGGGAATTGACCTGCTGCCGGTGGGCGATTTCGCCTGGTACGACCATGTTCTGACGACCAGCCTGCTGCTTGGCAACGTGCCGGCTCGTCATCAGAACAACGATGGATCGGTAGATATCGATACCCTGTTCCGCATCGGCCGTGGCCGTGCGCCAACGGGTGAGCCAGCGGCAGCGGCGGAAATGACCAAGTGGTTTAACACTAACTATCACTATATGGTGCCGGAGTTCGTAAAAGGTCAGCAGTTCAGGCTGACCTGGACGCAGCTTCTGGATGAAGTGGACGAAGCGCTGGCGTTGGGCCACCAGGTGAAACCCGTACTGTTGGGGCCGGTGACCTATCTGTGGTTGGGGAAAGTCAAAGGCGAGCCGTTTGACCGGCTCAGCCTGCTGAAGGACATTCTGCCGGTCTACAAACAGGTGCTGATTGAGCTGGGCAAACGTGGCATTCAGTGGGTGCAAATCGACGAGCCCGCGCTGGTGCTCGAACTGCCTCAGGTTTGGCTTGATGCTTTCAAACCGGCTTACGATGCACTCAACGGACAGGTGAAGCTGTTGCTTACCACCTACTTTGAAGGTGTGACGCCGAACCTCAGCACCATCACCAGATTGCCGGTGCAGGGGCTGCACGTTGACCTGGTGCATGGCAAAGATGACGTCGCAGAACTGCACAAGCGCCTGCCAGCAGACTGGCTGCTCTCCGCCGGTCTGGTCAACGGCCGTAACGTCTGGCGCGCCGATCTGACCGAGAAATACGCACAAATTAAAGACATCGTTGGCAAACGTGAGCTGTGGCTGGCCTCGTCCTGCTCGCTGCTGCACAGCCCGATCGATCTGAGCGTGGAAACCCGTCTCGACCCTGAAGTAAAAAGCTGGTTTGCCTTCGCCCTGCAAAAATGTGAAGAGCTGGCGCTGCTGCGCGATGCGCTGAACAGCGGCGACACGGCGGCGATTAACGCATGGAGCGCGCCGATCCAGGCACGTCGTCACTCGGCGCGCGTGCATAACCCGGCAGTGGAAAAACGCCTGGCGGCCATCACCGCCCGGGACAGCCAGCGTCAGAGCCCGTATGAAGTCCGTGCCGAAGCCCAGCGCGCCCGGTTCAACCTGCCCGCGTGGCCAACCACCACTATCGGTTCCTTCCCGCAGACCACCGAAATCCGCGGCCTGCGTCTGGACTTCAAAAAGGGGAATCTGGATGCGAATCACTACCGCACCGGGATTGCCGAACACATCAAGCAGGCGATTATCGAGCAGGAGCGGCTGGGGCTGGACGTTCTGGTGCACGGCGAGGCCGAGCGTAACGACATGGTGGAATACTTCGGTGAACACCTGGACGGGTTCGTCTTTACCCAGAACGGCTGGGTACAAAGCTATGGCTCCCGCTGCGTGAAGCCGCCGGTGGTCATCGGTGACGTCAGCCGTCCGGAGCCGATCACGGTTGAGTGGGCGAAGTACGCCCAGTCCCTGACCGACAAGCCGGTAAAAGGCATGCTCACCGGTCCGGTGACCATCCTTTGCTGGTCCTTCCCGCGTGAGGACGTGACCCGCGAGACCATCGCGAAGCAAATCGCGCTGGCGCTGCGTGATGAAGTGGCGGATCTGGAAGCTGCAGGCATAGGCATCATCCAGATTGACGAACCGGCCCTGCGCGAAGGTCTGCCGCTGCGCCGCAGCGACTGGGATGCCTACCTGAAGTGGGGCGTGGAGGCATTCCGCATCAACGCCGCGGTGGCGAAGGACGACACCCAGATCCACACCCACATGTGTTACTGCGAATTCAACGACATCATGGATTCGATTGCCGCGCTGGACGCTGACGTGATCACCATCGAGACCTCGCGTTCAGACATGGAGCTGCTGGAGTCGTTTGAAGAATTCGACTACCCGAACGAAATCGGTCCGGGGGTGTACGACATCCACTCTCCGAACGTGCCGAGCGTGGAATGGATTGAGTCGCTGCTGAAAAAAGCGGCCCAGCGCATTCCGGCAGAGCGTCTGTGGGTGAACCCGGACTGCGGCCTGAAAACTCGCGGCTGGCCGGAGACGCGTGCCGCGCTGGCGAACATGGTGAAGGCGGCGCAAAACTTGCGTCAGGCTTGATGATGCGTAGGCCCGGTAAGGCGTAGACGCCACCGGGCTTTTTTTTACGCTTTTTTACCGCCGTACTGGCTGAACCACGCCAGCATTCTCTGCCAGCCGTCTTTGGCTGATTCCGCGTGATAGCTCGGACGATAATCCGCGTTAAACGCGTGCCCGGCATCCGGATACACCACGATCTCCGCCTTCGCATTGGCCGCACGGAGCGCATGGCGCATGGTCTCTACCGAATCCAGCGAAATACCGGTGTCCTGACCGCCATACAGCCCTAATACGGGGGCATTCAGCTCCGTGGCGATATCCACGGGATGTTTCGGTGAATTGAGTGTTTTTTCACCTACCAGTTTACCGTACCAGGCCACAGCGGCTTTAAGCTGCGGGTTATGCGCGGCATACAGCCAGCTGATGCGTCCGCCCCAGCAGAAACCGGTGACCAGCAGACGATGGGGATCGCCCCCGTTGCGCGCCGCCCAGCTGGCGACGTGGTCGAGATCGGCCAGCACCTGCGCGTCCGGGACTTTGCTGACCAGGTTGCTGAGCAAGGTGGGAATATCGCTGTAATCGTTCGGATCGCCCTGGCGAAAGTAGAGCTCTGGCGCAACGGCCAGATAGCCTTCCAGCGCCAGCCGGCGGCAGAGGTCGCGAATGTGTTCGTGAACGCCGAAAATTTCCTGAACCACGATCACGATGGGCAGCGGACCGTCTGCCGATTTTGGTCGGGCGTGGTAAGCAGGCATATTCTCTCCCTGCGAGGGAATAGAGGTCTCACCCGCCGTGATGGCCTCTTCAGACGTTGAGACGATGGTTGAGGCATGCGGGGCCGCAGCAGGTGCAAAACCGGTTTTTTCAGTCATGGCATTCTCCGTACCAATGAGTTAGCGCAAAGGTAAATATAGTCACCAGGTTAACAACTCACAGTGCCTTAAACGGTCTATCTTTTGTGCAGCACCTGACGATATAACTTGTTAATGTGATGTAAATCACTTTTTTATGGAAATTCAATGCAATCATTTTCATTCATGGTGAGATGTGTCACGAAATTATGCTTTCCGC
The DNA here is from genome assembly GCF_019584525.1 of Enterobacter sp. EC_50. Classification (NCBI taxonomy): domain Bacteria; kingdom Pseudomonadati; phylum Pseudomonadota; class Gammaproteobacteria; order Enterobacterales; family Enterobacteriaceae; genus Enterobacter; species Enterobacter sp. EC_50. Next base: position 18,817 of record NZ_VDAF01000021.1, on the reverse strand, counting down.
TTCTGTAAAGTACCGTTTTACTTCTTCTGACTAACCGACCCACAGAGGAGTCACCTATGTCTAAGTCTGATGTTTTTCATCTCGGCCTCACTAAAAACGATTTACAAGGGGCTACGCTCGCTATCGTCCCTGGCGATCCGGAGCGTGTGGAAAAGATCGCCGCGCTGATGGATAAGCCGGTTAAGCTGGCAGCCCATCGTGAATTCACCACCTGGCGCGCAGAGCTGGATGGTAAAGCCGTGATCGTGTGTTCTACCGGTATCGGTGGCCCGTCTACGTCTATTGCTGTTGAAGAGCTGGCACAGCTGGGCATTCGTACTTTCCTGCGTATCGGTACGACCGGCGCTATTCAGCCGCACATCAACGTGGGCGACGTGCTGGTCACGACCGCGTCCGTGCGTCTGGATGGCGCAAGCCTGCACTTTGCGCCGATGGAATTCCCGGCAGTAGCAGACTTTGAATGTACCACCGCGCTGGTTGAAGCCGCGAAATCCGTTGGCGCGACCACTCACGTGGGTGTAACCGCTTCGTCGGATACCTTCTATCCCGGTCAGGAGCGTTACGACACCTTCTCTGGCCGCGTGGTAAGCCGCTTCAAAGGCTCTATGGAAGAGTGGCAGTCCATGGGCGTGATGAACTACGAAATGGAATCCGCCACGCTGCTGACCATGTGCGCAAGCCAGGGCCTGCGTGCCGGTATGGTGGCGGGCGTTATCGTCAACCGTACTCAGCAGGAGATCCCGAACGCTGAAACCATGAAGCAGACCGAAAGTCATGCGGTGAAAATCGTGGTTGAAGCCGCGCGTCGCCTGATCTAATCCTCTCCTTTCGAAATCAAAGGCCGACACGTTCGGCCTTTATTTTTTGCGTAGCGCCTCGCAGGAAAACCCTTTCAAACTGGACGTTTATACAGCACAATCTTATTTTGTGCGGGTAATACGTTGATGCAGGGGGCATTGTGGATATCTCAGTCCTGATTTATGCGGTGATTGCGCTGGCGGGCGTGGCGATAGGCTGGCTCATTTCCAGCTATCAGCATGCACAGCAGAAGGCCGATCAGTTGGCTGAACGCGAAGAGATCGTCGCCGAATTAAGCGCGGCAAAGCAGCAGCTTGCGCTGAGTGATCACTGGCGAGAGGAGTGCGAGTTACTCAACAACGAGCTGCGCAACCTGAGAGATATCAACACCTCGCTGGAGGCCGATCTCCGCGAAGTGACCACCCGTCTGGAATCCACTCAACTGCATGCGGAAGATAAAATCCGCCAGATGATCAACAGCGAGCAGCGCCTCAGCGAACAGTTTGAAAACCTCGCGAACCGTATTTTTGAGCACAGCAACCGCCGCGTTGACGAGCAGAACCGCCAGAGCCTGAACAGCCTGCTGACGCCCCTGCGTGAACAGCTGGACGGCTTCCGCCGCCAGGTACAGGACAGCTTTGGTCAGGAAGCCCGAGAGCGGCACACCCTGGCGCATGAAATCCGCAATCTCCAGCAGCTGAATGCCCAGATGGCGCAGGAGGCGGTCAACCTCACCCGCGCGCTTAAAGGGGATAACAAAACCCAGGGCAACTGGGGAGAAGTGGTGCTGACCCGCGTCCTGGAAGCCTCTGGCCTGCGGGAAGGGTATGAATACGAAACGCAGGTGAGTATCGAGAACGATGCCCGCTCGCGAATGCAGCCGGATGTGATTGTGCGGCTGCCGCAGGGCAAAGATGTGGTGATTGACGCCAAAATGACGCTGGTGGCGTATGAGCGTTACTTCAATGCGGAGGATGACTACACCCGAGAATCGGCGCTGCAGGAGCACATTGCCTCGGTGCGTAATCATATTCGCCTGCTCGGCAGGAAAGACTATCAGCAGCTACCGGGGCTGCGCTCGCTGGACTATGTCCTGATGTTTATTCCGGTAGAGCCCGCGTTTCTGCTGGCACTCGACAGGCAGCCTGAACTCATCACCGAAGCGCTCAAAAATAATATTATGCTGGTCAGCCCCACCACGCTGCTGGTGGCCTTACGCACCATTGCGAACCTGTGGCGCTACGAGCACCAGAGCCGCAACGCGCAGCAGATTGCCGACCGCGCCAGCAAGCTGTACGACAAAATGCGCCTCTTCGTGGACGACATGTCCTCAGTCGGGCAGAGCCTGGACCGCGCGCAGGATAACTACCGTCAGGCGATGAAAAAACTCGCCTCAGGACGTGGCAATCTTCTGGCGCAGGCCGAATCATTCCGAAGCCTGGGGGTTGAGGTGAAACGCGAGATTAATCCGGAATTGGTTGAACAGGCTACCGCCCAGGATGACGAGTTTCGCCTGCGTGAAGGGGCAGAAGAACAAAAGACAAACAGCGAAGACAATGCGTTAGCGGTGGATTTATCACCAGACGAGACTCCGGCGCGTTTCTTTCACGGTGGTTGAAACGTAGGGCAATTGCGCCCAATCTGTTACACTTCACGAACATTTTACTGATAAGCAGGCTCTGAGATGGTTGACGATTCACAAGACACAACGCACTTTGGCTTTCAGACTGTCGCCAAAGCGCAGAAAGCTGACATGGTGGCCCACGTATTTCATTCCGTGGCGGCGAAGTACGATGTGATGAATGACCTGATGTCGTTCGGCATTCATCGCTTGTGGAAGCGCTTCACTATCGACTGTAGCGGCGTGCGTCGTGGACAAACGGTGCTGGATTTAGCTGGTGGTACGGGCGATTTAACTGCAAAGTTCTCACGTCTTGTGGGCGAAACCGGTCGCGTTGTTCTGGCAGACATTAATGACTCCATGCTCAAAATGGGCCGCGAAAAGCTGCGTAACATCGGCGTGGTGGGGAATGTGGAATATGTGCAGGCCAACGCCGAAGCGCTGCCGTTCCCGGATAATACCTTTGACTGCATCACGATCTCCTTCGGTCTGCGTAACGTGACCGATAAAGAAAAAGCGCTGCGCTCCATGTATCGCGTGCTGAAGCCGGGTGGACGCCTGCTGGTGCTCGAATTCTCCAAACCGATTATCGAGCCGCTGAGCAAAGCTTACGACGCCTATTCCTTCCACGTGCTGCCGCGCATCGGTGAGCTGGTGGCTAACGACGCGGAAAGCTATCGCTATCTGGCGGAATCTATCCGTATGCACCCGGATCAAGACACCTTAAAAGCCATGATGCAGGATGCTGAATTCGAGAACGTTGAATATTTCAACCTGACGGCGGGTGTCGTCGCGCTGCACCGCGGTTACAAGTTCTGAGTGGAGGTGTCCCGTGCCCTTTAAACCCTTAGTCTCCGCAGGTATCGAAAACGTACTGAATGCCTTTCTCTATCGTGCGCCAGCGCTGAAAGCTGCGCGTCAGCGGCTAAACGGGAAGGTATTACGGATTGTTTTAAAAGAGTTCTCGACGCCGCTGGTGCTGGTCTTCAGCGAACGCCAGCTTGACGTTCTGGGGGCGTGGGAAGGTGACGCCGACTGCTCGGTCATCACGCACATGAGCGTGCTGCCAAAACTGCGCGATCGCCAGCAATTAACGGCACTTATCCGCAGCGGTGAGCTGGAAGTGGAAGGCGACATTCAGGTCGTGCAGAACTTCGTTGCGCTTACCGATCTGGCGGAGTTTGATCCGGCAGAGCTGCTCGCGCCGTTTATCGGTGACATTGCCGCGGAAGGCATCGGGAAGGTTCTTCATGGTGGCGCGTCCTTTGCGCGTAAAAGCCTGCTACGTCAGCAACGCTATGCGGCGGAAGTACTGACTGAAGAGTGGCGAATGGCCCCCGGACCGCTGGAAGTGGCATGGTTTGCGGAAGAAACCGCGGCTGTTGAACGTGCGGTTGATGCGTTAACCAAACGGCTGGAAAAACTGGAGGGCAAATGACGCCTGGTGAAATTCGGCGCCTCTACTTCATTATTCGTACCTTTTTGAGCTACGGGCTCGACGAGCTTATCCCTAAAATGCGCATCACGCTGCCGCTTCGTATCTGGCGGCGGATGCTGTTCTGGATGCCTAACCGCCATAAAGGTCAGCCGCTTGGCGAACGCCTGCGCCTGGCGCTGCAGGAGCTTGGCCCGGTATGGATTAAGTTCGGGCAGATGCTGTCGACCCGCCGCGATCTCTTTCCGCCGCACATTGCCGATGAACTGGCGATGCTGCAGGACCGTGTTGCCCCGTTTGACGGGGTGAGGGCGAAGAAACAGATCGAAGAGGCGATGGGTAATCTTCCCGTTGAAACCTGGTTTGACGATTTCGAAATAGAACCGCTGGCGTCGGCTTCTATTGCTCAGGTGCACACTGCGCGTCTGAAAGAAAACGGCAAAGAGGTGGTGATTAAGGTGATCCGCCCGGATATCCTGCCGATCATCAAAGCCGACATGAAGCTGATTTACCGTCTGGCCCGTTGGGTTCCGCGTTTATTACCTGATGGCCGCCGACTGCGCCCGATGGAAGTGGTGCGGGAATATGAAAAAACACTGATTGATGAGCTAAACCTGCTGCGCGAATCGGCAAACGCTATTCAGCTGCGTCGCAACTTTGAAAACAGCCCGATGCTTTATGTCCCTGAAGTCTATTCTGACTACTGCAGCCAGAACATGATGGTGATGGAGCGTATCTACGGTATTCCGGTTTCGGATGTGGTGGCCCTGGAGAAACAGGGAACGAACATGAAGCTGTTGGCCGAGCGTGGCGTGCAGGTCTTCTTCACCCAGGTGTTCCGCGACAGCTTTTTCCATGCGGACATGCACCCGGGCAATATCTTCGTGAGCTACGAGCACCCTGAGGATCCGAAGTATATCGGTATCGACTGCGGGATTGTGGGGTCGCTGAATAAAGAAGATAAACGGTATCTGGCCGAGAACTTCATCGCGTTCTTCAACCGCGACTACCGTAAGGTGGCCGAGCTGCACGTCGATTCCGGCTGGGTGCCGCCGGACACCAACGTCGAAGAGTTCGAGTTTGCGATCCGGACCGTTTGCGAACCGATTTTTGAAAAACCGCTGGCGGAAATCTCCTTCGGACATGTGCTGTTGAACCTGTTCAACACGGCTCGCCGCTTTAATATGGAAGTTCAGCCACAGCTAGTTTTACTTCAGAAAACACTACTTTACGTTGAGGGTGTAGGCCGACAGCTCTATCCTCAGTTAGACTTGTGGAAGACCGCGAAACCCTTCCTGGAATCCTGGATTAAGGATCAGGTTGGCATTCCGGCGCTGGTGCGCTCGCTGAAAGAGAAAGGCCCGTTCTGGATAGAAAAAATGCCTGAAATTCCTGAACTGGTTTACGACAGTTTGCGTCAGAGCAAGAACCTTCAGCACAGCATGGATAAAATCGCTCGCGAACTTCAGTCCAGCCGTGTTCGCCAGGGCCAGTCACGCTATCTCTTTGGGATTGGCGCAACGCTGCTGCTGAGCGGTACGCTGCTGCTGATCAACCGCCCGGAGTGGCAGATGATGCCCGCCTGGCTGATGGCCGCCGGGGTGGTTGTCTGGCTTGCCGGATGGCGAAAAACGCGCTGAGTTTGCGTCGCTATCGACAGGTCGCATACGTATAATGCGACCTGACTTATTAATCATCTATCCCTGAGGAACATGTATGGGTGGTATCAGTATCTGGCAATTGTTGATCATTGCCGTCATCGTCGTGCTGCTGTTTGGCACCAAAAAGCTCGGTTCTATTGGTTCCGATCTGGGCGCGTCTATCAAAGGCTTCAAAAAAGCGATGAGCGATGATGAGAGCAAGCAGGATAAAACCAGCCAGGACGCTGACTTTACTGCTAAATCCATCACCGACAAGCAAGAAGAAGCCAAAAAGGAAGACGCTAAACGCCACGATAAAGAGCAGGTGTAAGTCGTGTTCGACATTGGTTTTAGTGAGCTCCTGCTGGTCTTTGTGATTGGCCTGATCGTGCTGGGGCCTCAGCGTCTGCCGGTGGCGGTGAAAACCGTTGCGGGCTGGGTTCGTGCGCTGAGATCGCTGGCATCGACCGTTCAGAATGAACTGGCCCAGGAGCTTAAGCTGCAGGAATTTCAGGAAAGCCTGAAAAAGGTTGAGAAGGCGAGCATGGATAACCTGACGCCGGAACTGAAAGCGTCAATGGATGAGCTGCGCGAAGCGGCGGAATCCATGAAGCGCTCCTATAGCATCAACGATCCTGAAAAAGCGAGCGATGAAGCGAACACCATCCATAACCCGGTGGTGAAGGGCAGCGAAGAACAGCGTGAGGGCGTCACGCCTGCCAGCGCTGAACATCAGGCTGCTGCGCCTGAACAGACGCCGCAGGAAACCGAAGTGAAAAAGCAGGTGCAGCCGGAAAAGCCCGTGGTTAACGCTGCCGAGGCAAAGCCCGCCGCGCCCGTTTCCGAATCATCCCCCTCGTCGAGTGATAAAGCGTAAACATGGCTGTAGATGATACTCAACCGCTGATTACGCACCTCATAGAGCTGCGTAAGCGTCTGTTAAACTGCATTATTGCGGTTCTCGTTATTTTTCTATGCCTGGTCTATTTCGCCAACGATATCTACCAGGTGGTTTCTGCGCCGCTGATCAAGCAGATGCCGCTGGGCGCAACGATGATTGCAACAGACGTTGCTTCTCCGTTCTTTACCCCCATCAAGCTGACCTTCTGGGTGTCGTTGATTGCCTCTGCGCCCGTCATTCTGTACCAGGTGTGGGCCTTTGTGGCGCCGGCACTGTATAAGCACGAACGCAAGCTGGTCATTCCGCTGCTGGTATCCAGTTCGCTGCTGTTCTATATCGGCATGGCGTTTGCCTATTTCGTTGTCTTCCCGCTGGCCTTCGGCTTCCTGACGCATACCGCGCCGGAAGGCGTCCAGGTGTCGACGGATATCGCCAGCTATCTTAGCTTTGTGATGGCGCTGTTTATGGCGTTTGGGGTGGCATTCGAAGTGCCGGTGGCCATTGTGCTGCTCTGCTGGGTAGGGGTCACCACGCCGGATGACCTGCGTAAGAAGCGTCCGTATATCCTGGTCGGCGCCTTCGTTGTCGGCATGCTGTTGACCCCGCCGGATGTATTCTCCCAGACGCTGCTGGCCATACCGATGTACTGCCTGTTTGAGGTCGGCGTCTTCTTCTCACGGTTCTACGTGGGTAAAGGGCGTCGGTCGGATGACGAAGACGATACCTCCGACAAGACCACTGAAGAGTAAAACCAGCCGCCCGTCAGGGCGGTTGTTATATGGGGATTCGCATGTTTGATATCGGACTCAACCTGACCAGCTCGCAGTTTGCGAAAGATCGCGATGAAGTGGTTGCGCGCGCGTTTGCCGCCGGGGTGAAAGGACTGCTGCTGACGGGCACCAACCTGCATGAGAGCGAGCAGGCACAGCAGCTGGCGCAACGCTACGAACGCTGTTGGTCTACCGCTGGCGTGCATCCTCACGACAGCAGCCAGTGGACCCCGGAAAGCGGGGAAACCCTGCGCAGGCTGGCGAAGACACCAGAAGTGGTGGCGATTGGCGAATGCGGCCTCGATTTCAACCGTAACTTTTCCACGCCTGAAGAGCAGGAAAAGGCATTCACTGCCCAGCTTGCGCTGGCGGCAGAGCTTGAAATGCCCGTATTTATGCACTGCCGCGACGCGCATGAGCGTTTCCTGACTCTGCTGGATCCGTGGCTCGAGAAACTGCCCGGCGCGGTGCTGCACTGCTTCACCGGCTCACGGCAGGAGGCGCTGGAGTGCCTGGAGCGCGGGCTTTATCTGGGGATTACCGGCTGGGTTTGCGATGAGCGCCGCGGGCTTGAGCTTCGGGAGCTGCTACCGGCGATCCCGGCTGACCGGTTGCTCCTTGAAACGGATGCGCCCTATCTGCTCCCGCGCGATATGCAACCCAAACCGGCATCGCGACGCAATGAGCCCGCTTATCTGGGGCACATAGTTGAGCGTGTCGCGACGTGGCGCGGAGAGGATCCGCACTGGCTTTCCGCACAGACGGATGACAACGTGCGTAATCTGTTTGGGATAAACGTTTAAAGTTTGCGGAAGTCAGTGTTTTTAACGCTCTGCAGCACCTGCTTGTTCAGCAGATTAAGCAACAGCATAGAGCGCGCTTCCCCGTCCGGCTCGGCAAAAATCGCCTGAAGGCCTTCGAAAGCCCCTTCGGTAATCACGACGCTATCGCCCGTGTAGGGCGTTTCCGGGTCGGTAAGGTCTTCCGGCTGCTGATAAATCGACAGCTGGTGGATGACCGATGAGGGAACCGTCGCGGGGTGGGCGCCAAAGCGAACAAAATGGCTGACGCCGCGCGTGGCGCTGATGGTGGTGGTGTGGATCACCTCCGGATCGAACTCCACGAACAGGTAGTTCGGGAACAACGGCTCGCTAACGGTTGTGCGCTTCCCGCGCTGCATTTTTTCAAGCGTGATCACGGGCGTCAGGCAATTGACTGACTGACGTTCAAGATGTTCCTGCGCGCGCTGAAGTTGCCCGCGTTTGCAATACAGTAAATACCAGGCCTGCATAATCACTCTTTCCCTTAGTTCGGGGCGCAAGCATATCAAAACCCTGGCGGGATCGCTAAGTTGATTATAATGGGCGAAAATGGGACAGAACGCATAACTTCACGCTAATTTAACAAAATTACAGCATCAAGCAGTCTTACGCCGTATAATGAAGCGCTTACAGAGAGGCCATGATTAACTGCATGAAATACCACGATCTCCGCGACTTCCTGACGCTGCTGGAAAAGCAGGGTGAACTCAAACGTATAACACTTCCTGTTGATCCTTATCTGGAGATGACAGAAATTGCTGACCGCACCCTGCGTGCCGGTGGCCCCGCATTACTGTTTGAAAATCCGAAAGGGTACGCCATGCCGGTGCTGTGCAACCTGTTTGGTACACCGCGTCGCGTCGCACTGGGGATGGGGCAGGAAGACGTCACGGCCCTGCGTGAAGTCGGTAAGCTGCTGGCCTTCCTGAAAGAGCCGGAGCCGCCGAAAGGCTTCCGCGATCTGTTCGACAAGCTGCCGCAGTTTAAGCAGGTGCTAAACATGCCCACCAAACGCCTGCGCGGCGCGCCCTGCCAGCAGAAGGTGCTGGAAGGCGATGCGGTTGATTTGACTAAAATCCCTATCATGCAGTGCTGGCCGGAAGATGCCGCGCCGCTGATCACCTGGGGACTGACCGTCACGCGCGGTCCGCACAAAGAGCGCCAGAATCTTGGTATTTACCGCCAGCAGTTGATTGGCAAGAATAAGCTCATCATGCGCTGGCTGTCGCATCGCGGCGGCGCGCTCGATTTCCAGGAGTGGTGTGCTGCGCGTCCGGGTGAACGTTTCCCGGTGTCTGTCGCGCTCGGCGCCGATCCGGCCACCATTCTCGGGGCCGTCACGCCCGTACCGGATACGCTCTCGGAATATGCCTTTGCAGGCCTGCTGCGCGGAACGAAAACGGAAGTCGTGAAGTGTATCTCAAACGATCTCGAAGTTCCGGCCAGTGCAGAAATTGTGCTGGAAGGTTACATTGAGCAGGGTGAACTGGCGCCAGAAGGCCCTTACGGCGACCACACCGGCTATTACAACGAAGTGGATAACTTCCCGGTGTTTACCGTGACGCACATTACGCAGCGTGAAGATGCGATTTATCACTCCACGTATACCGGGCGTCCACCGGATGAACCGGCAGTATTGGGCGTGGCGCTGAATGAAGTGTTTGTGCCGATCCTGCAAAAGCAGTTCCCGGAAATTGTTGATTTTTATCTGCCGCCTGAAGGATGCTCGTATCGCCTGGCTGTGGTCACGATGAAGAAGCAGTATCCTGGTCACGCGAAACGCGTGATGATGGGCGTGTGGTCTTTCCTGCGCCAGTTTATGTATACCAAATTTGTTATTGTCTGCGATGATGACGTTAACGCCCGCGACTGGAATGACGTAATCTGGGCTATTACCACGCGAATGGACCCGGCGCGCGATACGGTGTTAGTCGAAAACACGCCGATAGATTACCTGGATTTTGCCTCGCCGGTTTCCGGCCTTGGCTCAAAAATGGGACTGGATGCCACAAATAAATGGCCTGGCGAAACCGATCGTGAATGGGGTCGCCCGATCAAAAAAGATCCTGCTGTGACCGCGCGCATTGATGCGATCTGGGACGAACTGGCCATAATGAATAACGGTAAACCCTGAGCTGACCGTTAAGCCCTATAGACTTCCCGACAGAGAGAGCGAATGACAACCTTAAGCTGTAAAGTGACCTCGGTAGATGCCATCACCGACACCGTATATCGCGTCCGTTTAGTGCCAGAAGCGCCATTCTCTTTCCGCGCGGGTCAGTATCTGATGGTCGTGATGGATGAGCGTGATAAGCGTCCTTTCTCTATGGCCTCAACGCCAGCGGAGCAGGAATTTATTGAGCTTCATATTGGTGCGTCAGAGCTTAACCTGTATGCGATGGCCGTCATGGACCGCATTCTGAAAGAGCGCGAGATAGTGGTGGATATTCCGCACGGCGAGGCATGGTTACGTGATGACGAAGACCGTCCACTGATCCTGATCGCTGGTGGTACAGGCTTCTCCTACGTGCGCTCTATTCTGTTGACCGCACTGGCGCGTAACCCGGAACGTGATATCACCATCTACTGGGGCGGCCGCGAAGAGAAGCACCTGTATGACCTGTCCGAACTCGAAGCGCTGAGCGTCACCCATCCTAACCTGCGCATTGAGCCGGTGGTTGAGCAGCCGGAAGAGGGCTGGCGCGGGCGTAGCGGTACGGTACTGACGGCAGTGCTGCAGGATCACGGTACGCTGGCAGGACATGACATCTATATTGCAGGGCGTTTCGAGATGGCGAAAATCGCCCGCGATCTGTTCTGTAACGAACGTGATGCGCGTGAAGACCGCCTGTTTGGCGATGCGTTTGCCTTCATTTAAATAAAAAAACCCGCCCCTGACAGGCGGGAAGAACGGCAACTAAACTGTTTCTCTTCGCCAGTGACACGACTGGCGGCGAGGTACCTCTCGTAGGCCGGGAAAGCGCAGCGCCTCCCGGTAAAAGCCCGATGGGGCGATGCTTATCGGGCCTACGTTATAGCCTTACACTCTCTCAAACACCGTCGCGATACCCTGACCCAGACCGATACACATCGTTGCCAGACCAAACTGGGCATCTTTGCGTTCCATCAGGTTGATCAGCGTCGTGCTGATACGCGCCCCGGAACAGCCCAGCGGGTGTCCGAGGGCGATCGCGCCGCCGTTGAGGTTAATCTTCTCGTCGATCTGCTCCATCAGCCCCAGATCTTTAATGCACGGCAGGATCTGCGCGGCGAACGCTTCGTTCATCTCAAACAGATCGATGTCGCTGGCGGTTAATCCCGCTTTTTTCAGCGCCAGCTTTGAAGCCGGAACCGGGCCGTAGCCCATGATCGACGGATCGCAGCCCACGACCGCCATCGAACGCACGCGGGCGCGAGGCGTTAATCCCAGCTCGCGGGCGCGACTTTCGCTCATCACCAGCATCGCGGCGGCGCCGTCGGACAACGCCGACGAGGTCCCTGCCGTGACCGTACCGGTGACGGGGTCAAACGCCGGACGCAGGGTGGAAAGCGCTTCGACGGTGGTTTCCGGGCGAATGACTTCATCGTAGCAGAACTGCTTCAGAACGCCGTCTGCATCGTGGCCGCCGGTCGGGATGATCTCGTTCTTAAAGGCACCGGACTGCGTGGCGGCCCAGGCGCGAGCGTGAGAGCGCGCGGCAAAGGCATCCTGCATTTCGCGGCTGATGCCGTGCAGGCGGGAGAGCATCTCGGCGGTCAGGCCCATCATCCCCGCAGCTTTCGCCACGTTGCGGCTCATGCCGGGATGGAAGTCGACCCCGTGGCTCATCGGGACGTGACCCATGTGCTCGACGCCGCCCACCAGGCAGGCCTGCGCATCGCCGGTCATGATCATGCGGGCCGCGTCGTGCAGCGCCTGCATTGACGAACCGCACAGGCGGTTGACGGTGACGGCCGGAACCGAATGCGGGATCTCCGCCAGCAGTGACGCGTTGCGGGCGATGTTGAAGCCCTGCTCCAGGGTCTGCTGCACGCAGCCCCAGTAGATATCGTCCAGCGCAGCCGGATCCAGCGCCGGGTTACGCGCCAGCAGGCTACGCATCAGGTGCGCGGAGAGGTCTTCCGCACGCACGTTACGGAACGCGCCGCCTTTTGAACGGCCCATCGGGGTGCGAATCGCATCAACAATGACAACCTTTTCCATTGTGACTCCTTAAGCCGTTTTCAGCTCGCCAACCGGACGGGCTGGCTCAACTGCGGGATAGTAGGGTTCGTTATGGCGCGCTTTGTTACGCAGCCCTTCCGGCACTTCATACAGCGGGCCGAGGTGCTGATACTGCTGGGCCATATCGAGATAGCGGGCGCTGCCGAGCGTGTCCAGCCAGCGGAACGCGCCGCCGTGGAACGGAGGGAAGCCGAGGCCATACACCAGCGCCATGTCGGCTTCTGCCGGGCTGGCGATAATGCCTTCTTCGAGGCAACGCACCACTTCGTTAATCATCGGGATCATCATCCGGGCGATGATTTCATCGTCGGTGAAGTCGCGTTTTGGCTGACTGACGTCGGCCAGCAGGCCATCCACCGCCGGATCTTCTTCTTTCTTCGGTTTGCCTTTGCTGTCTTCTTTATAGCGCCAGAAGCCCAGGCCGTTTTTCTGACCGAAGCGGTTAGCGTCGAACAGCGCGTCAATCGCGTCGCGATAGTCTTTCTGCATGCGCTGCGGGAAACCTGCCGCCATCACCGCCTGGGCGTGGTGGGCGGTATCAATGCCCACAACGTCCAGCAGATACGCCGGGCCCATCGGCCAGCCGAACTGTTTTTCCATCACTTTGTCGATTTTGCGGAAGTCCGCGCCGTCGCGCAGCAGCTGGCTAAAACCGGCGAAGTAAGGGAACAGCACGCGGTTGACGAAGAAGCCCGGGCAGTCGTTAACGACGATCGGCGTTTTGCCCATCTTGCTGGCCCATGCCACCACTTTGGCGATGGTGTCGTCTGAGGTTTTTTCCCCGCGGATCACTTCGACCAGCGGCATACGGTGTACCGGGTTGAAGAAGTGCATACCGCAGAAGTTTTCCGGACGCTTCAGCACGCTCGCCAGTTCGCTGATTGGAATGGTGGAGGTGTTAGAGGCCAGAACGGTACCCGGGCGAACCTTGTCTTCCGTTTCCGCCAGCACCGCTTTTTTCACTTTCGGATTCTCGACGACGGCTTCGACCACCACGTCGACACGATCGAAACCGCTGTATTCCAGCACGGGCTGAATGGTGGAGATCACGCCTGCGAGCTTCAGTCCGTCAATTTTTCCGCGTTCCAGCTGTTTATTCAGCAGCTTGGCCGCTTCGGTCATGCCCAGCGTCAGGGATTTCTCGTTGATGTCTTTCATCACCACCGGCACGCCTTTCCAGGCAGACTGGTAGGCGATGCCGCCACCCATAATGCCCGCGCCGAGTACCGCCGCATGTTTTGGCGTCTCAACGTTTTTGGTCAGCTGTTTGGCTTTCCCTTTTACGAACTGATCGTTCAGGAAGATACCGACCAGCGCGCGCGCTTCATTGGTGTGCGCCAGCGGGACAAAGCTCTGATTTTCGAGCTTCAGCGCTTCATCGCGCCCGAAACGGGCAGCCGCTTCAATGGTTTTCACCGCCGCGATCGGCGCCGGGTAGTGTTTACCCGCCGTCTGCATCACCATGCCTTTGGCGATGGTGAAGCTCATGGTGGCTTCAATCTTGCTGAGTTTTAACGGTTCCAGCTTCGGCTGGCGTTTGGCCTTCCAGTCGAGCTCGCCGCTAATGGCCTGACGCAGAATGGCGAGTGCGCCTTCAATAAGCTTCTCCGGTTTCACGACGCCGTCGACCAGGCCAATTTTCTGCGCCTGTTCGGCGCCGACGTCTTTACCCGCGGCAATGATCTCCAGCGCGCTGTCGGCGCCCAGCATGCGCGGCATACGGACGGAGCCGCCAAAGCCCGGCATGATGCCCAGCTTGGTTTCCGGCAGGCCGATGCGCAGATCCGGCGTCGCCAGGCGGTAGTCGGTCGCGAGCACGCACTCACAGCCGCCGCCCAGCGCATAGCCGTTAACGGCGGAAATGGTCGGGACAGGCAGATCTTCCAGACGATTAAAGACGCTATTGGCAAAGTGCAGCCACTGGCTCAGCTGTTCTTCAGGCACCAGGAAGAGCGAAAGGAATTCGGTGATATCGGCACCGACGATAAAGGCCGCTTTGTTCGAGCGCAGCAGCAGCCCTTTTAATTCAGTTTGTTTTTCCAGAACATCCAGCGCCTGGCCAAGACTGGCCACCGTCGCGGTATCGAGCTTATTGACTGAGCCGGGGGCATCGAACACGAGTTCGGCAATGCCATCTTCCAGCCAGTTGAGGTACAGGGTGTCGCCTTTGTAGAGCATGTCAGTCTCCTGAATCCAGCAAGTGGATCTGGTCATACCAGATGAGTCGGAGTGTGGGATTTATGTTAATAAAATGCAAATTACTCATTAAGAAATTGCTGCATTGATCACGGTCGGTGGAAATCACGCAGGCGGAGTGAGGTGTGCTAAGATGCGATGACTTGAGGTCAAAAAACGAAAGGAATAATGATGGACTCACTGGCTTCGCTTTATAAAAATCATATCGTTACCCTACAGGAACGTACCCGCGATGTACTGGCCCGCTTTAAGCTGGATGCGCTGCTGATCCACTCCGGCGAGCTGATGAATACCTTTCTGGATGACCACGCTTATCCGTTTAAGGTGAACCCACAGTTTAAGGCCTGGGTGCCGGTGACGCAGGTTCCCAACTGCTGGCTGCTGGTGGATGGTGTGAACAAGCCGAAACTGTGGTTCTACCTGCCGGTCGATTACTGGCACAACGTTGAGCCGCTGCCGACCTCTTTCTGGACGGAAGAAATTGAGGTCATTGCGCTGCCAAAAGCGGACGGCATTGGCGGCCAGCTGCCTGCCGCGCGTGGCAACATCGCTTATATTGGCCCTGTTCCGGAGCGTGCATTAAGCCTGGATATTGCGGCAGACAAGCTCAACCCGAAAGGGGTGCTGGATTACCTCCACTATTACCGCGCGTATAAAACCGACTACGAACTTTACTGCATGCGTGAAGCGCAAAAGACCGCGGTAAACGGTCACCGTGCGGCGCATGAAGCCTTCCAGTCCGGCATGAGCGAGTTCGACATCAACCAGGCGTACCTGACCGCCACCGGTCATCGCGACACCGACGTGCCGTACAGCAACATTGTCGCGCTCAACGAGCACGCGTCCGTCCTGCACTACACCAAACTGGATCACCAGGTTCCTTCAGAAATGCGCAGCTTCCTGCTGGACGCAGGGGCAGAGTACAACGGCTACGCGGCCGATCTGACCCGTACCTGGGCGGCAAATGCGGATACCGATTTTGCACAGCTAATCAAAGACGTGAACGATGAACAGCTGGCGCTGATTGGCACCATGAAGGCGGGAACCAGCTATGTGGACTACCACATCCAGTTCCATCAGCGCATTGCTAAACTGCTGCGTAAGCATCAGGTTGTGAAAGACATGAGCGAAGAGGCGATGGTCGAGAACGATCTGACCGGGCCATTTATGCCGCACGGTATCGGCCACCCGCTGGGCCTGCAGGTGCACGACGTTGCAGGCTTTATGCAGGATGATACCGGTACGCACCTGGCGGCACCGTCTAAATATCCTTACCTGCGCTGCACCCGTATTCTGGAGCCGCGCATGGTGTTGACGATTGAACCGGGGATCTACTTTATCGAATCCCTGCTGGCGCCGTGGCGTGAAGGCCAGTTCAGCAAGCACTTCAACTGGGCAAAAATTGACGCGCTGAAGCCGTTTGGCGGCATTCGTATCGAAGATAACGTGGTGATTCACGAAAACGGTATCGAGAATATGACGCGAGACCTGAAGCTGGCCTGATGGAAAGCTGGCTGATACCGGCTGAACCGGTCACCTTTGTTGAGGAAATCAAGAAAAGCCGCTTTATTACGCTGCTGGCGCATACCGACGGCGTAGAGGCGGCAAAAGCGTTTGTCGATTCCGTCCGGGCTGAGCATCCTGACGCCCGTCACCACTGCGTGGCGTGGGTAGCAGGGCCGCCGGACGATTCGCAGCAGCTGGGGTTTTCCGATGACGGTGAACCGGCGGGCACGGCCGGTAAACCCATGCTCTCGCAGCTGATGGGTAGCGGCGTGGGTGAAATTACCGCCGTGGTGGTGCGCTACTACGGCGGCATCCTGTTAGGTACGGGTGGGCTGGTAAAAGCGTATGGCGGCGGCGTTCAGCAGGCACTGAATATCCTGAAGACCACCCGCAAAACGCCTCTCACCGAATATACTTTGTTATGCGATTACGCCCAGCTCTCGGGTATTGAAGCGCTGCTGAGGCAGTTTAACGGTGTCATCGCACACAGTGAATATCAGGCGATGGTGCAATTACGCGTGGCGCTTCCTCAGGCGGAACTGGCTGCTTTTTCAGCAAAACTGGCTGATTTTAGTCGTGGTTCGTTGCAATTGCTGCCGATTGAAGAATAATCCCCACCTCACTTTTGAATACCAAAGGAAGCGGCAGAGATGCATTTTCGTGCCATAACCCGAATCGTTGGACTGCTGGTCATACTCTTTTCCGGGACGATGATTATCCCTGGACTGGTGGCGCTTATCTACCGGGACGGGGCGGGGCGGGCATTTACCCAGACCTTCTTTGTCGCGCTGGCGATCGGCTCCCTGCTGTGGTGGCCGAACCGTCGTCAGAAAGGTGAGCTGAAATCTCGCGAAGGCTTTCTGATTGTGGTCCTATTCTGGACGGTGTTGGGGAGCGTCGGTTCGTTGCCCTTTATCTTCTCTGAACAGCCTAACCTGAGCATCACGGATGCCTTTTTTGAATCCTTCTCCGGCTTAACGACGACCGGGGCCACGACGCTGGTGGGGCTGGATTCGCTGCCGCACGCGATTCTCTTTTATCGCCAGATGCTGCAGTGGTTTGGCGGTATGGGGATCATCGTCCTGGCGGTGGCCATCCTGCCGATTCTGGGCGTCGGGGGGATGCAGCTCTATCGCGCCGAAATGCCAGGACCGCTGAAAGATAACAAGATGCGGCCGCGTATTGCCGAGACGGCGAAAACCCTGTGGCTGATTTATGTCTTGCTGACGGTAGCCTGTGCGCTGGCGCTATGGTTTGCCGGGATGCCTGCGTTTGATGCTATCGGACACAGTTTTGCGACGATTGCCATCGGCGGGTTCTCCACCCACGATGCCAGCGTGGGCTATTTCGACAGCCCAACGATTAACACTATCATTGCCATTTTCCTGCTGATCTCCGGCTGTAACTACGGCCTGCATTTCTCTTTACTGAGCGGGCGCAGCCTGAAGGTGTACTGGCGTGACCCTGAGTTCCGCATGTTCATTGGGGTCCAGCTGACGCTGGTGATCATCTGTACGCTGGTGCTGTGGTTCCATGATGTCTATAACTCCGCGTTGACCACGCTAAACCAGGCCTTCTTCCAGGTGGTGTCGATGGCGACGACCGCCGGGTTTACCACGGACAGCATCGCCCGTTGGCCGCTGTTCCTGCCGGTGCTTCTGCTCTGTTCCGCGTTTATCGGCGGCTGTGCGGGGTCGACGGGCGGTGGTCTGAAGGTGATCCGTATTCTGCTGCTGTTCAAGCAGGGCAACCGTGAGCTGAAGCGTCTCGTCCACCCCAATGCGGTCTACAGCATCAAGCTGGGGAACCGCGCGCTGCCGGAACGTATCCTCGAAGCGGTGTGGGGATTCTTCTCGGCGTATGCGCTGGTCTTTATCGTCAGTATGCTGGCGATTATCGCGACGGGAGTGGATGATTTCTCCGCCTTTGCGTCCGTCGTCGCAACATTGAATAACCTCGGGCCTGGCCTGGGCGTGGTGGCGGATAACTTTGCCAGTATGAACCCGGTCGCGAAATGGATCCTCATCGCCAATATGCTGTTTGGTCGTCTTGAGGTCTTTACGCTGCTGGTGCTGTTCACCCCTACATTCTGGCGCGAGTAAGGAGCCGTTGATGAAAACATTGATTCTTTTCTCTACGCGAGACGGACAAACGCGTGAGATTGCCGCATACCTTGCATCGGAATTAAAAGAGTTGGGTATTTACTCGGATGTGGTGAACCTGAACCGTGCGGAACAGATTGCCTGGCAGGATTACGACCGCGTGGTGATTGGTGCATCTATTCGTTACGGGCATTTCCATCCGGCGCTGGATCGCTTTGTGAAAAAGCACACGGCAGTACTCAACAAAATGCCAGGCGCGTTTTACTCGGTCAATCTGGTTGCGCGTAAAGCGGAGAAGCGCACGCCACAGACCAACAGCTACACGCGCAAGTTTTTACTCAGCTCGCCGTGGCAGCCAGACCTGTGCGCCGTTTTTGCCGGCGCGCTGCGCTACCCTCGCTACCGCTGGTATGACCGCTTTATGATCCGTCTAATTATGAAGATGACGGGGGGAGAAACCGATACGCGTAAAGAAGTGGTTTATACCGACTGGTCGCAGGTAGCCAGTTTTGCGCGGGAAATCGCACATTTAACGGGCGATTCGCGACTTAAATAAGCGTTAAGTTTGAAAAGTGAGCGAACGAAAAGTTTTTTGTATTTTGTGCTTGTCACTTCAGAATAACTCCCTATAATGCGCCTCCACTGACACGGAACAACGGCACACACGCCGCCGGGTCAGCAGAGAAAAGCGAAAATAAACGCTTGACTCTGAAGCGGGAAAGCGTAATATGCACACCCCGCGCCGCAGCGAAAACGAAGCGGCACTGCTCTTTAACAATTTATCAGACAATCTGTGTGGGCA
>NZ_VDAF01000020.1:0-91166 GCF_019584525.1 Enterobacter sp. EC_50 | reverse complement strand
AATTACGCATGTTCACTCAGAGACTTGGTATTCATTTTTCGTCCGAGGACGTTAAGAATCCATGTCACTTTGAGTGCCCACACAGATTGTCTGATAAATTGTTAAAGAGCAGTGCCGCTTCGTTTTCGCTGCGGCGCGGGGTGTGCATATTACGCTTTCCCGCTTCAGAGTCAAGCGTTTATTTTCGCTATTCTCTGCTGACCCGGCGGCGTGTGTGCCGTTGTTCCGTGTCAGTGGAGGCGCATTATAGGGAGTTATTCTGATGTGACAAGAGGAAATTTAAAAAAAGTTTCCATCCGCGTTTTTTTTCACCAATAGAGGTGAAATCAAGCTACAAATTGTTCTATTTGATGTATCTGCAACCACAATCACATTCACGGTGGCATAATTATCAGCATGAATCTTTAAGGAATAAAAGCGATGCCATTAAGCGCGCAACAGCTGGCCGCCCAAAAAAACCTGTCTTATGTGCTGGCCGAAAAGCTGGCTCAGCGGATTTTAGCGGGTAAATATGCCCCGGGAAGCATCCTGCCGGGTGAAATGGAGCTGGGTGAGCAGTTTGGGGTGAGCCGTACCGCCGTGCGCGAAGCGGTGAAAACCCTGACGGCGAAAGGAATGGTGCTTCCGCGTCCTCGTATTGGCACACGCGTGATGCCACAAAGTAACTGGAATTTTCTCGATCAGGAGCTGCTCTCCTGGTGGATGACGGAAGACAACTTTCATCAGGTTATCGATCACTTTCTGGTAATGCGCAGTAGCCTTGAGCCTCAGGCATGTCTGCTTGCTGCCACGCTTGGAACAGCAGAGCAGAAAGCGCAGCTTAACGCGTTGATGGAAGAGATGGTGTTCCTGAAAAAACACTTCAACCGCGAACGCTGGGTTGAGGTCGATATGGCCTGGCATGAACATATCTATATGATGAGCGCCAATCCGTTCCTCACCTCTTTTGCCTCTTTATTCCATTCGGTGTACCACACTTACTTTACCTCTATTACACAAGACGACGTGGTAAAACTGGAATGGCACCAGGCGATAGTGGATGCCATTCAGGAAAGCGACGGGCAGCGAGCCCTGAGTGCGTGCCAGGCATTGCTGGCTGCGCCAACCCACCAGCAGGTAAATACATGACAAAGAAAAAAGCGCGCAGCATGGCCGGATTGCCGTGGATTGCAGCCATGGCGTTTTTTATGCAGGCACTGGATGCCACCATCCTCAACACCGCGCTTCCCGCTATTGCGCAAAGCCTCAACCGTTCCCCGCTGGCGATGCAGTCCGCCATCATCAGCTATACCCTGACGGTCGCGATGCTGATCCCTGTTAGCGGCTGGCTGGCCGACCGCTTCGGCACCCGCAGAGTTTTCATGCTGGCCGTAACGCTCTTTACGCTCGGTTCGCTGGCCTGTGCGCTCTCCTCGTCCTTAACGGAGCTGGTTATCTTCCGCGTATTACAGGGCATTGGCGGTGCGATGATGATGCCCGTGGCACGTCTTGCCCTGCTGCGAGCCTACCCGCGAAGCGAACTGCTTCCCGTGCTTAACTTCGTCACCATGCCGGGTTTGGTAGGGCCGATACTTGGCCCGGTACTCGGTGGCGTGTTTGTCACATGGGCAAGCTGGCACTGGATCTTCCTGATTAATATTCCGATTGGCGTAGCGGGGCTGCTGTATGCCCGCAAATATATGCCGAACTTCACCACGCCAAGGCGCAGTTTCGATATGGGCGGCTTCTTCCTGTTTGGCCTGAGCCTGGTGCTCTTCTCCAGCGGGATGGAGCTGTTTGGCGAGAAGATCGTCGCGACGTGGATGGCGCTCTCCGTTATCCTCGCCGGGATTCTGCTTTTCCTTCTTTATATACGTCATGCGCGCCGCCATCCGATGCCGTTAATCTCTCTTGGGCTCTTCAACACCCGAACGTTTTCCGTCGGGATCGCGGGAAACATTGCCTCGCGTCTGGGGACGGGCTGCGTACCGTTCCTGATGCCGCTGATGCTGCAGGTTGGTTTCGGCTATCCGGCACTGATTGCCGGCTGCATGATGGCGCCCACGGCGATGGGCTCGATTCTGGCAAAATCGACCGTGACGCAGGTGCTACGCTGGTTTGGCTATCGCAAAACGCTGGTTGGCGTGACGGTCTTTATCGGTCTGATGATTGCGCAGTTCTCGCTGCAGTCCGCCTCGCTTCCCGTCTGGATGCTGATCCTGCCGCTGTTTGTGCTGGGCATGGCGATGTCGACGCAGTTCACATCGATGAACACCATCACCCTTGCGGATCTGACCGACGAGAACGCCAGTAGCGGCAACAGCGTGCTGGCAGTCACACAGCAGCTGTCGATCAGTTTAGGGGTTGCAGTGAGCGCGGCGGTACTGCGGTTTTATGAAGGTTTCGACAGCGCGAACACCGTCGAGCAGTTCCACTATACCTTTATCACCATGGGCGCACTCACCGTCGTTTCAGCGCTGGTCTTTATGCTGTTAAAACCGAAAGACGGCCGAAACCTGATTAAAGAGCGTCACAAAGAGAAAGCTAAACCGAACCGCGTTCCATCAGAACAGGAGTAAGCTGCAGGCGCTGCTGCTGCAGCGTGGGCTGAGCCATTCGGTGGATCAACACATCGATGGCCAGCTCGCCCAGTTCATCTTTTGGCTGATGAATGGTGGTGAGCGGCGGCGTCATATAGCTGGCCAGCTCGATATCATCGTAGCCGATTACCGCCATATCATGGGGAACGCGCAAACCGGCCTGATATAACGCCTGATAGGCGCCAAACGCCATGGCGTCGTTGCCGATAAACACCGCCTGCGGACGCTGCGGTTGCGCCAGCAGCGTCTGCATCGCTTCAAAACCACCGTGAAACTCAAAATCACCGGTAATACGGTACCCTTCCGGCACGGAAAGTCCCGCCCGCGCCATCGCGGCGAGATATCCTTCCAGACGCAAACGCGCCGGGGTTTTGTCCAGCGGACCGGTAATACAGGCAATGCGGGTATAGCCTTTATCGATCAGATACTGGGTGGCCATATCCCCCCCCAGCAGAGAATTATCCTGAATGAGGTCGCTGGTGCCGTCGAACGGCGCCCAGTCCATCATCACCGTGGGAATGGAGGGATAGCGCTGGATAATCTCTTTCGACGGCTGGTGCGTTTCGGTACACAGCAGCAGTAGCCCGTCGACGCGTTTTTGCATCAGCGTTTCCAGGTTACGGTTCATGCGCTGCTCGTCCCCTTCGGTATTGCACAGCACCAGGCTGTAGCCACGCTCGAAGCAGCTGCGCTCCACGCCGCGAACCAGCTCAGAATAAAAGGGGTTGGTACTGGCGGTGATCAGCATACCGATCGTACGCGTCTGGTTGAGCTTAAGGCTGCGCGCCAGTGCAGACGGCGCATAGTTGAGATCTTTTACTGCCGCTTCGACTTTTTCCCGAATCGCCTCGCTGACGAAGCGATCGTTATTAATGACGTGAGACACCGTCGAGGTAGAAACGCCCGCCAGGCGGGCGACATCTTTCATTGTGGCCAAGCGTTACCCCTGCTGACTTAAGAATTCATCGATCTCTTTACGCCACGGAACGGAAGGCTGAGCGCCCTTGCGCGTCACCGCAATCGCGGCAGCGGCATGCGCGAAGCGGATCGCATCATCCATTTTCTTGCCTTCCAGCAACGCGGTCACCAGCGCACCATTGAAGGTGTCTCCCGCTGCGATGGTATCAATCGCCTTCACCTTAAAGCCCGGCACGCGACGGCCTTCACCGTTTACGCTTGCCCATACCCCACGGCTGCCCAGGGTGATGATCACGGTTCTGATGCCTTTGTCGTGCAGCGCACGCGCGGCTCTCGCGGCATCGTCATCGTTTTCTACGCGAATGCCCGTCAGCTTTTCGGCTTCGGTTTCGTTCGGCGTGATGATATCCACCAGCGCCAGCAGCTCGTCTGATAATACACGGGCTGGGGCCGGGTTAAGTACGACAGTGGTATGATTTTCATGCGCAATTTTGGCCGCGGCCAGCACGCTTTCAACCGGCGACTCCAGCTGCATCAGCAGGGCCTCGGCGCCGCCAATGATTGCACGTTGCGCTTCCACGCGCTCCGTCGTCAGCGCTGCGTTAGCGCCAGCATGAATACCGATGACATTCTCACCTTCTGCGTTGACGAAAATCAGCGCCACGCCGGTAGATTCCCCTGCAACAACGCTGACCGGTGCGATATCGATGTTGTCGCTCGCCAGCTGCTTGCGTACGCGCTCGCCGGTATCGTCATCACCCGTGCAGGCGATAAACGCAATATTCGCCCCGCTGCGACCGGCAGCGACGGCCTGGTTTGCCCCTTTACCGCCGAATGCGACCTGATACTGGTTACCCGTGACGGTTTCGCCCGGTGCAGGGAACGATTCAAGGTTAAGAATGTGATCGGCATTGATACTGCCAAGGACGACGAGGTTGCCTGCGGTTTTCATGGTTGGGTTGTCCATCTGAGAGCGCCACCGGTGTTACCCGGTGGCGTATGCCACACTTTTCTTTATTGGTGTCCCTCAGGCCGCCAGTGACGGCCTGATTCGCCTTTTACTGCTTGATAACCAGTTTCAGGTCAACAGGGTATTTAGCCTGAACTTTTTCGCCCTTCAGCACTTTGTCGGCAGTTTCAACGCCAGTCGCGCCAATCTGCTCAGGCAGCTGAGCGATGGTCGCAGCCAGTTTGCCATCGTTTACTGCTTTTTCACCATCCGGCGTGCCGTCAAATCCGACAACCATCACATCAGATTTACCTGCAGTCTGCAGAGCGCGCAGCGCACCCAGCGCCATTTCGTCGTTCTGCGCGAATACCGCCTGCACGTCAGGATGTGCGGTCAGTAGGTTCTGCATGACGTTCAGACCTTTAGTACGGTCGAAGTCTGCCGGCTGGCTAGCCAGCACGTTGAACTTGTGCGCTGCAACCGCCTGCTGGAAGCCTTCGCCACGCTCGCGGGCGGCAGACGTACCGGCAATCCCCTGCAGTTCGATGACTTTCGCGCCTTCGCCGGCTTTCTTCGCAATGTAGTCACCCGCGATTTTGCCGCCCAGCACGTTGTCAGACGCGATATGGCTCACTACGTCGCCTTTGGTTGCCTGACGGTCCAGGGTGATCACAGGAATTTTCGCCTGGTTTGCCATCTTCACGGCGTTGCCTACGGCATCAGAATCGGTTGGGTTGATCAGCAGAATTTTGGTGCCACGAACGGTTAAGTCCTGAACGTTAGCCAGCTCTTTCGCCGGGTTGTTCTGTGAATCCAGTACCACCAGGTTGTAGCCCAGTTTATCCGCTTCTTTCTGCGCTCCATCCTTCAGGGAGACGAAGAACGGGTTGTTCAGCGTAGAGACAACCAGCGCGATGGTATCTTTCGCCATGGCGTTAGCACTTACGGTTGCGCTCAGCGCGACAGCGGAAACCAGGGTAGCCAGTTTTTTCATGTTCATATCTAAGATGTCCTGTAGTGTCGTCAGTTACTGTTTTTTGTTGTCTACCAGTACCGCCAGCAAAATCACCACTGCCTTAACGATCATCTGGTAATAGGAGGAAACACCTAACAAATTCAAACCATTATTCAGGAAACCGAGAATCAGTGCGCCGATCAATGTCCCAACAATGCGACCTTTACCGCCCGCCAGACTCGTACCGCCCAGAACCACTGCTGCAATAGCATCCAGCTCATACCCCGTACCCGCCGTCGGCTGCGCGGAAGAGAGGCGCGCCACTTCGATGATGCCCGCCAGTGACGCCAGCAGACCGCACAGGGAGTACACGATAACTTTGACTTTATTAACGCTAATCCCGGACAAGCGCGTTGCCGCTTCGTTACCGCCCAGCGCATAGATATAACGACCCAGACGGGTATGGTGCAGCATGTACCACGCCGCCAGGAAGACGATAGCCATGATCCAGACCGGGGTCGGGACACCCAGCGGGCGACCGATACCGAACCAGCCAAACAGATCGGCGTTATCGGTGAAGCCGGTATTGACCGGGCTGCCGTTGGTATACACCATGGTCACACCGCGCAGCAGCAGCATCATCACCAGCGTCGCGATGAACGCCTGAACGCGCCCTTTTGCCACAATCACGCCGGTGACGGCACCAATCGCCGCGCCTGCCGCCAGAGCCGCGGCCACGGCCACCAGCGCGTTGACTTCAATCCCGACAAGCGAAGCGGCGATCGCGCCGGTGAGGGCCAGCAGGGAACCGACGGACAGATCGATCCCTGAGGTCAAAATCACCAGCGTCATGCCGACCGCCATAATGGCGTTCACCGACGTCTGCTGCAGAATGTTGAACAGGTTATTTACGGTGAAGAAATTCGGGCTCATGGTCGACACAATCGCGATCAGCACCAGCAGGGCAATGAGCGATTTTTGTTCCATCAGCCACGCCTTTGTGAAATAGCGGCGACCAGAAACAGCCTGGGTAGTCATCTTCTTACTCCTGATTCACGCGATTAAGCTTGCCCACAGCGGCAGCCATCAGAACTTCCTGGGTGGCCTGCTCGCGAGTGAATTCACCGCCGAGATGCCCTTCATGCATGACGATAATGCGATCGCTCATGCCCAATACTTCTGGCATCTCGGAAGAGACCAGAATGATGCTCAGACCGTCGGCCTTGAACTGGTTAATCAGCTGATAGATCTCTTTCTTCGCCCCCACGTCCACGCCGCGGGTTGGCTCATCGAGGATCAACACTTTCGGGCGCGTCATCAGCCCGCGAGCAATCGCCACTTTCTGCTGATTCCCGCCGGACAACAGGCCAATCGCCTGCTCCATCGACGGCGTTTTAACATTAAAGAGACGGATAAAATCGCTGACCGCCTGCTGCTCGTCTTTATGCTTCAGGCTGCCGCCGCTATGGCTGAAATAGCGCAGCGCGGTCAGGGACATGTTCTCTTTTACCGACATGCCCAGCACTAAGCCGTCGCGTTTGCGGTCTTCGGAGATATAGACGATGCCGTTCGCCAGACCATCCTGCGGGGAGCGGGTGACCACTTCATGGCCGTCGAGGGTGACATACCCACTGGTGCGCGGCAGTGCGCCGTACAACACTTTCATCAGCTCGGTTCGTCCCGCG
Organism: Enterobacter sp. EC_50; assembly: GCF_019584525.1. Lineage (NCBI taxonomy): Bacteria > Pseudomonadati > Pseudomonadota > Gammaproteobacteria > Enterobacterales > Enterobacteriaceae > Enterobacter > Enterobacter sp. EC_50. The sequence continues at coordinate 84,080 of NZ_VDAF01000020.1, read as the reverse complement.
CCCATCAGGCCCGCCACGCCCAGGATCTCGCCCTGGCGCAATGTAAAGGTGACGTCGTTCACACCCGGACCGCAGAGGTTGTCCACCTTCAGGCGGATCTCACCCGGCGCTTTATCCAGATGCGGATACTGATCTTCCAGCTTACGTCCCACCATCATTTCGATGAGCGTATCTTCGGTCAGCGTGGCCACTTCGCGCTCGGCAATAAACTGCCCGTCGCGGAAAACGGTGACGTCATCGCAGATTTCAAAGATCTCTTTCATGCGGTGAGAAATATAGACAATCCCGCGCCCCTGCGATTTCAGCTCGCGGATAACGCGGAACAGGGATTCGGTTTCGGTATCGGTCAGGGCGTCGGTCGGTTCATCCATAATGATGACCTTCGACTCAAAGCTCAGCACCTTCGCGATTTCCACCATCTGCTGATCGCCGATGGAGAGATCGCCGACCAGGCGGTCGCTCTTAAAGCGCAGATTCAATTTCGCCAGCAGCTTGTCGGCTTCGGCATACATGGTTTTCCAGTCGATCTTGCCGAAGCGGTTAACGAATTCACGACCGAGGAAGATGTTCTCCGCAATGGTGAGCTGCGGGATCAGGTTCAGCTCCTGGTGAATAATGCCGATACCCGCTTCCTGAGAAGATTTCGGGCCAGTGAAGGTGGTTTCTTTACCCAGCCAGAGGAGTGAACCGGCATCGCGTTGATAGATACCGGTCAGCACTTTCATCATGGTGGATTTGCCGGCGCCGTTTTCGCCCACCAGCGCCATTACGCGCCCGGGGTAAACGTTCAGCGCCGCGCCGGAGAGGGCTTTTACGCCCGGGAACGACTTATCGATCCCTTTGAGTTGCAGTAATGCGTCCATGATGGCCTCAGAAGGTGACGCCAGCACAGAGAATGATATTCGCATACGGGGAACACTCCCCGCTGCGAATCACCGCCTGACTGTCTGCGGTTTGTTGTTTGAATTGTTCGTGCGTTGTGTAACGAATTTCGATGGTGTTTCCCTGGTGTTGTTGCAGCTGCTCAAGATGGCTGAGCAACGTTTCGTGGAGCTGCGGATTATGTTGTTTGATTTCCGCCGCGAGAATGGCCGCCTCAACCTGCATCTCCGCGGTCACCACGTCCAGTACCTGCATAAACGAAGGTACGCCCTGCGTTAACGCCATATCAATACGGGTTGTGCTGCGCGGAACCGGTAAGCCTGCATCGCAAACCACCAGCGTATCGGTATGCCCAAGACGGGAAATCACCGACGAGATTTCTGAGTTGAGTACAGTGCCTTTCTTCATTTTCTTGCTCCACTAGCGAAACGTTTCGCTAAAAGAAGTGTAGCCTCAGAAATGTTCAGAAAACCACCATGACGTAACAGATTTGTGATCGACGTCGAAACGTTTCGCTAAGTGAAATATTGATGGGAGATATTGCCCGGCGGCGCTTCGCTTGCGCGGGCCTACGGGTTTGGTAGGCCGGGTAAGCGCAGCGCCACCCGGCATTTTCGAAAGGACTTAAATCTCGACCTGCGTACCCAGCTCTATCACGCGGTTAGGCGGGATCTCAAACTGGTCAGGCGCACGCAGGGCGTTACGTTGCAGGATGAGATACAGCTTACCGCGCAGGCGCAGGTACCACGGGCGCTTACCGATGATCAGCGACTCGTGGGACATAAAGAACGACGTCTCCATCATCCGGCAGCTTAAGCCTTCCAGACCGCAGCGGTGGAACACCTCTTCCACGTTCGGCGTTTCGCGCCAGCCGTAGCTTGCCACCACGCGCCAGAAGGTCGGGGAGAGCTGCTCAATCTGCACGCGGCGCACGTTGTGAACATATGGCGCATCTTCGGTACGCAGCGTCAGCAGGATCACGCGCTCGTGCAGCACTTTGTTGTGCTTGAGGTTATGCATCAGCGCAAACGGGATCACGTTCAGGGCGCGAGACATATACACCGCGGTGCCGGGCACGCGGACCGGCGGGGATTTCTCCAGCGACGCGATCATCGCCTCCAGAGAATTCCCGTGCTCATGCATACGGCGCAGCAGGCGGAAGCGCTCGCTTTTCCAGGTGGTCATGACGATGAACATCACCAGCCCCAGCGTCAGCGGCAGCCAGCCGCCGGAGACAATCTTGTCGAGGTTCGCGGAGAACAGCGGCACGTCAATGCACAGGAAGCCCACCAGAATCATCGCCACGAGGAACTTATTCCAGTGCCAGTTACGGTATGCCACCGTGGTGGAGAGAAGCGATGTCAGCACCATGGTGCCGGTTACCGCAATACCGTACGCCGCCGCCAGGTTGCTGGAGTGCTCGAAGCTGACAATCACAATCACAACAGCGAAGTAGAGCAGCCAGTTAACGAACGGGATGTAGATCTGGCCCGACTCCATCTCTGAGGTATGAATGATGCGCATCGGTGAGAGATACCCCAGACGCACGGCCTGGCGCGTCAGAGAAAACACGCCGGAAATCACCGCCTGAGAGGCAATGACGGTCGCCAGCGTCGCCAGGATCAGCATCGGCACCAGCGCCCAGTCAGGCGCCAGCAGGAAGAACGGGTTCTTAATCGCCTCCGGGTTTTTGAGCAACAGCGCGCCCTGGCCGAAGTAGTTGAGCACCAGCGACGGCAGCACAACCAAAAACCAGGCCACGCGGATAGGCAGCTTTCCGAAGTGACCCATATCCGCATACAGCGCTTCCACACCGGTGATGGAGAGCACGACCGCCCCCAGCGCCACGAAGGAAACTACTTTGTATTCGAGGAAGAAATGCACGGCCCAGTATGGGTTCAGCGCATGCAGCACTTCCGGGTTCGCGATAATGCTGCGTAAACCGAGCGCCGCCAGGATCAGGAACCAGGCCAGCATAATCGGCGCAAACAGTTTTCCCACCAGCCCGGTACCGTGCTTCTGGATCACAAACAGCAGCGTCAACACGATTATCGCCAGCGGGACCACCCACGTATCAAGCTGTGGCGCGATGATCTCCAGCCCCTCTATCGCCGAGAGGACCGAAATCGCGGGCGTGATAACCACCTCTCCGTAGAAGAAGCTGCCGCCAATCAGGCCGATAATCACCAGCACGGAGGTCATTCTGGCGGAGGTGTTGCGCCCTGCAAGGGACATCAGGGTCAGGATACCGCCTTCGCCCGCGTTATCAGCGCGCATAACGAAGGAGAGATACTTAACGGAAACGACCAGAATCAGCAGCCAGAAGATGAGGGACAGGAAGCCAAACACGGCATCGCGCTCAACACCAAAGCCAAACTGGCCGGACAAACATTCACGAAGCGTATAAAGCGGGCTGGTGCCGATATCACCGTAGACAACCCCGATCGCCGCAAGCGTAATTGCGGGTAATGATTGCTTATTATCAGTGCTCATAGACTAGTCTTTTCGTTTAAATAACAAATGTGTTCCTGGTCCCTTGGCCCACAAAAAGCGCACAGTATGCACGATTCATTGCAAAATCGTACCCCTAAATGCAACCGCATTAATGTAGCGCAAAGAAAATTGCGCCGCACTTCAGCCTATTACCAGCCCTGACTGAAACGTCTATACTCGCTTCAATTGGCCGCCACGACGGCGAAAGGATGCAAAACTATTATGGCTCACTCACATTTATTAGCAGAAAGAATTTCCCGCCTCAGCAGCGCGCTGGAGAAAGGCCTTTTCGAGCGTAGCCACGCCATTCGCCTCTGTTTACTGGCAGCATTGAGCGGTGAAAGCGTGTTTCTGCTTGGGCCGCCGGGCATCGCCAAAAGCCTGATTGCCCGCAGGCTTAAGTTTGCTTTTAAGAACGCCCGCGCGTTTGAATACCTGATGACCCGCTTTTCCACCCCGGAAGAGGTGTTTGGCCCCCTTTCCATTCAGGCGCTGAAAGATGAAGGACGCTACGAGCGCCTGACGACGGGGTATCTGCCTGAGGCAGAAATTGTCTTCCTTGATGAGATCTGGAAAGCCGGCCCGGCCATTCTGAACACCCTGCTCACGGCGATAAACGAACGTCGGTTCCGCAACGGCACCAGTGAAGAGAAAATCCCGATGCGCCTGCTGGTGGCCGCCTCAAACGAACTGCCTGAAGCCGACAGCAGCCTGGAAGCGCTGTATGACCGTATGCTGATCCGCCTGTGGCTGGACAAAGTGCAGGATAAGTCCAATTTCCGTTCCATGCTGGTCAGCCAGCAGGATGAGAACGAGAATCCGGTAGCAGCGTCATTGCAGGTATCAGACGAGGAGTATTACCAGTGGCAGGAAGAGATCGGTAAAATTAAGCTGCCTGATTCCGTCTTCGAGCTGATCTTCATGCTGCGCCAGCAGCTTGATTTACTGCCCTCTGCCCCCTATGTCTCCGATCGCCGCTGGAAAAAAGCGATCCGCCTGCTGCAGGCCAGCGCCCTGTTCAGCGGTCGCGATGCCGTTGCGCCCATCGATCTGATCCTGCTGAAAGACTGCCTCTGGCACGACGCGGAAGGCATGAATCTGATGCAGCAGCAGCTCGACGTTTTGATGACCGGACACGCCTGGGGACAGCAGGCGATGCTCAACCAACTGGGGGCGATTGCCCAGCGGCGCATCCAGCTTCAGCAGCAGCAAAGTGATAAAACCGCGCTGAAAGTGAATCGCTTGGGGGGGATGTTCGCCCGCAAACCGCACTATGAATTACCCTCTGAACTCACCAGCACGACGCTGACCCTGCTGCTTCAGCAGCCGCTCAAGCTGCATGACATGCAGGTGGTGCACGTGACGATTGAGCGCGAGACGCTGGCGCAGTGGCTGGATAAGGGTGGAGAGATCCGTGGAAAGCTCAACGGCATCGGTTTCGCGCAGCCGCTGACCATGGAAGTGGACAGCAGCCAGCACCTGGTGATCCGCGACGTCAGCCTGCAGGGCTCGCGTCTTGCGCTTCCGGGAACCGCCTCTGAGAGCGTCCCCGAAGAGATTAAGCAGCAGCTGGACGCGCTGGACACCGAATGGCACCAGCAGCACACCCGCTTTAGCGAGCAGCAAAAATGCCTCTTTATCCATAGCGACTGGTTAGGCCGCATCGAAGCCAGCCTGCAGGACGTCAGCGCGCAGATCAAACAGGCGCGTCAATGCTAACCCTGGATACGCTTAACGTCATGCTGGCCGTCAGCGAGGAAGGGTTGATCGAAGAAGTGGTGATCACCCTTCTGGCTTCACCGCAGCTGGCGGCCTTCTTTGAAAAATTTCCGAAGCTCAAAAAGGCGATGACCGACGATCTTCCGCGCTGGCGGGATAACCTGCGTCAACGGTTTAAAGAGACCGAAGTCCCCCCTGAGTTAACGGAAGAAGTGGCCTGCTATCAGCAGTGCCAGCGACTTTCCACGTCGCAGTTTATCGTCCAGCTTCCGCAAACCCTGACGTTGCTCGACAAGGTCCACTCCCCGTTTGCCAGCCAGGCCCGTGGGCTGGTCACGGATAACGCCACGTTCACTCCCGCACTGCACACCCTCTTTTTACAGCGCTGGCGTCTCAGCCTGGTGGTGCAGGCCACGACGCTAAACCAGCAGCTGCTGGATGAAGAGCGCGAACAGCTGCTCAGTGAAGTTCAGGAACGCATGACCTTAAGCGGCCAGCTTGAGCAGGTGCTGGTGGAAAATGAGAACGCGGCAGGGCGTCTCTGGGATATGAGCGCCGGTCAGCTTCGGCGCGGGGACTATCAGCTGATCGTCAAGTACGGCGATTTTCTGGCGCAGCAGCCCGAGCTGATGAAGCTTGCAGAACAGCTGGGACGTTCAAGGGAGGCAAAGTCGGTTCCAAAGAAAGATGCCCCGATGGAAACCTTCCGCACCCTGGTGCGTGAGCCGGCCACCGTACCGGAGCAGGTCGACGGGCTCCAGCAGAGCGATGATATTCTGCGCCTGCTGCCCACGGAGCTGAGCACGCTCGGGATGACCGAGCTGGAGTACGAGTTTTACCGTCGGCTGGTGGAAAAACAGCTCCTCACCTACCGGCTGCACGGTGAAGCCTGGCGCGAGAAAGTCAGCCAGCGGCCGGTCATTCATCAGGATTTTGACGAACAGCCGCGCGGGCCATTTATTGTCTGCGTGGATACGTCCGGCTCCATGGGCGGGTTTAACGAGCAGTGTGCAAAGGCGTTCTGTCTGGCGCTGATGCGCGTGGCGCTCGCCGATCGCCGCCGCTGCTTCATCATGCTGTTCTCCAGCGAAGTCGTGGGCTATGAGCTGACGAACCAGCAGGGGATCGAGCAGGCAATCCGCTTCCTGAGCCAGCGCTTTCGCGGCGGAACCGATCTGGCCAGCTGTTTTCGCAGCATCGTAGAGCGGATGCAGGGCGGCGACTGGTATGACGCTGACGCGGTAGTGATATCCGATTTTATTGCCCAGCGGCTGCCGGATGACGTGGTCAATAAAGTGAAGGAATTACAGCGTGTGCATCAGCACCGTTTTCATGCGGTGGCGATGTCCGCCCATGGAAAACCCGGCATCATGCGCATCTTCGATCATATCTGGCGCTTTGATACCGGGTTGCGTAGCCGCCTGCTCAGACGCTGGCAGCGTTAATTACAGAAGAGAACCGACGCTTTCACGCACCTGCTGCGGCCAGACGCCACACTGCACCTGACCAATATGGGGCAGCTGAAGCAGCAGCATGGTCAGACGGGACTGGCCGATACCGCCGCCAATCGTCTGCGGCATTTCCCCACGCAGCAGCGCCTGGTGCCACTCCAGTTTGAGACGATCTTCATCGCCGGTCACCGCCAGCTGGCGCTTCAGCGCATCAGCATCCACGCGGATCCCCATAGAAGAAAGCTCGAATGCGTCTTCCAGTACCGGGTTCCAGACAAGAATATCGCCGTTCAGACCGGCAAATTCCCCCTCACCGGTGGTGCTCCAGTCATCATAATCCGGCGCACGAACGTCGTGGCGTTTGCCATCAGACAGTTTGCCGCCGATCCCAATCAGGAACACCGCACCGAGCTCTTTGGCGATCGCCCGCTCGCGGCCTTTGGCATCCAGATCCGGGAAACGGGTCAGCAATTCCTGGCTGTGTACAAAGTGGATCGTTTCCGGCAGGAACGGTGCCAGACCAAATGCTTTGCTTACGGCCGCTTCGGTCGCTTTGATCCCGGCGTAGATCGCCTCAACGGTAGACTTCAGCGTGCCAACGTGGCGCTCGCCATCGCCCATCACGCGCTCCCAGTCCCACTGGTCAACGTAAACGGAATGAATGGGAGACAGGCGGTCTTCATCGGGGCGAAGGGCTTTCATGTGCGTGTAGAGCCCTTCGCCCGCGCTGAAGTCATGTTGTCCCAGGGTCTGACGCTTCCACTTCGCCAGTGAATGAACCACTTCGAACTGGGCGTCTGGCAGCGTTTTCACTTTTACCTGTACCGCTTTTTCGCATCCAGAGAGGTTATCCTGCGTCCCGTCACCCACGCGGCTGAGGATCGGGGCCTGGACTTCAATCAGCCCAAGCTTCTCTTCAAGCTGGCGGGAAAAATGGGATTTTACGAAACTGATCTGGCGTTGTTTTGCGATGTAAGCGGTTTTCATTATTTATACTCCTGCGTCCTGTTGATATTGATTAAGCAACAGAAATGGCACCTTATTCAATAACCCATCAACAAAAAGCCGCCTTCACTTTTGATTCGATAAAATAAGGCGCTAGAATAGAGTGATTCATTAATCTTCATAAGAAAAAGCTATGGAAAATTATCAGATCGACAATCTCGACCGCGGCATTCTGGAGGCGTTAATGGCCAATGCCCGTACCGCCTACGCCGAACTGGCGAAACAGTTTGGCGTCAGCCCGGGAACCATTCACGTTCGCGTAGAGAAGATGAAGCAGGCGGGGATCATTACCGGCGCGCGCATTGACGTCAGCCCGAAGCAGTTGGGTTACGACGTCTGCTGCTTCATCGGCATCATTCTAAAAAGCGCAAAAGACTACCCCTCCGCCCTGGCGAAGCTAAACGCGCTGGATGAAGTCACCGAGGCGTACTACACCACCGGGCACTACAGCATCTTTATTAAGGTCATGTGCCGATCCATCGACGCCCTCCAGCAGGTACTTATCAACAAGATCCAAACAATCGATGAAATTCAGTCCACCGAGACCCTGATCTCCCTGCAAAACCCGATCATGCGTACCATCCGCCCGTGATCGGGCAAATCCATTCCCACATTTTCCACAGGTAGATCCCAGCTCGTTCACAGCGTACAATGGCCGTCTCTTTATCTGGGCGAGCGATCAATGGCGGACATTACCCTTATCAGCGGCAGCACCCTTGGCGGTGCGGAATACGTAGCGGAACATCTGGCTGAAAAGCTGGAAGAGGCGGGCTTTTCTACGGAAACCCTGCACGGCCCGTTGCTGGAAGATCTCCCGACTGACGGGGTCTGGCTGCTGATCACCTCCACGCACGGCGCGGGCGATCTGCCGGACAACCTGCAACCTTTATATGACGAACTGCTGGAACAGCAGCCCGACCTGTCAAACGTCCGTTTTGGCGCAGTGGGGATCGGCAGTCGTGAATATGACACCTTTTGCGGGGCAATAGAGAAAGTCGAAGCCGCTGTGACCTCCTGCGGAGCAAAACAGCTGGGTGAAACGCTCAAGATCAACATCCTCGATCATGACATTCCGGAGGATCCAGCCGAGATCTGGCTCGCGGAATGGAAAAATTTACTCAAAAACGATTAAAGATCGCGCGAACAGATGTGGATAACTCTGGTTAAAAGCTCGTATTAACCCGTAGTTATCCAAAGAACAACCGTAGCGCCGTTTTTGGCCTGTGTATAAAGTCGCGATCTGATCCCAGCTTATACGGCCCAGGATCACCGATCATTCACAGCAAACGATCCTTTCTAACTGCATGATCTTCTTTATGAGATCGGACTTATCCACACGGGTTCGCGATCCTAATAAGAGATCACAATAGAACAGATCTCTAAATAAAAAGATCTTCTTTTTAATAGCCCAGGATCCCAATGCTTTCTCGAAAGACTAAAGTTGAGTAGAATCCACGGCCCGGGCTTCAATCCATTTTCTTACCGCTTTACGCGAGGCAGACCACCATGTTTTATCAGGATCCTTTTGACGTCATCATCATTGGCGGGGGTCACGCAGGCACTGAGGCCGCAATGGCCGCAGCGCGAATGGGTCAGCAGACCCTGCTTTTGACACACAATATCGACACGCTGGGACAAATGTCCTGTAATCCGGCGATTGGCGGCATTGGGAAAGGACACCTGGTAAAAGAAGTGGATGCACTTGGCGGCCTGATGGCGAAGGCGATCGATCACGCAGGCATTCAGTTTAGGATACTAAACGCCAGTAAAGGCCCCGCTGTGCGTGCGACCCGTGCTCAGGCAGACCGCGTACTTTATCGCCAGGCGGTACGTACCGCGCTGGAGAATCAGCCGAACCTGATGATCTTCCAGCAGGCGGTTGAAGATCTTATCGTTGAGAACGATCGCGTCGTAGGCGCCGTGACCCAGATGGGCCTCAAATTCCGCGCCAAAGCCGTGGTGTTGACCGTGGGTACCTTCCTTGACGGTAAAATTCATATTGGTCTGGATAACTACAGCGGCGGCCGTGCTGGCGATCCGCCGTCTATCCCATTGTCTCGCCGTCTGCGCGAGCTGCCGCTGCGCGTCAGCCGCCTGAAAACCGGCACGCCGCCGCGTATTGATGCGCGCACCATTGATTTCAGCGTGCTGGCGCAACAGCACGGTGATAACCCAATGCCGGTCTTCTCGTTTATGGGCAATGCGGCACAGCATCCGCAGCAGGTGCCGTGCTACATCACGCACACCAACGAGAAAACCCATGATGTGATCCGCAATAACCTCGATCGCAGCCCGATGTACGCCGGCGTGATCGAAGGGATCGGTCCACGCTACTGCCCGTCGATCGAAGACAAAGTGATGCGCTTTGCCGATCGCAACCAGCACCAGATCTTCCTGGAGCCGGAAGGGTTGACCTCAAACGAAATTTACCCGAACGGCATCTCCACCAGCCTGCCGTTCGACGTACAGATGCAAATTGTTCGCTCAATGCAGGGTATGGAGAACGCAAAAATCGTTCGCCCTGGCTACGCTATTGAGTACGATTTCTTCGATCCGCGTGACCTGAAGCCGACCCTGGAGAGCAAATTCATCCACGGTCTGTTCTTCGCGGGTCAGATTAACGGCACCACCGGCTACGAAGAAGCGGCTGCACAGGGCCTGCTTGCCGGTCTGAACGCCGCGCGCTTCTCTGCTGAGAAAGAGGGCTGGGCTCCGGCGCGTTCTCAGGCTTATCTGGGCGTGCTGGTTGACGATCTCTGCACGCTGGGTACCAAAGAACCGTACCGTATGTTTACCTCTCGCGCGGAATATCGCCTGATGCTGCGTGAAGATAACGCCGACCTGCGTCTGACCGAAATGGGCCGCGAGCTGGGTCTGGTCGATGACGAACGCTGGGCGCGCTTCAACGAGAAGCTGGAGCGCATTGAGCAGGAACGTCAGCGTCTGAAAACCACATGGGTGAATCCGCAGGCGGAAACCGCTGCTGAAGTGAACGCTCACTTAACCGCGCCGCTGTCGCGCGAAGCCAGCGGTGAAGATCTGCTGCGCCGTCCAGAAGTCACCTACGAGAACCTGGTCAAACTGACCGCGTTCGCGCCGGGCCTGGAAGACGCTGAAGCGGCAGAGCAGGTCGAGATCCAGGTGAAGTACGAAGGTTACATCGCCCGTCAGCAGGATGAGATCGAAAAACAGCAGCGTAACGAAAACACGCTGCTGCCGGAAATGCTGGACTACCGCCAGGTGACGGGCCTTTCCAACGAAGTGATCGCCAAGCTGAACGATCACAAACCGGTGTCGATCGGTCAGGCATCCCGCATCTCGGGCGTGACCCCGGCGGCGATTTCGATCCTGCTGGTGTGGCTGAAAAAGCAGGGCATGTTGCGCCGTAGCGCGTAATTGACATTGCTTTTGGCGGGTGGCGCTTCGCTGACCCGCCCTACTTATTCGTAGGCCCGGTAAGCGGCAGCGCTACCGGGCAAAAAAACTCTCAACAGGTATTCACCGTGCTCAACAAACTCTCTCGTCTGCTGGATCAGGCAGGTATTTCGCTCACCGATCACCAGAAAAATCAGCTGGTGGCCTATGTCGATATGCTGAACAAATGGAACAAAGCGTACAACCTGACGTCTGTTCGCGACCCCAACGAGATGCTCGTTCGCCACATTCTCGACAGCATCGTGGTTGCTCCCTGGCTGAAAGGTGAACGCTTTATCGACGTGGGGACAGGCCCTGGTCTGCCGGGTATTCCGCTGTCGATTGTTCGCCCTGAGAGCCATTTCACGCTGCTGGACAGCCTTGGCAAACGCGTGCGCTTTTTACGCCAGGTACAGCATGAGTTGAAGCTTGAAAACATCACGCCCGTGCAGAGCAGGGTAGAGGAGTTCCCGGCAGAGCCGCCGTTTGACGGGGTTATCAGCCGCGCATTTGCGTCGCTCAACGATATGGTGAGCTGGTGCAAGCACTTACCTGCGGAGAATGGCCGCTTTTATGCGCTGAAAGGGCAGTTGCCAGGCGATGAGATTGAACAGCTTCCGGACGGTTTTGCTGTCGAGTCTATTGAGAAATTACAGATTCCTCAGCTCGAAGGCGAACGTCACCTGGTGATAATTAAGCCAAACAATTTTTAAAAAATTAATAAAAAATGTGGAATTCGTGCTGTTCTTATCATGTTAAAAAACAGCACAACTACCGGGGATTTACCGAGGAGCTTTTAACCTCTACTTCACTAAGGTTTTTCTTCCGGTTAACGAAGCAATCGTTATTCACCGAGAAGATAGTCATCTTTGAAAATATAAGTCTGCTAAAAGTGGAAGGCAGTAACCAGAACGCAATGTTAATTATTTATTAAGAATGTCAATAAAAGGTTTTTATTGTGTACTGGGCTGTTTTGAAAATAGTTGCGACATTTTGCGTTTAATTTCATAAAGATAAATTTCTGCGATTTGCGCCTTTGATAAATACAACCTTATCGCAAATGTGTGTTTTGTGATCTCGTGCACGCTTTATCGACAACGTTTTCGCGCTGTTTGCAGTTTTGGTCGAAGGTTGACGCTTTCAGCGAAAGTTAAAAAATAGCGGTGGGGAAAAATATTTAAACATTTATTCACCTTTTCGCTACTTAATGTTTGAAATCACGGGTGCGCACCGTATAATTTGACCGCTTTTTGATGCTTGACTCTGAGCCTTAAAGGACGTTTTATACGACACGCGGCATACCTCGAAGGGAGCAGGAGTAAAAACGTGATGTCTGTGTCGCTCTTGAGTAGAAACGTTGCTCGTAAGCTTCTGTTCATTCAGTTTCTGGCTGTGATAGCAAGTGGACTGCTGTTTAGCCTCAAAGACCCCTTCTGGGGCATCTCCGCCGTGTGCGGGGGTTTGGCGGTTGTGCTGCCAAACGTGTTGTTTATGATTTTTGCCTGGCGTCATCAGGCGCATACACCTGCCAAAGGCCGCGTGGCCTGGTCCTTCGCCCTCGGCGAAGTGTGTAAGGTGTTGCTGACCTTTGCTCTACTGGTGATGGCGCTGGCGGTTTTGAAAGTGGTCTTCATGCCGCTGATAGCAACGTGGGTTTTGGTGCTGGTGGTACAAGTTCTGGCTCCAGCTGTAATCAATAACAAAGGGTAAAAGGCATCATGGCTTCAGAAAATATGACGCCGCAGGATTACATAGGTCACCATCTGAATAACCTTCAGCTGGACCTGCGTACATTCTCGCTGGTGGATCCACATAACCCCCCGGCCACCTTCTGGACGATCAACATCGACTCCATGTTCTTCTCGGTGGTTTTGGGTCTTCTGTTCCTGGCCATGTTCCGCGGTGTTGCTAAACGAGCGACCAGCGGTGTACCAGGGAAATTCCAGACCTTCATCGAAATGATCATCGGCTTCGTCCATGGCAGCGTCAAAGACATGTACCATGGCAAGAGCAAGCTGATTGCTCCGCTGGCGCTGACCGTGTTCGTTTGGGTCTTCCTGATGAACCTGATGGACCTGCTGCCAATCGATCTGCTGCCGTTTATTGGCGAGCACATCTTCGGCCTGCCTGCACTGCGTGTTGTACCGTCTGCGGACGTGAACATCACCCTGTCGATGGCGCTGGGCGTGTTTATCCTGATTCTTTTCTACAGCATCAAAATGAAAGGCGTAAGCGGCTTTGTGAAAGAGCTTACCTTGCAGCCGTTCAACCACTGGGCGTTTATTCCGGTCAACCTGATCCTGGAAGGCGTTAGCCTGCTGTCCAAACCTGTTTCACTGGGTCTGCGACTGTTCGGCAACATGTATGCGGGTGAGCTGATTTTCATTCTGATCGCGGGTCTTCTGCCGTGGTGGTCACAGTGGGTTCTGAATGTGCCGTGGGCCATTTTCCACATCCTGATCATTACGCTGCAAGCCTTTATCTTCATGGTTCTGACGATCGTCTATCTGTCGATGGCGTCTGAAGAGCACTGATTTTTTACCAACACTACTACGTTTTAATTGAAACAAACTGGAGACTGTCATGGAAAACCTGAATATGGATCTGCTGTACATGGCTGCCGCTGTGATGATGGGTCTGGCGGCTATCGGTGCTGCGATCGGTATCGGCATCCTCGGGGGCAAATTCCTGGAAGGCGCTGCGCGTCAACCTGATCTGATTCCTCTGCTGCGTACTCAGTTCTTTATCGTTATGGGGCTGGTGGATGCTATCCCAATGATCGCTGTAGGTCTGGGTCTGTACGTGATGTTTGCTGTCGCGTAGTAGTAGTTTTAAAACCCTAAGCCACAGATATTAAAGAGGTATTGTGCTGTGAACATGAACGCAACAATCCTCGGCCAGGCCATCGCGTTTATTCTCTTTGTCTGGTTCTGCATGAAGTATGTATGGCCGCCTTTAATGGCAGCCATCGAAAAACGTCAGAAAGAAATTGCTGACGGTCTGGCTTCTGCAGAACGCGCTAAGAAAGATTTGGACCTTGCACAGGCCAACGCGACAGACCAGCTGAAAAAAGCGAAAGCGGAAGCTCAGGTTATCATCGAACAGGCTAACAAACGCCGTTCGCAGATCCTGGACGAAGCGAAAGCTGAAGCAGAACAGGAACGTACTAAGATCGTGACACAGGCTCAGGCTGAAATTGAAGCTGAGCGTAAACGTGCTCGTGAAGAACTGCGTAAGCAGGTTGCGATTCTGGCTGTTGCTGGCGCCGAGAAGATCATCGAACGTTCCGTGGATGAAGCTGCTAACAGCGACATCGTGGACAAACTTGTCGCTGAACTGTAAGGAGGGAGGGGCTGATGTCTGAATTTGTTACGGTAGCTCGCCCCTACGCCAAAGCAGCTTTTGACTTTGCTATCGAACACCAAAATGTCGATCGCTGGCAGAATATGCTGGCGTTTGCCGCTGAGGTGACGAAAAACGAACAAATGGCCGAGTTGCTTTCCGGTGCGTTAGCACCTGAAACCCTCGCCGCGTCGTTTATCGCCGTGTGCGGAGAGCAACTGGATGCCAACGGCCAGAACCTGATTAAGGTGATGGCAGAAAATGGTCGTCTCCGTGTGCTCCCGGATGTTCTCGAGCAGTTTGAGCACTTACGTGCCCTTAGTGAAGCTACCGCTGAAGTCGAAGTGACTTCTGCGACTGAACTGAGTGACGAACAGCTTGCGAAAATTACCGCCGCGATGGAAAAACGTCTGTCACGCAAAGTTAAGCTGAATTGCAAAATCGATAAGTCTGTAATGGCAGGCGTAATCATCCGTTCGGGTGATATGGTCATTGATGGCAGCGTACGCGGCCGTCTTGAGCGCCTTGCAGACGTCTTGCAGTCTTAAGGGGACTGGAGCATGCAACTGAATTCCACCGAAATCAGCGAACTGATCAAGCAGCGCATTGCTCAGTTCAATGTTGTGAGTGAAGCTCACAACGAAGGTACTATTGTTTCTGTAAGTGACGGTGTTATCCGCATCCACGGCCTGGCCGATTGTATGCAGGGTGAGATGATTTCCCTCCCGGGTAACCGTTACGCTATCGCACTGAACCTGGAGCGCGACTCCGTTGGTGCAGTTGTGATGGGTCCATATGCTGACCTCGCCGAAGGCATGAAGGTTAAGTGTACTGGCCGTATTCTGGAAGTACCGGTTGGCCGTGGCCTGCTGGGTCGCGTTGTTAACACCCTGGGTGCGCCAATCGACGGTAAAGGTCCGGTTGAGCACGATGGCTTCTCCCCAATCGAAGTTATCGCACCAGGCGTTATCGACCGTCAGTCCGTAGATCAGCCTGTTCAGACAGGTTATAAGTCCGTTGACGCCATGATCCCAATCGGTCGTGGTCAGCGTGAACTGATCATCGGTGACCGTCAGACCGGTAAAACCGCGATGGCAATCGACGCCATCATCAACCAGCGTGACTCCGGCATCAAATGTGTGTACGTGGCTATCGGCCAGAAAGCGTCCACCATTTCTAACGTGGTTCGTAAACTGGAAGAGCACGGCGCGCTGTCTAACACCATTGTTGTTGTGGCGACCGCTTCTGAATCTGCTGCACTGCAATACCTGGCACCATACGCCGGTTGTGCAATGGGCGAATACTTCCGTGACCGCGGTGAAGATGCGCTGATCGTATACGATGACCTGTCTAAGCAGGCTGTTGCTTATCGTCAGGTTTCCCTGCTGCTCCGTCGTCCACCTGGACGTGAAGCGTTCCCTGGCGACGTATTCTACCTCCACTCTCGTCTGCTGGAGCGTGCTTCCCGCGTTAACGCGGAATACGTCGAGAACTTCACCAAAGGTGAAGTGAAGGGTAAAACGGGCTCTCTGACCGCGCTGCCGATCATTGAAACCCAGGCGGGTGACGTTTCTGCGTTCGTTCCGACCAACGTAATCTCCATTACCGATGGTCAGATCTTCCTGGAAACCAACCTGTTTAACTCCGGTATTCGTCCGGCGGTTAACCCGGGTATCTCCGTATCCCGTGTGGGTGGTGCTGCTCAGACCAAGATCATCAAGAAACTGTCCGGTGGTATCCGTACCGCGCTGGCACAGTATCGCGAACTGGCTGCGTTCTCTCAGTTCGCATCCGATCTGGACGAAGCAACCCGTAAACAGCTGAGCCACGGTCAGAAAGTGACCGAGCTGCTGAAGCAGAAACAGTACGCACCAATGTCTGTTGCTCAGCAGGGCCTGGTACTGTTCGCGGCTGAACGCGGTTACCTCGAAGATGTGGAACTGGCGAAAATCGGTAGCTTCGAAGCCGCTCTGCTGGCTTACGTCGACCGTGATCACGCTCCGCTGATGCAAGAGATCAACCAGACCGGTGGCTATAACGACGAAATCGAAGGCAAGCTGAAAGCTATCCTCGATTCCTTCAAAGCAACCCAATCCTGGTAATCGTCCGGCGGCTTGTCTCAGGACAAGCCGCCTGGCATTGAGGAGAAGCTCATGGCCGGCGCAAAAGAGATACGTAGTAAGATCGCAAGCGTCCAGAACACGCAAAAGATCACTAAAGCGATGGAGATGGTCGCCGCTTCCAAAATGCGTAAATCGCAGGATCGCATGGCGGCCAGCCGTCCTTATGCAGAAACCATGCGCAAAGTGATTGGTCACCTTGCAAACGGTAATCTGGAATATAAGCACCCTTACCTGGAAGAACGCGACGTTAAGCGCGTGGGCTACCTGGTGGTGTCGACCGACCGTGGTCTGTGTGGCGGCTTGAACATTAACCTGTTCAAAAAACTGCTGGCGGATATGAAAGCATGGTCTGAAAAAGGCGTTCAGTGCGATATCGCAATGATCGGCTCTAAAGGCGTCTCTTTCTTTAACTCCGTTGGTGGCAACATTGTCGCTCAGGTGACCGGTATGGGTGATAACCCGTCCCTGTCCGAACTGATCGGCCCGGTTAAAGTGATGTTGCAGGCCTATGATGAAGGCCGTCTGGACAGACTGTACGTTGTCAGCAACAAATTCATTAACACCATGTCTCAGGTTCCAACGCTCACTCAGATGCTGCCGTTACCGGCATCAGAAGATGACGAGCTGAAGCAAAAAGCCTGGGATTACCTGTATGAACCCGATCCGAAACCGCTGCTGGATACCCTGCTGCGTCGTTACGTTGAATCTCAGGTTTATCAGGGCGTTGTAGAAAACCTGGCCAGCGAGCAGGCCGCACGAATGGTGGCGATGAAAGCCGCGACCGATAATGGCGGCAGCCTGATTAAAGAGCTGCAGTTGGTTTACAACAAAGCTCGTCAGGCCAGCATTACTCAGGAACTCACCGAGATCGTCTCGGGGGCCGCCGCGGTTTAACCAGGTTTACGAATTACGTAGAGGATTCAAGATGGCTACTGGAAAGATTGTCCAGGTAATCGGCGCCGTGGTGGACGTCGAGTTCCCTCAGGACGCCGTACCACGCGTGTACGACGCGCTTGAGGTACAGAATGGTAACGAGAGCCTGGTGCTGGAAGTTCAGCAGCAGCTCGGCGGCGGTATCGTGCGTACCATCGCGATGGGTTCTTCCGACGGTCTGCGTCGTGGTCTGGAAGTAAAAGACCTTGAGCACCCGATCGAAGTCCCGGTAGGTAAAGCAACACTGGGTCGTATCATGAACGTATTGGGTCAGCCAATCGACATGAAAGGCGACATCGGTGAAGAAGAGCGTTGGGCTATCCACCGCGCGGCACCTTCCTACGAAGAGCTGTCCAGCTCTCAGGAACTGCTGGAAACCGGTATCAAAGTTATCGACCTGATGTGTCCGTTTGCGAAGGGCGGTAAAGTGGGTCTGTTCGGTGGTGCGGGTGTAGGTAAAACCGTAAACATGATGGAGCTGATCCGTAACATCGCGATCGAGCACTCCGGTTACTCTGTGTTTGCGGGCGTAGGTGAACGTACTCGTGAGGGTAACGACTTCTACCACGAAATGACCGACTCCAACGTTCTGGACAAAGTATCCCTGGTTTACGGCCAGATGAACGAGCCACCTGGAAACCGTCTGCGCGTTGCGCTGACCGGCCTGACGATGGCTGAGAAGTTCCGTGACGAAGGCCGTGACGTTCTGCTGTTCGTTGATAACATCTATCGTTACACCCTGGCCGGTACTGAAGTATCTGCACTGCTGGGTCGTATGCCTTCAGCGGTAGGTTATCAGCCAACGCTGGCGGAAGAGATGGGTGTTCTTCAGGAACGTATCACCTCTACCAAAACCGGTTCTATCACCTCCGTTCAGGCGGTATACGTACCTGCGGATGACTTGACTGACCCATCACCAGCCACCACCTTTGCGCACTTAGATGCAACCGTGGTACTGAGCCGTCAGATCGCGTCTCTGGGTATCTACCCAGCCGTTGACCCGCTGGACTCCACCAGCCGTCAGCTGGATCCACTGGTTGTTGGTCAGGAACACTACGACACCGCGCGTGGCGTACAGTCCCTGCTGCAGCGTTACCAGGAACTGAAAGACATCATCGCCATCCTGGGTATGGATGAACTGTCTGAAGAAGACAAACTGGTGGTAGCACGTGCGCGTAAGATCCAGCGCTTCCTGTCCCAGCCGTTCTTCGTTGCGGAAGTATTCACCGGTTCTCCGGGTAAATACGTTTCCCTGAAAGACACCATCCGTGGCTTTAAAGGCATCATGGAAGGCGAATACGATCACCTGCCAGAGCAGGCGTTCTACATGGTTGGTTCCATCGAAGAAGCTGTGGAAAAAGCCAAAAAACTTTAACGCCTTAATCGGAGGGTGATATGGCAATGACTTACCACCTGGACGTCGTCAGCGCAGAGCAACAAATGTTCTCTGGTCTGGTCGAGAAAATCCAGGTAACGGGTAGTGAAGGTGAGCTGGGTATTTTCCCGGGTCACGCACCGCTGCTCACCGCCATTAAGCCTGGTATGATCCGCATCGTTAAACAGTTCGGTCACGAAGAGTTTATCTATCTGTCCGGCGGCATTCTTGAAGTGCAGCCTGGCAGTGTGACCGTTCTGGCCGATACCGCTATTCGTGGCCAGGATCTCGACGAAGCGCGAGCCCTGGAGTCGAAGCGTAAGGCTGAAGAGCACATTAGCAGCTCTCATGGTGACGTGGATTACGCTCAGGCGTCTGCGGAGCTGGCCAAAGCGATCGCCAAACTGCGCGTTATCGAGTTGACCAAAAAAGCGATGTAACACCGGCTTGAAAAGCACAAAAGCCAGTCTGGATACCAGGCTGGCTTTTTTTTCGTCCTTAATTCATGTTGAAAAAGATGTAGAATTTTAAGCATCAAACGTTTTTACTTCTCACTCAAACTACCGTCAGGATGCGTATGTCAAACAGTGCGATGAGCGTGGTGATCCTTGCCGCAGGCAAAGGGACCCGCATGTATTCCGACCTGCCTAAAGTGCTTCACACGCTTGCAGGAAAGCCAATGGTGCAGCACGTCATTGATGCAGCGAATGAATTGGGTGCAAGTCAGGTCCACCTGGTCTACGGCCACGGCGGCGATCTGCTTAAAAAGACGCTGAGCGACGACAAGCTCAACTGGGTGCTTCAGGCCGAGCAGTTGGGTACAGGCCATGCCATGCAGCAGGCAGCGCCCTTCTTTGCGGATGACGAAGACATTTTGATGCTCTACGGCGATGTCCCGCTGATCTCCGTTGAAACGCTGACTCGCCTGCGTGAAGCCAAACCGCAGGGCGGCATCGGTTTATTAACCGTCGTGCTGGACGATCCAACCGGTTATGGCCGTATCACCCGTGAAAACGGCAACGTTACGGGTATTGTTGAGCATAAAGATGCCAGCGAGGCGCAGCGTCAGATTCAGGAGATCAACACCGGTATCCTGATTGCCAATGGTGCGGATATGAAGCGCTGGCTGTCGAAGCTCAATAACAATAACGCCCAGGGTGAATACTACATCACCGACATTATTGCGATGGCATACCTGGAAGGGCGCGAGATTGCGGCGGTCCATCCGGCGCGCATCAGCGAAACCGAAGGGGTGAACAACCGTCTTCAACTCTCCCGTCTTGAGCGCGTTTATCAGTCCGAACAGGCCGAGAAACTCCTTCTGGCTGGCGTGATGCTGCGCGATCCGGCGCGTTTCGATCTGCGTGGAACGTTAGCGCACGGGCGCGACGTTGAAATTGATACTAACGTCATCCTCGAGGGTAACGTGACGCTGGGCAACCGCGTCAAAATTGGCGCTGGCTGCGTGATCAAAAACAGCGTCATTGGTGACGACTGTGAAATCAGCCCGTACAGCGTGGTGGAAAATGCCCGTCTGGATGTGGCCTGTACCATCGGCCCGTTTGCGCGTTTGCGCCCGGGCGCTGAGCTGCTGGAAGGCGCTCACGTGGGCAACTTCGTTGAGATGAAAAAAGCGCGTCTGGGTAAAGGCTCTAAAGCCGGTCATTTAACCTATCTGGGCGACGCGGAAATTGGTGACAACGTCAACATTGGCGCAGGCACAATCACCTGTAACTATGACGGCGCCAATAAGTTTAAAACCATCATCGGTGATGATGTGTTTGTCGGTTCCGACACCCAACTGGTGGCGCCTGTTACCGTGGGTAACGGCGTAACGATTGCCGCCGGGACAACCGTTACGCGCGATATCGCCGATAACGAACTTGTATTAAGCCGTGTGCCGCAGGTGCACAAGCAGGGCTGGAAACGTCCTGTGAAGAAGAAGTAACAACAAGGCGGGTGGCGCTACGCTTACCCGCCCTACGATTGAGTAGGCCTGATAAGGCGTAGCCGTCATCAGGCAAACCCGGGTGAGGAGATAAACATATATCTCCCCCCACAAGCAGTACCCATAAAAATAACCCCACTCTCTACAAGGCTCGGGGCGCCCGGAAAGGGCAAATACAGGTCAGCGACAACGCAGGCATTATGCCTAAATTCGGAATCTAAAATTATGTGTGGAATTGTTGGCGCAGTTGCGCAGCGTGATATTGCTGAAATCCTTCTCGAAGGTTTACGTCGTCTGGAATACCGTGGTTACGACTCTGCCGGTCTGGCTGTTGTCGATGCAGAAGGTCATATGACCCGTCTGCGCCGTCTCGGTAAAGTGCAGATGCTGGCCCAGGCCGCGGAAGAACATCCGCTGCACGGGGGAACCGGTATTGCGCACACCCGCTGGGCGACGCACGGCGAACCGTCTGAAGGCAACGCGCACCCGCATGTGTCTGAACACATCGTGGTCGTGCACAATGGCATTATCGAAAACCACGAACCGCTGCGTGAAGCACTGAAAGCGCGCGGCTACACCTTCGTCTCTGAAACTGACACCGAAGTGATTGCTCACCTGGTGCACTGGGAACTTGAGCAGGGCGGTACGCTGCGTGATGCGGTGCTGCGTGCTATTCCTCAGCTGCGCGGTGCGTACGGTACGGTGATCATGGATTCCCGCGACCCGTCCACGCTGCTGGCCGCGCGTTCCGGTAGCCCGATGGTTATCGGCCTGGGCATGGGTGAAAACTTTATCGCTTCCGATCAGCTGGCACTTCTGCCGGTCACCCGTCGCTTTATCTTCCTCGAAGAGGGGGATATCGCCGAAGTGACTCGCCGTAGCGTGACCGTGTTCGATACCAAAGGCGAGCAGGTGAAACGTCAGGAGATCGAATCGAATCTGCAGTACGACGCGGGCGACAAAGGCGCTTACCGTCACTACATGCAGAAAGAGATTTACGAGCAGCCAAACGCCATCAAAAACACCCTGACCGGGCGCATCAGCCATGGTGAAGTGGATCTGAGCGAGCTGGGCGCAAACGCGAACGAACTGCTCAGCAAGGTTGAGCATATTCAGATCGTGGCCTGCGGCACCTCCTACAACTCCGGTATGGTCTCTCGCTACTGGTTTGAATCTCTGGCGGGCGTGCCGTGCGACGTAGAAATTGCGTCTGAGTTCCGCTATCGCAAATCTGCCGTGCGTCGTAACAGCCTGATGATCACCCTTTCCCAGTCAGGTGAAACGGCAGATACCCTGGCGGCGCTGCGTCTCTCTAAAGAGCTGGGTTATCTGGGTTCTCTGGCCATCTGTAACGTCCCGGGCTCATCGCTGGTGCGTGAATCCGATCTGGCGCTGATGACCAAAGCGGGTACCGAAATCGGCGTGGCCTCCACCAAGGCGTTTACCACTCAGCTGACGGTTCTGCTGATGCTGGTGGCGAAACTGGCGCGTCTGAAAGGTGAAGATGCCTCTGTTGAGCATGACATCGTTCACGGTCTGCAGGCGCTGCCGAGCCGTATTGAGCAGATGCTGTCTCAGGACAAACGCATTGAAGCTCTGGCGGAAGATTTCTCTGACAAACATCACGCCCTGTTCCTGGGCCGTGGCGATCAGTATCCGATTGCGCTGGAAGGCGCGCTGAAGCTGAAAGAGATCTCTTACATTCACGCTGAAGCCTATGCGGCAGGCGAGCTGAAGCACGGTCCGTTGGCGCTGATTGACGCGGATATGCCGGTTATCGTCGTGGCACCGAACAACGAACTGCTGGAAAAACTGAAGTCCAACATCGAAGAAGTCCGCGCCCGTGGCGGCGTGCTGTACGTCTTTGCTGATAAAGATGCCTGTTTCGCCAGCAGCGACAACATGCACATCATCGAGATGCCGCATGTGGAAGAGGTGATTGCGCCGATCTTCTACACCGTGCCGTTGCAGCTGCTGGCCTATCACGTGGCGCTGATCAAAGGCACCGACGTTGACCAGCCGCGTAACCTGGCGAAGTCCGTTACCGTAGAATAATCTCCAGCCTACCCGAGGCTGCCAGTATTCTGGCAGCCTCATAGTCCTCCCCTCAGCGATTACTTCTTTTTATCGCAGCCTGTTTCTTTTTTCATGTTTCCTTACATTATTGCGTCATCTGATTGTCTCGCCGATTTCTGCTTAAAAAATAATCTTATTTAGCGGTGGCAAAGAAAAGATATTGATAAATTCTCAAAAAAACAGAAAAGAGGCATCAATAGCATTTTTTAATTATTTTTTATTCTTATTTGTAAGGGGTTTTTTATTTTTCGTTTTTATTATTTTCTTTTAAAGATATTTCATGAGGGAAAACGTGTTTGTCATAGGGCAGGAATGAATTGTACTATCGCCACGCTTTAAAGGATGGTGTGTTTTATTTGAATGTGTAAATGAAACGCATACAAATAATATAAATTATGGAGAGTTTCATGAAATTAAACGTTATAGCCACTTCGCTGGTTTTATCTTCCGCTCTGTTTTCAGGTGCGACATTAGCGGCTGACGGTACTGTTCATTTCCGTGGCGAGGTGATTGATTCTACCTGTACAGTCACGACTGATACCAGCAACCAGACTGTTAATATTGGTCGTGTGGCGGCCACTACTTTCGCAGGTATTGATTCCACCGCGTCTGTTAAAGATTTCCACATCCGTCTGGAAGGCTGCCCGGCAACCTATACTCAGGCGGCAGTACGCTTTGACGGGACGGAAGATAAAGATACCATCGGTAAAGGTTATCTCTCAATCGGTACGCCGGTGAACGGCGAAAGCGGTACGGATGGCGAGTTCACTGGCAGCGGCGATGCCATTGCGGCGACGGGCGTGGCGATTAAACTGTTCAACCTGAGCGATGATACCGCGATCCCGTTGTACAACAATTCTAAATACGTTGCCATTGCTGATGGTAAAGCGGATATGGGATTCAAGGCGAAATTCGTCCAGACTCTGGCAACAGTGACGCCGGGTACTGCGAATGCTGACTCTCAGTTTACTATTGAAAATCTGAAATAATCAGCGATGATGGATTCGGAGCCTGTTAAGAACTTATTAACAGGCTCCTTTATATATAAGGACATTGGATTATGCCAGGGCGTATAGTGAATGTATTAATAGCGTGTTGTCTTACGGGTATTTCTACACTGGCATCGGCAGGTGTGGTTATTGGTGGCACACGAGTGATTTATTTGAGTGATAAATCCGACACAACCATTACTGTCAAAAATAACGAAGCGGCTATCCCTTATCTTATTCAAACATGGGTTGACCCCTTCAATAATACAGGAACCGCGAAAAAACCACCGTTTACCGTCATTCCACCGGTATCTCGTCTGGAGGCTGGGCAGGAAAAAATTCTGCGCATTATGAAAACCGAGGGCAATTTACCGCAGGATCGGGAGTCGGTGTTCTGGCTGAACATCAAAAATATTCCCCCGGCGAGCAATAAGCCGAACGCGATGGAAATCGCCATTAAGACGCGTATCAAGCTGCTCTGGCGTCCGGCCTCGTTGAACATCACCCCGGAGCGCGCCGCCACGCAGGTGAAGTGGCACAGAGAAAATCGGCAGTTGGTAGTTGAAAATCCCACGCCGCTAAATATCAACGTTATGAATGTGACAGTGGACGGCAAAGATGTGCCACTCAATATCGTCCATCCCTTTGAAACCCTGCGTTTACCCTTACCGGAAGGCGTGAATGGCCATGCGCTGGTGTGGCGGTATGTGAATGATTTCGGTGCGATTAGTCAGGATTTAAAAGCAGCGCTTTAAGCAAAGGATGGTTTATTTATGGAGTGTTCCCGTATTTTCATCGCGTTTGCTTCCGGGGTGGTGCTTGGTTTATCCGCCGAGACGGCCGCGAGGGATATGTTTAACCCTGCGTTGCTTGAAATCGATCATCCTGTGGACGTTGATATCCACCAGTTTAACCGCGCGAACAATCTACCTGCCGGGAACTATAAGGTCAGTATTCATGTTAACGGCGAATATGTTGACCGCCGGGAGGTAACCTTTGTCGAAGATACTGCCACCAGCAACCTTCATCCTTGCTTCTCAGACGTCAAAACCGTGCTCGCTGAGCTTGGGGTAAAAGTGGCGGCTATCAAGGCCCTTAACGACATAGATGACAAAGCCTGTCTGAACCCCGCACCGCTCGTTCCCGGCTCAACCTGGACGTTTGATACGGATAAACTCCAGCTTAACGTCACGTTGCCGCAAATCTATATTGATGTATCGGCGCGCGGCTATATCAGTCCCTCACGCTGGGATGAGGGCATCAATGCGCTTATGGTGAACTACGATTTTTCCGGCTCCAGCACGGTGCATTCGAACGAGGATGTTAACGACGATTTTTATTATCTGAACCTGCGCAACGGTGCCAACCTGGGGGCATGGCGTTTACGTAACTACAGTACGCTAAACGTGACCGATGGCGAGTCTTCGTATCATTCGATCAATACCTATTTACAGCGCGATATCGCCGCGTTACGCAGCCAAATCATGCTGGGGGATACGTGGACCGCAAGCGACGTGTTTGACAGCACGCAACTGCGTGGTATGCGTCTCTATACGGATGATGACATGCTGCCTTCGAGCCTGACGGGGTTTGCGCCAGTGGTTCGCGGCGTGGCGAAAAGCAATGCGACCGTGATTGTGCGGCAAAACGGTTACATCATTTACCAGTCTGCCGTACCGCAGGGAGCGTTTGCGCTCAAGGATTTAAACACTACCAATTCGGGTGGCGATCTGGATGTTACCATCAAAGAAGAGGATGGCAGCGAGCAACATTTTACCCAGCCTTACGCCTCACTGGCGATCCTGAAGCGTGAAGATCAAACCGATGTTGATATCAGCGCGGGTGAACTGCGCGATCAAAACGATTTTCAGCCGATCGTTTTTCAGGCGCAGGTTTTACACGGTTTTCCTGCGGGTATTACCCTCTACGGGGGCGTGCAGGGAACCAGCGATTACACCTCCGCCGCGCTTGGCGTGGGGAAAGATATGGGTTCGCTGGGCGCCATTTCGCTGGACGTAACGCATGCCCGCGCGCGGTTTGAGGACGATGACGAAAGCGGGCAATCTTACCGTTTTCTCTATTCCAAACGTTTTGATGAAACTAACACAACGTTTCGGCTGGTGGGCTACCGCTACTCCACAGAGGGCTACTACACCCTGAACGAATGGGCGTCCCGGCAGAATAACGAGAGCGACTTCTGGACGACAGGTAACCGCCGTAGCCGTCTGGAGGGAACATGGACGCAGACCTTTGGCGACGGGATGGGAAATATTTATCTTACCCTTAGCCGCCAGCAGTACTGGAAGACGAATGAAGTCGAGCGGCTGGTGCAGCTGGGCTACAGCAATAGCTGGCGCTCTATTTCCTGGAACGTCTCCTGGAACTACACCGATTCACTCACCTCGGCCCAAAATAGCACCGACACTGACATCAGCGACAGCCAGGGCAGCGAACAGATTTTTATGCTCTCTCTCTCCATACCGTTGTCAGGCTGGCTGCATGACAGCTACGTCAACTATGGGTACACCCAAAACAACCACGGAAAAGGGATGCACCAGGTGGGGCTGAGCGGTAACGCGCTGGATGCGCACAACCTCTCCTGGAACGTTCAGCAGTCTTACGATGCGGATAACGAAGATTACAACAACAGCGCAGGGGTGGGCTATGACGGCACCTATGGTTCGGTAAACGCCAGTTACGACTATACCCAGGACAACCAGCGCCTCAACTATGGCATGAAGGGCGGGATTCTGGCCCACAGCGATGGCATCACCTTCTCTCAGGAGCTAGGGGAAACCGTCGCGCTGGTTAAAGCCCCGGGAGCTTCCGGCCTGGCGCTGGAGAATGGTACGGGTAAGGCGACGGACTGGCGCGGCTATACGGTACAGACGCAGCTCAATGCCTACGATGAAAACAGAGTGGAGATCGACAGCGATTACTTTGCGAAGGCCAACGTCGAAATCGACAACAGTATCCTCAGCGTTATCCCGACGCGCGGCGCGGTGGTACGGGCGGAGTTTGTCACTCACGTGGGCTATCGCGTCCTGTTCAATGTGCGGCAGAAGAGTGGCAAACCGGTGCCGTTTGGCGCAATGGCCTCGGCTGATTTACCCCAAGGCAGCGTAACCGGCATTGTGGGCGAAAATGGCGAGCTTTATCTGTCCGGCATGACGGAAGAGGGGGCGTTTGTCCTGAAGTGGGGTGCAGATAACACGGTGACCTGCCCGGTTAACTACCATTTTACCCCGCCAGAAGGCGTTGAACTGATACAAATATCGGCAGTATGCCAATAGGGAAATAAGATGAAATTCAGGACACCTCTGTTTTTAAGCGCGTTGATAATATTTATGACGCCAGTATGCAAGGCGTACACCACGGGCGACGGGATTTGTCACTCCGAAGGTGGCGCTTATATCTATAACCTTAATCTGAACGGGCAGTCGATCCCGGCGGATAAAAATAAAGCAGGTACAGAGATCTGGAAACGCTCAGTTCATCTACGAGTTACAAAGCGCAATGCAACTGTCTTACGCATTACTCTACGGGCTTTCGCCAAATCTACTACACCGCACGATCGCCGTTAAGTGAAGATGTGGTAAAGAACGGGTATACCTATTTTACCCTTAATAACAACCTCAGCATCGCCACGTCGATACTTGTGCTTGGCAGAGAATATATACCGGTACCTTTCAGTGCAGAACCAAACGTAATGTCTCATAGCTCCTATTGTTATGCGCCTGGCGAGGAAGGGAGCGAACCAACACTCAATACCGGTTCACAAATAAAAATATCATTCTTAATTAACAAGCCGTTTATTGGCCGGGTGAGTGTGCCAGGTACGATAGTCGCCGATCTTTATGGAGGGCTGGATGCGGCCTCCTCGACCTCCAGCACCGAAAAAATGGCAGAGATCAAAATCGCTGGCGATATCGTCGTGCCGCAAAACTGCGAGATAGCGCCCGGGCAGACGCTTGAGATAGATTTTGGCAAAATCCCGGCCCCGGAATTTTCCGCTACCAAAGGCACCGCCGTGACGAGTCACAAGGTAAAAAAGACGATTCAGGTACAGTGCACAGGCATGCTGGATGAGAATATTGTCTACTCCACTTTCCATGGAGACCCTGTTGACGCCGATGCCACGATGATGAAAGTCAACGGCAATGATGATGTAGGCATTGTGGTATACGACAAGTGGGATCGTCTGGTCAGCGTCAACGGCGGCAGGATGGACATGGATAGGGGCGAAAACAACAACGGCGCCGAAAACAATTCGCTTACCTTTTCCGCTGCGCCTGCAAGCGCAACGGGGGCTCAGCCAAAACCTGGAACGTTTGAAGCGTACGCGACGGTCACGCTGGAAATTGAACATTAATCACCCGACGGCTGTTTATGACAGCCGTTGTCATTTTCCCCCTTATGTACCAGGCTTATCCCTTTCTGTATGACAATTCTATGACGCCATCATGAATAAATATCATTTATTATCAATGACTTATTTTTAACGCCTGCATTGTCATAAAAATGTCATAATTCGTACATTTATCTGTCACCTGTTTGTCCTATTTTGCTCATCGTAGCCACTAAACAACGATTTACGAAAATCTTGCAGGAGACATTATGAAAGTTATGCGTACCACTGTCGCAACTGTTGTCGCCGCGACCTTATCTCTGAGCGCGTTCTCTGTATTTGCAGAAGCAAGCCTGACTGGCGCTGGTGCAACCTTCCCTGCGCCGGTGTATGCCAAATGGGCGGATACCTACCAGAAAGAAACCGGTAACAAGGTTAACTATCAGGGTATCGGCTCCTCCGGTGGCGTAAAACAAATTACCGCGAACACGGTTGATTTCGGCGCATCAGATGCTCCGCTGTCTGATGACAAACTGGCTCAGGAAGGCCTGTTCCAGTTCCCTACCGTGATCGGTGGCGTGGTTCTGGCGATCAACCTGCCGGGCGTGAAGTCGGGCGAGCTGGTGCTGGACGGCAAAACCCTGGGTGACATCTACCTGGGCAAAATCAAAAAATGGGATGACGAAGCGATCGCCAAACTCAACCCAGGCCTGAAGCTGCCTTCTCAGAACATCGCCGTGGTTCGCCGCGCGGATGGTTCTGGTACCTCTTTCGTGTTCACCAGCTACCTGGCGAAAGTGAACGAAGAGTGGAAATCTAAAGTCGGCTCCGGCTCTACCGTTAACTGGCCTACCGGTCTGGGCGGTAAAGGTAACGACGGTATCGCCGCGTTCGTACAGCGTCTGCCTGGCTCCATCGGCTACGTAGAGTATGCGTACGCGAAGCAGAACAACCTGTCCTACACCAAACTGGTGTCTGCCGACGGCAAACCGGTTAGCCCGACCGAAGAGAACTTTGCTAACGCCGCCAAAGGCGCTGACTGGAGCAAATCCTTCGCGCAGGATCTGACTAACCAGAAGGGCGAAGGAGCGTGGCCAATCACCTCTACCACCTTCATCCTGGTGCACAAAGAGCAGAAGAAACCTGAACAGGGCGCTGAAGTGCTGAAGTTCTTCGACTGGGCATACAAAAACGGCGGCAAACAGGCTAACGCTCTGGATTACGCCACCCTGCCAGACAACGTGGTTGAGCAGATTCGCGCTGCATGGAAAACCAACGTGAAAGACAGCAGCGGTAAAGCGCTGTACTAACAGGATATATTTAACGAAGATGGCGGGTGGCGCTGCGCTTACCCGCCCTACGGTTTACTCTGTAGGCCCGGTAAGCGTCAGCGCCACCGGGCATATTCGTAAAAACGTCTCAAACAGAAGAGTAATTTATGGCTGCAACCAAGCCTGCATTTAACCCTCCGGGTAAAAAAGGTGACATGATTTTCAGCGCGCTGGTCAAACTGGCTGCGCTGATTGTGCTATTGCTGCTGGGCGGCATTATCGTGTCTCTGATTTTCTCCTCCTGGCCGAGCATCCAGAAATTCGGTTTCTCCTTCCTGTGGAGTAAAGAGTGGGATGCGCCGAACGATATCTACGGTGCACTGGTGCCGATTTACGGCACGCTGGTGACCTCGTTCATCGCCCTGCTGATTGCGGTTCCGGTAAGTTTCGGTATCGCCCTGTTCCTGACGGAGCTCGCGCCGGGCTGGCTGCGTCGCCCATTGGGTATCGCCATCGAACTGCTGGCGGCCATCCCAAGTATCGTCTACGGCATGTGGGGTCTGTTTATCTTTGCGCCGCTGTTCGCCACGTACTTCCAGGAACCGGTGGGTAACGTCCTCTCTGCCATTCCGTTTGTGGGGGCCCTGTTCTCCGGCCCGGCTTTCGGTATCGGCATTCTGGCGGCGGGTGTGATCCTCGCCATCATGATTATTCCGTACATTGCGGCGGTCATGCGCGATGTCTTCGAACAAACGCCGGTGATGATGAAAGAGTCGGCCTACGGCATCGGCTGCACCACCTGGGAAGTGATCTGGCGCATTGTTCTTCCGTTCACCAAAAATGGGGTGATCGGGGGCGTGATGCTGGGCCTGGGTCGTGCGCTGGGTGAAACCATGGCGGTTACCTTTATCATCGGTAACACCTACCAGCTCGACAGCGCGTCGCTCTACATGCCGGGCAACAGTATTACCTCTGCGCTGGCGAATGAGTTTGCGGAAGCGGAATCCGGCCTGCACGTTGCGGCGCTGATGGAGCTGGGTCTGATTCTGTTCGTTATTACCTTCATTGTTCTGGCGATTTCCAAGCTGATGATTATGCGTCTCGCTAAAAATGAGGGAGCACGCTAATGGCCACTCTCGAAATGCAAGCTACTGCTGAACTGGCGGAATCCCGCCGCAAAATGCAGGCCAGACGCCGCATGAAAAACCGCATTGCCCTGACGCTCTCTATGGCGACGATGGCATTCGGTCTGTTCTGGCTTGTCTGGATCCTCTTCTCAACGGTCGTTCGCGGGATTGACGGAATGTCACTCTCGCTGTTCACCGAAATGACGCCGCCGCCGAACACGGCGGGTGGTGGCCTGGCGAA
This sequence comes from Enterobacter sp. EC_50, assembly GCF_019584525.1. Lineage (NCBI taxonomy): Bacteria > Pseudomonadati > Pseudomonadota > Gammaproteobacteria > Enterobacterales > Enterobacteriaceae > Enterobacter > Enterobacter sp. EC_50. Next base: position 53,343 of record NZ_VDAF01000020.1, on the reverse strand, counting down.
TGCCCTGGCGGGCAGCGGATTGCTGATCCTCTGGGCCACGGTCTTCGGCACGCCGCTGGGCATTATGGCGGGTATCTACCTGGCTGAATACGGCCGTAAATCCTGGCTGGCGGAAGTGATTCGCTTCATTAACGACATTTTGTTGTCAGCCCCGTCTATCGTCGTGGGTCTGTTCGTTTACACCGTGGTGGTGGCGCAGATGGAACACTTCTCCGGCTGGGCGGGCGTCATTGCGCTGGCGCTGCTGCAGGTGCCGATTGTGATTCGAACCACCGAGAACATGCTTAAACTGGTGCCGGACAGCCTGCGTGAAGCCGCTTACGCGCTGGGTACGCCGAAATGGAAGATGATCTCTGCGATTACGCTGAAGGCGTCGGTCTCCGGGATCATGACCGGTATCCTGCTGGCGGTGGCGCGTATCGCGGGTGAAACGGCACCGCTGCTGTTTACGTCCCTCTCCAACCAGTTCTGGAGCACGGACATGATGCAGCCGATTGCCAACCTGCCGGTGACGATCTTTAAATTTGCGATGAGCCCCTTCGCGGAATGGCAGCAGCTGGCCTGGGCCGGGGTGCTGATCATTACCCTTTGCGTACTGTTGCTGAACATTCTGGCGCGCGTCATTTTCGCGAAGAAGAAACACGGTTAATTTTTTACGGCGCGGCAGATCGCGGCGCCGAATGAGGAAATGAGTCAATGAGTATGGTTGATACTGCCCCGGGTAAGATTCAGGTTCGTGATTTGAACTTCTACTACGGCAAATTCCATGCCCTGAAGAACATCAACCTGGATATCGCAAAGAACCAGGTCACGGCATTTATCGGTCCGTCCGGCTGTGGGAAATCCACGCTGCTGCGTACCTTTAACAAAATGTATTCGCTCTATCCGGAGCAGCGCGCTGAAGGGGAAATCATCCTCGACGGTGAAAACATTCTGACCCAGGCTCAGGATATTGCCCTGCTGCGTGCGAAAGTGGGGATGGTGTTCCAGAAACCCACGCCGTTCCCGATGTCTATTTATGACAACATTGCGTTTGGTGTGCGTCTGTTTGAAAAGCTCTCCCGTGCCGATATGGATGAGCGCGTGCAGTGGGCTTTGACCAAGGCCGCATTATGGAACGAAACCAAAGATAAGTTGCACCAGAGCGGGTACTCTCTCTCCGGTGGTCAGCAGCAGCGTCTGTGCATTGCGCGCGGTATTGCGATTCGCCCGGAAGTGTTGCTGCTGGATGAGCCGTGTTCAGCGCTGGACCCGATTTCAACCGGTCGTATTGAAGAACTGATCACCGAGCTGAAGCAGGATTACACCGTGGTTATCGTGACCCACAACATGCAGCAGGCTGCGCGTTGCTCCGATCACACGGCGTTTATGTACCTGGGTGAATTGATTGAGTTCAGTAACACGGACGATCTGTTCACTAAGCCCGCGAAGAAACAAACCGAAGATTATATTACTGGCCGCTACGGTTGATTTGCCTTAGTGCATGTGGAGAAACCATGGACAACCTCAATCTTAATAAACACATTTCCGGCCAGTTCAACGCAGAGCTGGAAAGCATTCGCACCCAGGTGATGACCATGGGCGGCATGGTCGAGCAGCAGCTTTCTGATGCGATTACGGCGATGCACAACCAGGACAGCGAGCTGGCGAAGCGCGTCATTGAAGGCGATAAAAACGTCAACATGATGGAAGTGGCTATCGACGAAGCCTGCGTGCGCATTATCGCGAAACGTCAGCCGACGGCGAGCGACCTGCGTCTGGTGATGGCGATCATCAAAACCATCGCCGAGCTGGAACGTATTGGTGACGTCGCCGATAAAATCTGCCGCACCGCGCTGGAGAAGTTTTCTCAGCAGCATCAGCCGCTGCTGGTCAGCCTGGAGTCGCTGGGCCGCCACACCGTGCAGATGCTGCACGACGTGCTGGATGCCTTTGCGCGGATGGATCTGGACGAAGCGGTGCGTATCTACCGTGAAGACAAGAAGGTCGATCAGGAGTATGAAGGCATCGTGCGCCAGCTGATGACCTACATGATGGAAGATTCCCGCACGATCCCGAGCGTGCTGACGGCCCTGTTCTGCGCGCGCTCCATCGAGCGTATCGGTGACCGCTGCCAGAATATTTGCGAATACATTTTCTACTTCGTGAAGGGTCAGGACTTCCGTCACGTGGGCGGCGACGAGCTGGACAAGCTGCTGGCGGGTAAAGACCCGAAAGAGTAATCCTGTCATCTGATAACAACGCCGGTACTCACCGGCGTTGTTATTTCTAGTGTAATCACAATTTTCCCCTTCATCCGTTGCCTGACGTTCGAAACGCGCTAACGTGAGACGAAAAAACAGCAAAGGATGGTATATGAAAAATTCATTAGCGTGCCTGGCGATGGCCATCAGCATCGGGATCGGTACTGGAACAGACGTGATTGCCGCACCGTTGCCGGTCACACCTGACCAGACTACCCCGGTCAGCCACTATGTGACCCAGGTTAATGCGGATAAAAGCATTACGTTTCGCCTGTTTGCACCCGGCGCAACGCGAGTCTCCGTGGTGACGGGGTCAATGCCTGAAAGCCAGGTTTCCCATGATATGACGAAAGAGAAAAATGGCGTCTGGTCATGGAAAAGCGAGCCGATGGCCCCGAATCTCTACGAATATTATTTCGACATCGATGGTTTCCGTTCAGTTGACACGGGAAGCCGCTATCAAAAACCCCAGCGGCAGGTGAACACCAGCCTGATTCTGGTTCCGGGCAGTATTCTCGACGATCGTCCTGTACCGCATGGCGATCTGACGACCTTGACCTGGCACTCGCCGTCACTCAAGTCAGAGCGCCGCGTCTATGTATGGACTCCCCCTGGCTACAACGGCACAGGGGAACCCTTACCGGTGCTCTACTTCTACCATGGTTTTGGGGATACCGGGCTCTCTGCCATCGATCAGGGCCGTCTGCCGCAAATCATGGATAACCTGATGGCCGAAGGGAAAATCAAACCGATGCTGGTGGTGGTACCCGACACCGAGACGGAGAGCACTGAGGCCATCCCCGAGAACTTCCCACCGGCAGAACGACGGAAGTCTTTCTATCCGCTCAATGCGAAAGCCGCAGACCGTGAACTGATGAGCGAGATTATTCCGCTGGTGGATACACGCTTCAACGTGCGTAAAGATGCGGCAGGCCGGGCACTGGCGGGATTGTCACAGGGCGGTTATCAGGCGCTGGTCTCCGGGATGAATCATCTGGAGAGCTTCGGCTGGCTGGGAACGTTCAGCGGCGTTACCACGACAACCGTGCCTGACGAAGGCGTGGCCGCACGCTTTAAGCAGCCTGAGGCCATTAACCGGCAGCTGCATAACTTCACCGTCGTTGTGGGAGAGCGCGATTCGGTGACCGGCAAAGATATCGCCGGTCTGAAAGCGGAGCTGGAAAAGCAGGGCATCAAATTCGACTATAAAATGTACCCCGGTCTGAATCACGAAATGGACGTCTGGCGTCCGGCCTATGCTGAGTTTGTTCAAAAGCTCTTCAGATAAACCTGTCGCCCTCCCTGCCGGGAGGGGCGGCTTAACGCGTAATATTCCACCCGCGCGCCTTCCACAGCGCGGGTAGCTGCGCCAGATCGGTGAAGGTCGTGACTTTTGGATGAACGATCGGCTTGTTGTGCGGGTCGGCGCAGAAGTAAAACACCTCCATCCCCGCATCAATCCCCGACTGCGCGCCCGCAGACGAGTCATCCACCAGAATGCAGTGCTCTACGTTAACGTTCATCGCCTTTGCCGCATGGAACATCAGTGCCGGGTCCGGCTTCCAGCGCTGGATATCGTAGCCGCTGAACAGTTTTTCCGGGAAGTGGTGCAGCATCTCAAGCTTGCCGAGCGAGTGCTGCATTTTGCTGACCGGTCCGTTGGAGACCACGCAGATCGGCACCGTCATGGCATCCAGCAGCGCGTTTGCGCCCGGAATCACCTCCAGCTCCGAATCGAACAGGCGCGCAACCTCGGCGCGGTACACCGGTTCCAGAGCCGCTTTATCCAGAACGACGCCGTGTTCTTCGTTAATGATGTCGATGATCTCGTAGAGCTTCACGCCCTTAAAGCGCTTAAACACCTCGTCGAGTTCCAGCGTAATGCCAAATTCCTGGAACATGGCCACATACGCGCGGGAACAAATGACCTCACTGTCGACCAGCGTACCGTCGCAGTCGAAAAATACCGCTTCAATTCCGGACATGCCTTTCCCTTTTAACCAGTTTAACGTTTACGTACGGCAGTTCACCGGAACGCAATCGTTGCCGTATAAGCAAATTCAATGAAAAAAGTATCACGTAACCGCCACTATTGTCGCATTTTGGTATAGGATAGCGACGAATTTTCCCTCCTTGTTCGGAAATTGATGATGAGTCAACAACACACTACCCAGACATCTGGTCAGGGTCTGCTTGAGCGCGTGTTTAAACTGCGCGAGCACGGCACGACGGCACGCACCGAAGTGATCGCCGGTTTCACCACCTTCCTGACGATGGTCTATATCGTTTTTGTTAACCCTCAAATTCTGGGCGTTGCTGGCATGGATACCAGCGCCGTCTTCGTGACTACCTGTCTGATCGCGGCCCTCGGCAGCATTCTGATGGGTGTGTTCGCTAACCTGCCGGTCGCGCTGGCCCCGGCGATGGGTCTGAATGCGTTCTTTGCCTTCGTGGTGGTTCAGGCGATGGGGCTGCCGTGGCAGGTGGGTATGGGCGCCATCTTCTGGGGCGCGGTTGGCCTGCTGCTGCTGACCATTTTCCGCGTGCGTTACTGGATGATTGCGAACATTCCCGTGAGCCTGCGCGTGGGCATCACCAGCGGTATCGGTCTGTTTATCGGGATGATGGGGCTGAAAAACGCCGGCGTGATCGTGGCGAACCCGGATACGCTGGTGAGCATCGGTCACCTGACCTCGCATAACGTGCTGCTGGGCGTGCTGGGCTTCTTTATCATCGCTATCCTGGCTTCCCGCAATATTCATGCGGCGGTGCTGGTCTCCATCGTGGTGACCACGCTGCTGGGCTGGATGCTGGGCGACGTTCACTATAACGGCATCGTTTCCGCGCCACCGAGCGTCTCTACCGTTGTTGGCCATGTTGATCTGGCGGGTTCCCTGAACCTGGGCCTGGCGGGCGTGATTTTCTCCTTCATGCTGGTGAACCTCTTCGACTCCTCCGGTACGCTGATCGGCGTGACCGACAAAGCGGGTCTGGCAGATGAGAAAGGCAAATTCCCGCGCATGAAGCAGGCGCTGTTTGTGGACAGTATCTCCTCTGTGACCGGCTCATTTATCGGGACCTCGTCTGTGACCGCTTACATCGAATCCTCTTCCGGCGTCTCCGTGGGCGGCCGTACCGGTCTGACGGCGGTTGTAGTGGGTATTCTGTTCCTGCTGGTGATCTTCCTCTCTCCGCTGGCGGGCATGGTGCCTCCGTACGCTGCAGCGGGTGCGCTGATCTACGTGGGTGTGCTGATGACCTCCAGCCTGTCGCGCGTGAAGTGGGATGATTTAACCGAAGCGGTGCCAGCGTTTATTACCGCCGTGATGATGCCGTTCAGCTTCTCGATTACCGAAGGTATCGCGCTGGGCTTTATCTCTTACTGCGTAATGAAGATCGGTACCGGCCGCTTCCGCGACCTCAGCCCGTGCGTCATCGTTGTGGCGCTGCTGTTTGTACTGAAGATTGTGTTTATTGACGCGCACTAAGGTGCGGTTTGTGGTGTCAGGTGGCGCTTCGCTTACCTGACCTACTGACGAGTGTAGGCCCGGTAAGCGCTAGCGCCACCGGGCTTTTTTATCAGGCTTTAACCCGCTTAATGTAATCCCCGAACGCCGTCAGCTGGCCAGAGAGATGGTCGCGCGTGCTCTGATCCACCACCTCACCCGTTTGTGGGTCGACCTTGTTCTGAATCACTCCGCCCATAAATTCCGGCTTGTTCATCACCATCGCATCGAGGAAGACCAGGATCTGACGCAGGTGATACTGGCAGCGCGCGCCGCCAATCGCGCCCATGGAGCTGGTCTGGATCAACACCGGTTTGCCTGACAGCGGCTGCTCAGGTAAACGGGACAGCCAGTCGATGGCATTCTTCAGACCACCGGGTACAGAGTAGTTGTACTCTGGCGTGACGATGACCACGCCGTCAGCCTGGCGAATCTGCTCTGCCAGCGCTTCAACGCTCTGCGGGAACCCTTCTTCCTGCTGTACGTCAGCATCATAAAGCGGAATATCGCCAATAGACGGCAGGGCGCTAATTTCCATACCTGCAGGTGCCAGCTGTGGCAGCGTGCGGGCTACCATCCCGTTAAATGAACCTTTGCGCAGGCTTCCCAGTAACGTAACAACTTTCAACGTATCAGACATGATTACTCCTGTTTCATCATGATGACCCTGATTGGATCAGCTAAGGGTGAATGCTTTTTCTGCCGGTAAACTGGTTAATCGCATCAGACGTGCGGCGGGCTCGTTGGCGCGCTCGGGCACATCAGGAAGGCTACGCCATCCCTGTTGACTGTCAAATTCCCAGATTTTCATGCGTTCGATGGCGGGGGTCACCGCGATGGACCAGATGAGCACATCCTCCGCGTCGCAGAGCGCTTCTACCAGCGTGGCCTGGGCGGCGCGCAGACGTCCGGAACCAGGCAACAGCTGCAGCAGGCTGGCGTCGTCTGAGGCGCATCCGCAGAGCTTGCGAATGCTCTGGCGCAGGGTAATGAGCTGGGCTCTGGCTTCAACAGGATCGTTCTGGTTGCGTACCCACAGCTTCTCATTGCTGGAGAGCGGATAGTCTTCATGCGCGTTACCACCGTGGAAGCTGCGCGTCGCGCGCTGAAGCTCCATATCGAGCCCACAGTCCCCTTCGGTGGTCAGCGCGACCCCAATGATATTGCCCGTGTAGGCAATGGAAAAACGAGGGAGATCCGGGTCGGCAAAGACCGGGCGGCCTTCTGGCTGGGTAATGATGTCCGGCAGCTCGCTGGTGCCGTACAGCATAAACATCAGTTCTGCGAGAAGCGCTCGGGACGCTAAAAACCGCGACCTGCGATGCTCCGGAAGAGTGAGTGCTTCACGGTGACAGGCTGAAGAAATTCTTGCCGATACGAGACGTCCTTCTGTAAGTATCCCTCTTGCAAAGTGCGTAGCCATTTTTCGCTCCTTGATAATGGTCGTAATCGGTTAAACGGTTACATGATTATCGCTTAACTTGCCTCCTGTTTTAATCAGTAAATGGAAGTAAGAGAAGCCTTAGGACCGAACTTTACATTTTCTTAGGCAAAAATTGGATCGCTCGCACCGTACAGCGCCTTGATGGTCTCCCGCAGCCAGAGAATTTTGGGATTATGGCTGTTCCGTTTATGCCAGATCAGCGTGAAGGGCACGGTCAATTTATCCGCCTGCTCCTCATCAATGGGGATCGGAAGCGCGATCAGCTTACGCTGGTGGAGTTCATTGTAGTGATGACAGTAGTGCGGGGCGGTGGCGATATAGTGATGGCCGGGCTGCGCCGCCATAAACATCGCCTGTTCGAAGCCCGGCAGGCTCATGGCGATAGTGCGATCGCGTCCCATCTCCTTTAACACCTCATCAAGCGCCCAGGTATCGCTGCGTTCCCAGAAGATGCTGATGTGGGGATAGCGCAGGAAGGTCTCCAGATTCCATTCTTGCTGAAGCGCCGGATGATCCTCGCGCAGATAGACGCAGGGGCGGTCGCTGAACAGGATTTCGTAGTCGATAAACCACGGCATCAGCTTAAGCAGCTCGCGGGATCGCGGATGCGTTTCACGCCCGGTGAAGCCCAAATCCACCTCGCCACGCGTAATCGCGTCCAGCGAGTCGTAATCCCACTGGCGCATTTTCACCGTCGCCTGCGGATAGCGCTGGTTCACCTGCTCCAGCAGGGTATTGAAGCGGATCAGCATCAGCGGCGTTTCCGCGGCCAGCACGAACGTCAGCCCGCCCGGAGAATCATGATGGAATTTATCGAGGATCTGGTTGCCGATTTGCATCCAGTCAGCCAGATCCTGCTCCAGGCTCACCGTCAGCGGCGTCGGCAGCAGCCCTAGCGGCGTTTTGACAAACAGCGGGTCGTCAAACCAGTCACGCAGCTTGGCCAGTGATTTACTCACCGCCGACGGCGTCACGTTCATCCGCTTCGCCGCTTTGGTAACGCTGCGCTCCTGCAGCAAAAGCTGCAGGCACAGCAACAGGTTAAGATCGAGACTGCTGATGGGCTTCTTCATAGTGCGCCGCGGGCTGGATGACCATAAGTAAGGTAATGCAGACTATGCTACAGCCAATCAGAACCCCGATCAGCATATTCAGCGCGTTCAGGCCAACTACGGCTGCCAGCCAAATCCACAGCGACGAGCCGCAGACCTGCGCGATCCCCAGCACCGAACTCGCCACGCCTGCCCGCAGCGAGAAGGGACCAAGCGCCTGGCTCATCGCCACGCCAAAGCCAACCGAGAACCCGGCGCAAATGAGCGTAATGCCCACCAGCATCACCGCATGTGAGCTGGTGGTCGCCAGGATCGCGCCTGCGGCAAGGAATAAAACCTGTGAGGTCACCATCAGCGTGCGCTGGCGGAAGATATTCAGCGCAAACGGCGTCGAAAACGAAACGGCCATACTGACCATCGCGGTTAATGCCATCACCGTGGAATACTCACCGCGATCGAAGCCCATGGTCTCCATCAGCAACACCGGGGAAACGTTTACATAGGTCAGGATCACCGCCACGCTTAACGTGGTCACGGTCAGACGGCTGAGGAAAAAGCGGTTTAGAAGTTTCTCTGCCGGGTGAATGGTTGCGGTATGGCCGGTATTCTGCGAGCCCGGGTGGGTCTCTTTCAGCACGGCAATCGACAGGACAAACACCAGCCCGCCCATCGCCGCCATGGTCCAGAACAGGCTCTGCCACGGGAACTTCAGCATGATCAGATAGCCCACGACCGGGGCCAGCACCGGGATGATGCAGGTAATACCGTTCAGCATCGACAGCACTTTGGCGCGACGCTGGGCGCTTAAGGTGTCGCGCAAAATGGCAAACGCCACCACGTAGCAACCGCCCGCACCGATGCCCTGGATAAAGCGCCCGGCCAGAAACACGGTGCTGTTTTGCGCCTGTGAGCAGAGAAGCGACGCCAGGGCAAAAACGATGGCACCGGCGATTGCGACAGGCTGACGGCCTGCTTTATCCGCAATCTTCCCGGCAAAGACCATCGACGACGCCATCCCCGCGAGGTAGGCCGAAAACGCAATATGCAGTTGCGCTTCGCTGGCGCCCAGATCGCGGGCGATATGCGGTAATCCCACCAGATACATATCAATACCGGACGGATAAAGCAGAACTAATGCGAAACTACAAAACAGAAAACGCGCCATAAACCCCTCATAGATGCAGGCATGCAGGATAGGGGGTGAAAAGGGATTAGGCGAGTTGCCATTTGGACAATGGTGATTTCCCAGAAGGAAATCACCATGGATTAGCGGGAATTACTTGCCAATGCAGAAGCTCGAGAAGATCCGTCCCAGCAGATCGTCCGACGTAAACTCCCCGGTGATCTCGCTCAGATTCTGCTGCGCCAGACGCAGCTCTTCCGCCAGCAGTTCACCTGCCCACGCGCCAATCAGCTGCGCTTTGCCCTGGTCAAGATGGCGTGCCGCCTCTTCCAGCGCCTGCAGGTGACGGCGACGCGCCAGGAAGCCGCCTTCCATGCTGGTATCAAAGCCCATGCTCTGCTTGAGATGGTTACGCAGGTCGTCCACGCCTTCACCCGTACGCGCCGACAGGCGAATCAGTGAGTGACCATTCACATCGCTGATACCCAGCGTTTCGCCGGTAACATCTGCTTTGTTACGCACCACGGTGATCGGCAGTTTGGCCGGCAGACGGGCAATAAAGTCCGGCCAGATCTCCGCCGGGTCAACGGCGTCGGTGGTGGTGCCGTCCACCATAAACAGCACGCGGTCGGCCTGCTCGATCTCCTGCCAGGCGCGTTCGATACCGATGCGCTCAACCTCGTCGCTGGCATCGCGCAGACCGGCGGTGTCGATGATGTGCAGCGGCATGCCGTCGATGTGGATGTGCTCGCGCAGCACGTCGCGAGTGGTACCGGCAATGTCGGTTACGATTGCCGCTTCACGGCCCGCCAGGGCGTTCAGCAGGCTCGATTTCCCCGCGTTAGGGCGTCCGGCAATCACCACCTTCATCCCTTCGCGCAGCAGGCTGCCCTGGCGCGCTTCGGCGCGAACGGCGTCGAGATCGGCCATCACCTGGTTGAGCTGGGCTTCGATTTTGCCGTCAGAGAGGAAGTCGATCTCCTCGTCCGGGAAGTCGATAGCCGCTTCCACGTAGATCCTAAGGTGAGTAAGTGCTTCCACGAGGTGATTCACACGCGCGGAGAATGCGCCCTGCAGGGAGTTAAGGGCGGAGCGGGCCGCCTGTTCAGAACTGGCGTCGATCAGGTCAGCAATGGCCTCAGCCTGCGCCAGGTCGAGCTTGTCGTTGAGGAAGGCACGTTCGGAGAACTCGCCCGGCTTCGCAATGCGCAGGCCCGGCAGGGTCAGGATACGTTTTAACAGCAGGTCGAGGATAACCGGGCCGCCGTGGCCCTGAAGCTCCAGCACGTCTTCACCGGTAAAGGAGTTCGGGCCGGGGAACCACAGCGCAATGCCCTGGTCCAGCGGCGTGCCGTCGGCATCTTTAAACGGCAGGTAATCAGCGTAGCGCGGCTTTGGCAGTTTACCCAGCACCGCTTCGGCCACCTCGCGTGCCTTCAGGCCGGAGATACGCAGAATGCCTACACCACCGCGTCCCGGTGGGGTTGCCTGGGCGACGATAGTGTCGTTATGGCTCATGGTTGCTCTCGTTCAATACAAATAAAAAAGGCGGTCAATCGACCGCCCTTATTTTAGCGTTAACTTATCGGATCAGGACTTTTTCTTTTCGCGGCTATGCAGGCCACGTTTTTCCAGACCACGGTAAATCAGCTGCTGCTGGATGATGGTCACCAGGTTGCTGACGATATAGTACAGCACCAGACCTGACGGGAACCACAGGAAGAACACGGTGAAGATGACCGGCATAAAGGTCATGATCTTCTGCTGCATCGGGTCGGTCACGGTGGTCGGCGACATCTTCTGGATGAAGAACATCGTCACGCCCATCAGGATCGGCAGGATGTAGTACGGGTCCTGTGCGGACAGGTCATGGATCCAGAGTGCGAACGGCGCGTGGCGCAGCTCAACGGAACCCATCAGCATGTAGTACAGCGCAAGGAAGATTGGCATCTGAATCAGCAGCGGGAAGCAACCACCCAGTGGGTTCACTTTCTCTGCTTTATACAGGGCCATCATTTCCTGGCTCTGACGCTGTTTGTCATCGCCCAGACGCTCACGCATTGCCTGAATCTTCGGCTGCAGCATGCGCATCTTCGCCATGGAGGTGTACTGCGCTTTAGTCAGCGGATACATGATGCCACGAACGATGAAGGTGATAACGATGATGGAGAAGCCCCAGTTACCCAGGAAGCTGTGGATGAACTTCAGCAGCTTAAACAGCGGCTGAGAGATGAACCACAACCAACCGTAATCCACGGTCAGATCCAGGTGCGGCGCAACAGCGGCCATTTTGTCCTGAATTTCCGGGCCAACCCACAGGGTGCTGGCCAGCTTACCGGTTTGACCCGGCTGTACCAGAACCGGCTGAGATTTGTAGCCGATGGCTGCAAGGCCGTTACCCAGGTTCGCGGTATAGAAGTTGTTGGTACCGTCGTTATTTGGCACCCACGCCGTCGCGAAATACTGCTGCAGCATCGCCACCCAACCGCCTTTAGCGCTGACGTTCAGGTTTTCGTTATCGGCAATGGTGTCGAATTTGTATTTCTCGTACTTCGCGTCAGGCGTGGAGTACGCCGCACCACGGAAGGTGTGCAGCGCAAAGTTGCTGCTTCCGGTGTCACGGTGAGACGGCAGATTGATGGACTGCTTCAGCTGGCCAAAGGTCGACAGCTCCAGCGGTTTCGCACTGGCGTTCTGTACGCTGTAGCCCACGTTCACCGCATACTCACCGCGCTTCAGGGTGAAGGTTTTGGTGAAGGTGTTGCCTGCGGCGTCGGTATAGGTCATCGGGATAACGAGTTCGTTCTGGCCATCAGCCAGCACAAAGGTGTCGTTCTCGACGTTATACAGTGGACGCGCACCGTTAGCCGGGTTATCCGGGCCGTCACGACCGGTCAGGCCGCTCTGCGCCTGATAGATAAACTCAGGCGTGGTTTCCAGTAACTGGAACGGTTCGTTAGACTTCAGCTCTTTCGGGTAGGTCAACAGCAGCGCCTGCTCAACATCACCACCACGGGTGTTGATTGTCAGCTCAAGCACATCGGTCTTAACCGTAATCTGTTTCCCCTGGCCACTGGCCGGTACGCCCTGGTCGGCGGCGCTACCCGCTGCGGTGGTCGTAGTCTGCGTGGTCTGCTGCTGGGGTTGAGGATTTTTATCCTGCTCCCATGCCTGCCAGATCATGAAAGACACGAACAACAAAGCGATGATAAGAAGATTGCGTTGCGAATCCATCGTTAGTGTTCTCTGGTATCAAAGGGTCCTGGGGGGACGGGGTCGTCTCCACCGGGGTGTAAAGGGTGGCATTTTAATACGCGTTTCACCGTCAACCAACTGCCTTTTATCACTCCAAACCTGCGCAATGCCTCAATTCCGTAGCTTGAGCATGTTGGTGTGAAACGGCAGTGCGGCCCGAGTAGCGGACTAATCAGGCGTTGATAGACCCGAATGAGGGCTATCAGGACCCGGGAGCCAGGCGACAGTGGCGGCGCCATAATTTTTCCAACGCTTCCGAGAGAGCACGGTTATCGAGGTCGGCAACCCCTTTCTTCGCCACCACCACGAAATCCATTGAAGGCAGTTCGTGCTGACGTAAACGGAAGCTTTCACGCGTCAGACGTTTAATCCGATTGCGTTCATGCGCACGCTTAACATTTTTCTTGGCGACTGTGAGACCGATGCGGGGATGCCCCAGCGAATTTTGGCGGCCGAGGATGGTGATTTGCGGCGTGCCAGCCCGTTGTGGCTGCTGGAAGACGAAAGTGAAATGAGCGGGAGTTAACAAACGTAACTCCCTGGGAAATGCTAGCTTAACCACTCAGGGGTTAGCTTTATTACTTGGAAACGGTCAGACGAGCGCGGCCTTTAGCACGACGACGTGCCAGAACCTGACGACCATTTTTAGTAGCCATACGAGCACGGAAGCCGTGAGAACGGTTGCGCTTCAGTACAGACGGTTGAAAAGTGCGTTTCATGGCGATTTCTACCTAAACTTGAATAAATTCACTGACTTTTGCGTATACCCGAACGAGTTTCGAACGACTAACGCCTCAGCGTGGGTGATTAAAGAGGCCGGATTGTAATAATTGTACACTCCGGAGTCAATTCTCTTTCCTTATTTCCCGCGTATTTCCGCACGTTTTCGCGTGGAAAATGAGCAACGGACGACGCAGGAAGATGAGCATCACGCGCCGGGTCGAGGATTATACGGGCTCACCGATAAAGCGCAAGGATCGTCCCGGATCTTCGTTAGATCATTTAAGCAATAAATTGGCTGTGCTCATTAATTTTTCCAATATGCGGGCTAAATCGTGGGGCACTCGCGCCAGGATCGTTTACACTTAACCGGTTTCTGATCTTCCTGTGGATAAATCGGGAAGAATCTGTGAGAAACAGAAGATCTCTGGCTCAGTTTAGGCTATGATCCGCGGTCCCGATCGGGATCCCAGGATCCTGGTCAGGATAAATTGCAGATAGCAATTCGCACGTCCCCCTTTACACAGGGTCATGCCGATGTGCGCCAACAATCATGAATATTCAATAGTTTTCTTTTATTGTTCGAGTGGAGTCCGCCGTGTCACTTTCGCTTTGGCAGCAGTGTCTTGCCCGATTGCAGGATGAGTTACCAGCCACAGAATTCAGTATGTGGATCCGCCCGTTGCAGGCGGAACTGAGCGATAACACGCTGGCTTTGTACGCGCCAAACCGTTTTGTGCTCGATTGGGTAAGGGACAAGTACCTTAATAACATCAATGGACTGCTGAACGATTTCTGCGGGTCAGATGCCCCACAGCTGCGCTTTGAAGTGGGCACAAAGCCGGTCACCCAAACCGTACGTGAAACCGTGAATGTGGCTGCGCCTGCTCAGGCCGCACCCGCGCCGGCTCCTCGCGTCGCTCCTGCTCGTCAGGGTTGGGATAATGTTCCTGCACCGGCTGAGCCAACCTACCGCTCTAACGTAAACGTCAAACACACGTTCGATAACTTCGTTGAAGGTAAGTCGAACCAGCTGGCGCGCGCGGCGGCTCGCCAGGTTGCTGATAACCCAGGTGGGGCCTACAACCCGCTGTTCCTGTATGGCGGCACGGGTCTCGGTAAAACGCACCTGCTGCACGCGGTGGGCAACGGCATTATGGCGCGCAAGCCCAATGCCAAAGTGGTGTATATGCACTCCGAACGCTTCGTTCAGGACATGGTAAAAGCCCTGCAAAACAATGCGATCGAAGAGTTTAAACGCTACTACCGTTCCGTTGACGCGCTGCTGATCGATGACATTCAGTTCTTTGCCAATAAAGAACGATCGCAGGAAGAATTTTTCCACACCTTCAATGCCCTGCTGGAAGGCAATCAGCAGATCATTTTGACCTCGGATCGTTATCCAAAAGAGATCAACGGCGTTGAAGATCGTCTGAAATCCCGCTTCGGCTGGGGCCTGACCGTGGCGATCGAGCCACCGGAGCTGGAAACCCGCGTCGCGATCCTGATGAAGAAAGCCGATGAAAACGACATTCGCCTGCCGGGTGAAGTGGCGTTCTTCATTGCCAAGCGTCTGCGCTCCAACGTGCGTGAGCTCGAAGGGGCACTGAACCGCGTTATCGCCAATGCCAACTTTACCGGTCGTGCGATCACCATCGATTTTGTGCGTGAAGCGCTGCGTGATTTGCTGGCATTGCAGGAAAAACTGGTCACTATCGACAATATTCAAAAGACGGTGGCTGAGTACTACAAGATCAAAGTGGCAGATTTACTGTCTAAACGTCGTTCCCGCTCGGTGGCGCGCCCGCGTCAGATGGCGATGGCGCTGGCAAAGGAGTTAACCAACCACAGTCTGCCGGAAATCGGGGATGCGTTTGGTGGCCGTGACCATACGACCGTGCTGCACGCCTGTCGCAAGATTGAGCAGTTACGCGAAGAAAGCCACGACATAAAAGAAGATTTTTCCAATCTAATCAGAACATTATCATCGTGACGCTATGAAATTTACCGTTGAACGTGAACATTTATTAAAACCGCTGCAACAGGTGAGTGGCCCATTAGGCGGCCGCCCAACGCTGCCTATTCTCGGAAACCTGCTGCTTCAGGTCGCGGACGGTACGCTGTCGCTGACCGGTACAGATCTGGAAATGGAAATGATCGCGCGCGTTACGCTGACGCAGCCGCACGACGCGGGCGCGACCACGGTTCCGGCACGTAAATTCTTTGATATCTGCCGCGGGCTGCCGGAAGGCGCTGAAATCGCCGTGCAGCTGGAAGGCGACCGTATGCTGGTGCGCTCTGGCCGCAGCCGTTTCTCGCTCTCCACGCTGCCTGCAGCGGACTTCCCGAACCTGGACGACTGGCAGAGCGAAGTGGAATTCACCCTGCCGCAGGCGACGATGAAGCGTCTGATTGAAGCCACCCAGTTCTCCATGGCGCATCAGGACGTGCGTTACTACTTAAACGGCATGCTGTTCGAAACCGAAGGTGAAGAGCTGCGTACCGTGGCGACCGACGGCCACCGTCTGGCGGTCTGTTCCATGCCGATTGGCGACTCGCTGCCAAACCATTCGGTGATCGTGCCGCGTAAAGGGGTGATTGAGCTGATGCGTATGCTCGACGGTGGCGACACGCCGCTGCGCGTGCAGATCGGCAGCAATAACATCCGCGCTCACGTGGGCGATTTTGTCTTCACATCGAAGCTGGTTGACGGCCGTTTCCCGGATTATCGCCGCGTATTGCCGAAGAACCCGGACAAAACGCTGGAAGCCGGTTGCGACAGCCTCAAGCAGGCCTTTGCCCGTGCCGCGATCCTCTCCAACGAGAAATTCCGCGGCGTGCGCCTGTACGTGAGTGAAAACCAGATCAAAATCACCGCCAACAACCCGGAGCAGGAAGAGGCAGAAGAGATTCTGGACGTCACCTACGCCGGGGCTGAGATGGAAATCGGCTTCAACGTTAGCTACGTGCTGGATGTGCTGAACGCGCTGAAATGCGAGAACGTGCGCATCCTGCTGACCGACTCCGTTTCGAGCGTACAGATTGAAGATGCCGCATCACAGTCGGCTGCCTATGTTGTCATGCCAATGAGACTGTAATGTCGCTCACCCGTCTGTTGATCCGCGACTTTCGCAACATCGAAAGCGCGGATCTCGCTTTATCCCCTGGCTTTAATTTCCTGGTTGGCGCGAACGGCAGCGGCAAAACCAGCGTGCTGGAAGCCATCTATACGCTCGGCCACGGTCGGGCGTTTCGCAGTTTGCAGATTGGTCGCGTGATTCGCCACGAGCAGGAATCTTTTGTTCTGCACGGGCGTTTGCAGGGCGAGGAGCGGGAGACCGCCATCGGCCTGACCAAAGACAAGCAGGGCGACAGCAAGGTGCGCATCGACGGTACCGACGGCCACAAGGTGGCCGAGCTGGCGCTGCTGATGCCGATGCAGCTGATCACGCCCGAGGGGTTTACTTTACTCAACGGCGGCCCCAAATACAGAAGAGCGTTCCTCGACTGGGGATGCTTTCACAACGAAGCCGGATTCTTTAACGCCTGGAGCAACCTGAAGCGTCTGCTCAAGCAGCGTAACGCCGCGTTGCGCCAGGTGACGCGCTACGCCCAGCTGCGTCCGTGGGACATGGAGTTAATCCCTCTTGCGGAACAAATCAGCAACTGGCGTGCCGAATACAGCGCAGGTATTGCTGAAGACATGGCCGACACCTGCAAACAGTTTTTACCCGAGTTCTCTCTCACCTTCTCCTTCCAGCGCGGCTGGGAGAAAGAGACGGACTATGCCGAGGTGTTAGAGAGAAGCTTCGAGCGCGACCGCATGTTGACCTACACCGCGCACGGCCCGCACAAGGCGGATTTCCGCATTCGTGCCGACGGTGCGCCGGTGGAAGACACGTTGTCGCGCGGGCAGCTCAAGCTCCTGATGTGTGCGTTGCGCCTGGCGCAGGGGGAGTTCCTCACCCGCGAGAGCGGGCGACGCTGCCTGTACCTGATAGATGATTTTGCCTCGGAACTTGACGACGCGCGGCGCGGGCTGCTTGCCAGCCGCTTAAAAGCCACGCAGTCGCAGGTTTTCGTCAGCGCCATTAGCGCTGAACACGTTATGGACATGTCGGACGAAAATTCGAAGATGTTTACCGTGGAAAAGGGTAAAATAACGGATTAACCCAAGTTGAAATGAGCGAGAAACGTTGATGTCGAATTCTTATGACTCCTCCAGTATCAAAGTCCTGAAAGGGCTGGATGCGGTGCGTAAGCGCCCGGGTATGTATATCGGCGACACGGATGACGGCACCGGTCTGCACCACATGGTATTCGAGGTGGTAGATAACGCTATCGACGAAGCGCTCGCGGGTCACTGTAAAGACATCGTGGTCACCATCCATGCGGATAACTCCGTCTCCGTCACCGATGACGGCCGTGGCATCCCAACCGGTATTCACCCGGAAGAGGGCGTCTCCGCGGCGGAAGTGATCATGACCGTCCTGCACGCAGGCGGTAAGTTCGACGATAACTCCTATAAAGTTTCCGGCGGCCTGCACGGCGTAGGTGTTTCGGTAGTAAACGCCCTGTCGCAGAAGCTGGAGCTGGTTATCCAGCGCGAAGGCAAAATTCACCGTCAGCTTTACACGCACGGCGTGCCGCAGGCACCGCTGGCCGTTACCGGCGAAACCGACAAAACCGGTACCATGGTGCGTTTCTGGCCGAGCCTCGAAACCTTCACCAACGTCACCGAGTTCGAGTACGACATCCTGGCGAAACGCCTGCGTGAACTGTCGTTCCTGAACTCCGGCGTCTCGATTCGCCTGCGCGACAAACGCGACAACAAAGAAGACCACTTCCACTACGAAGGCGGTATCAAAGCGTTTGTTGAGTATCTGAACAAGAACAAAACGCCTATTCACCCAAATATCTTCTACTTCTCCACCGAAAAAGACGGCATCGGCGTGGAAGTGGCGCTGCAGTGGAACGACGGTTTCCAGGAAAACATCTACTGCTTCACCAACAACATTCCACAGCGTGACGGTGGTACTCACCTTGCAGGCTTCCGTGCGGCGATGACCCGTACCCTGAACGCCTACATGGACAAAGAAGGCTACAGCAAGAAAGCGAAAGTCAGCGCCACCGGTGACGATGCCCGTGAAGGCCTGATTGCCGTGGTTTCCGTGAAGGTGCCGGATCCGAAGTTCTCCTCACAGACCAAAGACAAGCTGGTCTCTTCTGAGGTGAAATCGGCGGTTGAGCAGCAGATGAACGAACTGCTGAGCGAATACCTGCTGGAAAACCCGTCCGACGCGAAAATCGTGGTGGGCAAAATTATTGATGCGGCGCGTGCCCGTGAAGCGGCGCGTAAAGCCCGTGAAATGACCCGTCGTAAAGGCGCGCTGGACTTAGCCGGCCTGCCGGGCAAGCTGGCTGACTGCCAGGAACGCGACCCGGCGCTGTCCGAACTGTACCTCGTGGAAGGGGACTCCGCGGGCGGTTCTGCGAAGCAGGGCCGTAACCGCAAGAACCAGGCGATTCTGCCGCTGAAGGGTAAAATCCTCAACGTTGAGAAAGCCCGTTTCGACAAGATGCTCTCTTCTCAGGAAGTGGCGACGCTCATCACCGCGCTGGGCTGCGGCATTGGCCGTGACGAGTACAACCCGGACAAGCTGCGCTACCACAGCATCATCATCATGACCGATGCGGACGTCGACGGCTCGCACATCCGTACGCTGCTGTTGACCTTCTTCTATCGTCAGATGCCAGAAATCGTTGAGCGTGGCCACGTCTACATTGCCCAGCCGCCGCTGTACAAAGTGAAGAAAGGCAAGCAGGAACAGTACATCAAAGATGACGAAGCGATGGATCAGTACCAAATCGCAATCGCGCTTGATGGCGCGACCCTGCACGCGAACTCGCACGCCCCTGCACTGGCCGGTGAGCCGCTGGAGCGTCTGGTGTCCGAGTTCAACGCCACGCAGAAAATGATTACGCGTATGGAACGCCGTTATCCGAAAACGCTGCTGAAGGAGCTGGTTTATCAGCCAACCCTGACCGAAGCCGATCTGAGCAGCGAGCAGACCGTCACCCGCTGGGTGAACGCTCTGGTGACCGATCTGAACGAAAAAGAGCAGCACGGCAGCCAGTGGAAATGCGATGTTCAGCAGAACGCTGACGGCCAATTCGAGCCGATCGTTCGCGTGCGTACCCACGGCGTCGACACTGACTACCCGCTGGAGCACGAGTTTGTCACCGGTCCGGAATACCGTCGTATCTGCACGCTCGGCGAGAAGCTGCGCGGCCTGATCGAAGACGATGCGTTCATCGAACGTGGCGAACGTCGTCAGCCGGTAGCCAGCTTCGAGCAGGCGCTGGACTGGCTGGTGAAAGAGTCCCGTCGCGGCCTCGCGATCCAGCGCTATAAAGGTCTGGGCGAAATGAACCCGGAGCAGCTGTGGGAAACCACCATGGATCCGGAAAGCCGTCGCATGCTGCGCGTGACCGTTAAGGACGCGATTGCTGCAGACCAGCTGTTCACCACCCTGATGGGCGATGCGGTTGAACCACGTCGTGCCTTCATCGAAGAGAACGCCCTGAAAGCGGCAAATATCGATATTTAATCGACGTGATACCGCACGATAACTGGCCGCGCGTTTAGCGCGGCTTTTTTATGGGCGCGGGCATATCCTGCGACAGCACTGACGGTAAGCGACTGGCGAGCGTATCGACGGCAATCCTCACCCTCAGCGGCAGGTGCGGCGTCTGCTGCCAGACCGCATGGACGTCAAAATGGACATCCGGCGCCTGCTTCAGGAGCGGGACGAGCTTTCCCTGATGAATTTCTTTAATGGCCATCCAGCAGGGGAGCCAGGCAATCCCGTGCCCGGCCAGCGCCGCGTCGCAGATGGCCTGCAAATCGTCCATATTGAGCGATGAACGGGGAATAAAGGTGTGCGAGGTCCCTTCGTTATCCATCAGTTGCCAGGGTAACACTCTGCCTGCGCGCAGATAGTTAATGGCCGTATGATGGGGTAAGTCAGCCACGCTTTGCGGCTGGCCTTTGTTCTGCAGATAATCCGGCGCAGCGCACAGCACCATGCGGTGTTCCCCTAGCTTTCTGGCGACCAGCATGCTGCTGTCCTGCAGCGTGCCGTTACGCACCGCCATATCAAACCCTTCCTCCACCAGATCCACCACGCGGTCGCTGAACGACATCTCAAGCTCAAGCCCGGGGTGTTCCTGCGCCAGTTCAATCAACAGCGGCGCGACGCACTGGCGGCCAAACAGTACCGGCATGGCAACGCGCAGGCGGCCGCTGACCTGCTGTTTCCCCGTTTCAAGCAGCGACTCTGCGCCCCGAATTTCCTCCAGCGCACGCAGGCACCGTTCATAAAAAAGGGCGCCGTTATCGGTCAGGCTCTGGCTGCGGGTGGTGCGCTGAAACAGCCTTACCCCCAGTCGCTCCTCGAGACGAGCGATGCTTTTTCCTACCGCCGAGCGTGACAAATGCAGACGAATGGCGGCCTGTGCAAAGCTTCCCGCCTCTACGGCAGCCACAAAAACAGGGATATCCTTCAGCGTGTCGGTCATGAATTGTATCTTTTTTGGCGTCAATATAGAGAAAAATTATCGCCACTGGCGACCATGCGTCAACGGTAGACTGTCAGTACTAAAGCTTACTTGATGGCCGGAGAAAAAAATGACAGAGACAATGCAACGCTGGACGATGAGCGCCCTCGGGCGCGAGAGCCTAACGCTTATTCAGGAGCCCATTCCCCAGCCAGGCCCGGGTGAAGTGCGCGTAAGGGTGAATGCCGTCGCGCTCAACTATCGCGACAAAATGGTGATAGAAGGCACGATGCCGATTCCGCTTTCCTTCCCGTTTACCCCGGCGTCTGACATGGCGGGCGTCGTCGACAGCGTTGGTGAAGGCGTCACGCGTTTCCAGCCCGGCGCTCGCGTTATCTCAACCTTCTTCCCGGAGTGGTTCGACGGTAAACCGCAGGCGGACGCGCGCAATTTGCCCTATAGAACGTCCGGCGGCTATTTCCAGGGAATGCTGGCCGAGTATGTGATTGTGAAGGAAGACGCGCTGGCGGCATCGCCGGAAAGCCTGGATGACGCAGAGGCCAGCACCTTACCCTGCGCGGGGCTTACCGCCTGGTTCGCACTGGTGGAACGCGGTCAGCTGCGCGCCGGGCAATCGGTGCTGGTACAGGGAACGGGCGGCGTGGCGATTTTCGCCCTGCAAATCGCAAAAGCGCACGGCGCAGAGGTCATTGTTACGTCCGGGAGCGATGAAAAGCTGGCGCTGGCCAAAAAGCTGGGGGCCAGCCAGGGCATCAACCGCCTGAAAGGCGACTGGGCTGAAGAGGCGCTGGCGCTGACGCAGGATCGCGGCATCGACCATATTATTGAAACCGTGGGGGGCGAGAATCTGAAGCACTCCCTGCGCGCCGTTGCCGTTCATGGACGTATCTCGGTCATTGGCGTGCTGGCCGGGTCTGACATTTCGCTCTCGGCTGGCGAACTGTTGCTGAAATCTCCCGTCATTCAGGGGATCGGCGTGGGGCACCGCCGGGCGCTGGAGGATTTCGTCCGCGCCGTGGATGTCACCGGCCTGAAGCCCGTGATTGAGCATCGCTACCGTTTTAACGAGCTTAAACAGGCTCTTGAGCATCTGGATCGCGGTGCGTTTGGTAAAATCGTTCTCACCCGCGAGTAAGTCTTTGTTCCCCGGGATAGGCGTAAAAGGGGGCTTTTGTTGCGCAAGGTAGCTCTATTTTTGTGTGCTTAATCGCGTTAGCATGAGGCAGCACTCATTTATCCCGGGGAACTCATGGCTATCAAACTTATTGCAATCGATATGGACGGCACGCTGTTGCTGCCAGACCACACTATCTCTCCAGCCGTTAAGAACGCGATCGCCGCGGCACGCGCAAAGGGCGTGAATGTGGTCCTCACCACGGGGCGTCCGTATGCGGGCGTGCACAGCTACCTGAAAGAGCTGCACATGAATCAGCCCGGCGACTACTGCATCACCTATAACGGCGCGCTGGTGCAGAAAGCCGCAGATGGCAGTACGGTTGCGCAAACCGCGCTAAGCTACGATGACTACCGGTTCCTGGAAAAACTGTCCCGTGAGGTGGGTTCCCACTTCCACGCTCTCGATCGCAATACGCTTTACACCGCCAACCGTGATATCAGCTACTACACGGTACATGAATCCTACGTGGCGACCATTCCGCTGGTGTTCTGTGAAGCCGAGAAGATGGATCCGGCCACCCAGTTCCTGAAAGTGATGATGATCGACGAGCCGGAGATCCTGGATAAAGCGATTGCGCGCATTCCGGCCGAGGTGAAAGAGAAATACACCGTGCTGAAAAGTGCGCCGTACTTCCTTGAAATCCTCGATAAACGCGTCAATAAAGGCACCGGCGTGAAATCGCTGGCCGACGCGCTGGGCATCAAACCGGACGAAATCATGGCGCTGGGCGATCAGGAAAACGACATCGCGATGATTGAATTCGCGGGCATGGGCGTAGCGATGGATAACGCTATTCCGTCAGTGAAAGAAGTGGCTAATTTTGTCACCAAATCCAACCTCGAAGACGGCGTGGCTTACGCCATTGAGAAGTTTGTGCTGAACTAAACACCCGCTTGCGATACCCTGATGCGAAAACCGCGCATCAGGGTATCCTCATGAAACAAATCACCTTCGCTTCCCGCAACCACCAGCTTACTAACATCAATACCTGGACGCCGGACAGCCAGTGGCTGGTCTATGACGTGCGCCCGTCAGGTGCATCGTTCACCGGTGAAACCATCGAGCGGGTTAATGTTGTTACGGGCGAGGTCGAGGTGATTTATCGCGCCACTGACGGCGCGCACGTTGGCGTGGTGACCGTTCATCCCGCGCAGGAGAAATACGTCTTTATCCACGGCCCGAAAAACCCGGATGCGGGCTGGCACTACGATTTTCATCATCGCCAGGGGGTAATTGCGCATCACGGTCAGGCGAGCAACCTGGACGCAATGGATATCACTTCGCCGTACACTCCTGGCGCGCTGCGCGGCGGCAGCCACGTCCATGTCTTCAGCCCGAACGGCCAGCTTGTCAGCTTTACCTATAACGACCACGTGCTGCACGTGCGCGATGCGAAGCTTGATTTACGCAACGTCGGCGTGGCGGCACCTTATGGCCCGGTGAATCCGCCGGGAAACCATCCTCGTGAATACCCGGGGACTTACTGGAGCGTGCTGGTCAGCCGCACGACGCCCAACCCGCAGCCGGGCAGCGACGAAATTAACCGCGCCTACGAAGAGGGCTGGGTGGGCAACGACAGACTGGCGTTTATCGGCGATACCCTGTCTGCAACGGGCGAGAAAGTGCCTGAACTGTTTATTGTTAACCTGCCAGAAGATGAACAGAGCTGGAAAAGGGCGGGCGATGCGCCGCTTCAGGGCACCGCAGAGACCCTGCCGGCCCCGCCTGCTGGGGTGAAGCAGCGTCGTTTGACCTTTACGCATCAAAGGGCCTATCCGGGCCTGGTGAACGTGCCGCGTCACTGGGTTCGCAGCAACCCGGAGGGGACACAGATCGCGTTTCTGATGCGCGACGATAACGGCATTGTGCAGCTGTGGCTGATCTCACCTGAAGGCGGCGAGCCGCGCCAGCTGACGCGTAACGGGAGCGATATTCAGTCTGCGTTTAACTGGCATCCGGCGGGTGATCGGCTGGGGTTTGAGCTCGAAAACCGGATCGCCTGCTGTGACGCGCAGACCGGACAGGTGACGTTTTTGACGTCCGATCACGGCAATCCGCCGTCTGCGGATGCCGTCGTATTTTCCCCGGACGGGCGCTTTATTGCGTGGATGGAAGAGACGGACGGTTTCCGTCAGCTCTGGTTAACGGAAACCGCGCAGAACTAGCGCGGCGGCATCTCTGCGGGCGGAATGACGGCGTTTGTCGCCAGATTTTCCTGCTCGCTTTTCTCTACCCGTGAGCGCACGGAGTCGTCCTTACGGAATAAATCCCACGGCAGCAGAAGCGTGTCCGCCACAGCCGTAAACGGCATATCCAGGATAACCAGGGATTTGGTGCCCCAGTTTGTATCGTCATCGGAGATCATCGCCGCGCTGGCGCGCGTCCCCGGATATGTTCCTTCTTTACCGCCGGTGTGAGACATCACGCTCGAACACCCGCAAAGTAAAACTACCCCGCTGAACGTCGTCAGCTTTATCAGAACATTTTTCATCATCACTCAGTCATCGTTAATGGCACTGCATAGACCTGCAACTCAGGGTTATAGCGAGCCTTATCCAAAATGGATAGCCCGATAACCCCGCACTGTGGCAGCCATCGCAATTTAACCCTTTGTGCTGTTGTCCCAGTCTATGCGAGATGCAGGAAAGTGCAAAAAAAAGTGCAGTTGTCATGCTTGAAAAGCCCGGTTGCAGACCCATTTTAAGAATACGACCCGATAACGAACTCGCCTGATGGGTGTTCGGGGGGCGTAAAGGCCTGTCCATGGTGGAAGGCTTACTTTTCTCGCTGATTTCAGGAGTTTTATTTATGCGTAACTTCGATCTTTCTCCGCTGTACCGTTCTGCAATTGGTTTTGACCGCCTGTTTAACCATTTAGAAAATAACCAAAGCCAGAGCAACGGCTACCCTCCATACAATGTTGAGCTGGTTGACGAAAACCACTACCGCATCGCCATTGCCGTCGCCGGTTTTGCAGAAAACGAACTGGAGATCACCGCGCAGGACAACCTGCTGGTGGTGAAAGGTTCCCATACGGCCGAGCAGAAAGAACGTACCTACCTTTACCAGGGCATCGCTGAGCGCAACTTTGAACGCAAGTTCCAGTTAGCTGAGAACATTCATGTGAAAGGTGCAAACCTGGTCAACGGCCTGCTGTTTATCGAACTGGAACGTGTGATTCCGGAAGAGAAAAAACCGCGTCGTATCGAAATTAACTAATTATGCGGGTCGCGCGAGCGGCCCACCCAGACCTGCTTGCCGTAACGGGAGCATATGCGAATCCATCAGGATTTGCAGGAACAACTGCGCACAAAATTAAACTGTGCCGAACTCGCTTCTCAGAAGGAGATTTAGTATGCGTAACTACGATTTATCCCCCTTACTTCGTCAGTGGATTGGTTTTGACAAACTGGCTAATGCCCTGCAAAACACCGCTGAGCAACAGACGTTTCCGCCGTACAACATCGAAAAAAGCGACGATAACCACTATCGCATCACCCTGGCGCTGGCCGGCTTCCGTCAGGAGGATCTGGATATTCAGCTCGAAGGCACGCGTCTGACCGTGAAAGGTACGCCGGAAAAACAAGAGACCGAGACCAAATGGCTTCATCAGGGGCTGGTTAATCAGCCGTTTAGCCTGAGCTTTACTCTGGCAGACCATATGGACGTCTCCGGCGCAACGTTTACCAATGGGCTGCTGCATATTGACCTGACCCGTAACGTGCCGGAAGCCATCGCGCCACAGCGTATCGCCATTAGCGACCGGCCGGCGTTAAACAGTTAACAAGCCCGCCGAACCTGTAGGTCGGGTAAGGCGCAGCCGCCACCCGACACCGCTCACAGACCGCACAAAGCCCTGCCCCGGCAGGGCTTTTTTGTGCGCCATCGCCCATACAACCGCCCACGGCTCTGAGAGAATCCTTAGCATAACCAAGGTTATGCCAAGGAAGTGGATCATGAGTGATATCGCGTTAACCGTCAGCGTGTTGGCCCTGGTCGCTGTTGTTGGCCTGTGGATAGGGAATATCAAAATCCGCGGCGTCGGGTTTGGGATAGGCGGGGTGCTGTTTGGCGGCATTTTTGTTGGACACTTTGCCGACCAGCTCGGGCTGGTGCTGAGCGCCGAAATGCTCCACTTTACCCAGGAGTTCGGCCTGATCCTGTTCGTCTATACCATCGGGATTCAGGTGGGGCCGGGTTTTTTCGCCTCACTTCGGGTCTCCGGCTTACGGCTCAACCTGTTTGCTCTCGGCATTGTGGTGATGGGCGGGCTGGTCACCGCCATTCTGCATAAAATCTTTGCTATCCCGCTGCCCGTGGTGCTGGGCATTTTCTCCGGGGCGGTCACCAACACGCCTGCGCTCGGCGCGGGGCAGCAAATCCTGCGCGATTTGGGCATCGAACCCGGCATTGTCGACCAGATGGGGATGAGCTACGCCATGGCCTATCCGTTTGGTATTTGCGGCATTCTGCTCTCCATGTGGCTGGTCCGCGTCCTGTTTCGCATTAACGTCGATAAAGAGGCGAAGGACCACGAAACCACGCTCACCAACGGCCATATGCCGATCAAAACCATCAACATTCGGGTCGATAACCCCAACCTGAACAATATGGCGATTCAGGACGTGCCGATCCTGAACAGCGCCAATATTATCTGCTCCCGCCTTAAGCGCGACGATATGCTGATGGTGCCTGCCCCCGGCACCATTATTCAGCAAGGCGATCTGCTGCACCTGGTGGGCCAGCCTGGAGATTTGAACAATGCCCGTCTGGTGATTGGTCAGGAAGTGGATACCTCGCTCTCAACGCGCGGCACCGATATGCGCGTTGAACGCGTTGTGGTAACCAACGAGCACGTCCTTGGCAAAAAAATACGCGATCTGCAGGTAAAAGAGCGTTATGACGTCGTGATCTCCCGCCTTAACCGTGCGGGTGTCGAGCTGGTCGCCAGCCCGGAGGCCAGCCTGCAGTTCGGGGATATCCTCAACCTGGTGGGGCGCCCGTCTTCCATTGACGCCGTCGCGGATATGGTGGGTAACGCCCAGCAAAAACTGCAGCAGGTGCAGATGCTGCCGGTGTTCATCGGTATCGGGCTCGGCGTGCTGCTCGGCTCCATCCCGCTGTACGTGCCGGGCTTCCCGGTGGCGCTCAAGCTGGGCCTGGCGGGCGGGCCGCTGATTATGGCGCTGATCCTCGGGCGTATCGGCTGCATCGGTAAGCTCTACTGGTTTATGCCGCCGAGCGCCAACCTGGCGCTGCGCGAGCTGGGCATCGTGCTGTTCCTGGCGGTGGTCGGGCTGAAGTCCGGCGGGGATTTCGTCGACACCCTGGTCAAGGGCGAAGGGATGAGCTGGGTCGGCTACGGCATCTTTATCACGGCGATCCCGCTGCTGACGGTGGGCATACTGGCGCGGATGTTCGCCAAAATGAACTACCTGACGCTGTGCGGCATGCTGGCGGGCTCCATGACCGATCCGCCCGCGCTGGCCTTTGCCAACAACCTGCACAGCACCAGCGGCGCGGCAGCGCTCTCCTATGCCACCGTCTACCCGCTGGTGATGTTCCTGCGCATCATTACGCCGCAGCTACTGGCGGTGCTGTTCTGGGGGATGGGCTAGCAGGTCGTCCGGGTGGATGCGCCGCAGATGGTAGTCTACCTGGTAATCACTGGTATTTCGGAACATCACGGAATAGTTGAGGAACTCGCCGCTGTCGCTGTAGGAAAGGGAGGTGATACGCAGCAGCGGCGTCTGTTCCGGCAGGTTCATATAACCGGCCAGCTGCTTATCGGCCAGCACCGGCGTCAGGCTCTCGTAGTTGCCGCTGATGGTGATCCCGCACTCCTTCTCGATGTAATCAAACTTTGACCCTTCAAGATGCGCCAGCGACAGATTGCGAAACAGCTTCACCGGCATAAAACTGTCCTCCAGCATCAGCGGTTTTCCGTCCACGTAGCGCACCCGCCGGGAAAAGTAGATCCGCTCATCCACCTGAATTCGCAGCTGGCTGGCGATGGCGGGCGGGGCGGGCATCACTTCAAACTGCAGCACCTTGCTCTGCACCTCTTTTCCCTGCTGACGCAGCACCTCCACCAGCCCGGTCAGGTTGGTGGTTTCGTGGTGAACGTCTTTGCGTGACACAAACGTGCCGCTGCCGTGCCGCCGTTCAACCAGCCCCCAGCTCACCAGCAGATCCAGCGCCTTGCGGATGGTCATTCGCGCCACGCCGAACTCCTGCGCCAGCGCTTTCTCGCCCGGCAGCGGACTGCCGATATTGTAGTCCGACGAATTCAGCCGCAGCCGCAATCTGTCAGCAATGGATTTGTAGATCACCAGTAGACCTCTCTGCCCTTATCAGGGCGTGGATGGCGTCCTGACATGTCCATATTTACCGTAAAAAGTAGACCTGATTGGTCAAAATAAAACCATGAATGCGATCACGAATCGCAGCGGCACGCCATGTTCGCGCATCAGTAAGTTCTTATGCTCACCTCAGGCCAGCAAAAAACCATAAAGGCCTCTACCCCTACAGGTTGTTTCATGAGGATTTAAAAATGCTCAGTCAAATACAACGTTTTGGCGGTGCCATGTTTACCCCGGTGTTGCTGTTTCCGTTCGCCGGGATCGTGGTGGGAATCGCCATCATGCTTCGCAACCCGCTGTTTGTCGGCGAAGCCTTAACGGCCCCCGATCATCTTTTCGCGCAGATTGTTCACATCATTGAAGAGGGCGGCTGGGCGGTGTTCCGCAATATGCCGCTGATTTTTGCCGTCGGCCTGCCGATTGGCCTGGCGAAGCAGGCCCAGGGCCGCGCCTGCCTGGCAGTGCTGATTAGCTTCCTGACCTGGAACTACTTCATCAACGCGATGGGGATGACCTGGGGCCACTTCTTTGGCGTCGACTTCTCCGCCGAACCAACGGCCGGTAGCGGGCTGGCGATGATTGCTGGCATCAAAACGCTCGATACCAGCATCATCGGTGCCATCGTGATTTCAGGCATCGTTACCGCCATCCACAACCGCTATTTTGACAAGCCGCTGCCGGTGTTTCTGGGGATTTTCCAGGGCAGCTCGTTTGTCGTTATCCTCGCGTTCTTCGTCATGATCCCCTGCGCCTGGCTGACGCTGCTGGGCTGGCCGAAAGTGCAGATGGGCATTGAGTCCCTGCAGGCGTTCCTGCGTTCTGCCGGTGCGCTGGGCGTATGGGTCTATACCTTCCTGGAACGCATTCTGATCCCAACCGGATTGCACCACTTCGTCTACGGTCCGTTCATCTTTGGCCCGGCGGCGGTGGAAGGCGGGATTCAGGTCTACTGGGCGCAGCACCTGCAGGAGTTCAGCCAGAGCACCCTGCCGCTGAAAACCCTTTTCCCGGAAGGCGGGTTCGCGCTGCACGGCAACTCCAAAGTGTTTGGCTCGGTCGGGATTGCGCTGGCGATCTGGTACACCGCGTCGCCGGAAAACCGCGTCAAGGTCGCGGGGCTGCTGGTCCCGGCCACGCTTACCGCGGTGCTGGTGGGTATTACCGAACCGCTCGAATTTACCTTCCTGTTTATCTCGCCGCTGCTGTTTGCCGTTCACGCCGTGCTGGCGGCCACCATGGCAACGGTGATGTACACCTTCGGCGTGGTCGGGAACATGGGCGGCGGCCTGCTGGACCAGTTCCTGCCGCAAAACTGGATCCCGATGTTCCACAACCACGCCGCGACGGTGTTCACCCAGATCGGCATTGGCGTCTGCTTTACCGGAGTTTACTTCGTGGTCTTCAAAACGCTGATTGCGCGCCTGAACCTGAAAACCCCGGGCCGGGAAGAGAGCGAAATCAAGCTCTACAGCAAGGCCGACTATAAGGCGGCGCGCGGGCAAACCACCGCCCCGGCAGCGGCCAGCCAGCAGCTCGGGCAGGCCGCCGGATTCCTGCAGGCGCTGGGCGGCGCGGCCAACATCGAAAGCATCAACAACTGCGCCACCCGCCTGCGCATCGCCCTGGTCGATATGGCGAAAACGCAAAGTGATGACGTCTTCAAAGCCCTCGGCGCCCACGGCGTGGTGCGACGCGGCAACGGCATTCAGGTGATTGTCAGCCTGCACGTTCCTCAGGTGCGCGACCAGCTGGAATCGCTGATGAAAACCCCCTTAACGAATGAACAAACCACCCTGACAGAGGCTATATCATGAAAAAATTCTCAGTTGTCATTGCAGGCGGCGGCAGCACCTTCACGCCTGGTATCGTCCTGATGCTGTTAGCCAACCGTGACCGTTTCCCGCTGCGCGCCCTGAAGTTCTATGACAACGACGGCGCGCGTCAGGAGACCATCGCCGAAGCGTGCAAAATCATCCTTAAGGAGCAGGCGCCGGAGATTGAATTCAGCTACACCACCGATCCGAAAGCAGCGTTTAGCGATGTGGATTTCGTGATGGCGCATATCCGCGTGGGCAAATACCCGATGCGCGAAAAAGATGAAAAAATCCCGCTGCGCCACGGCGTGCTGGGCCAGGAAACCTGCGGCCCGGGCGGGATCGCCTACGGCATGCGCTCTATCGGCGGCGTGCTGGAGCTGGTGGATTACATGGAGCAGTACTCCCCGAACGCGTGGATGCTGAACTACTCCAACCCGGCGGCGATTGTTGCGGAGGCCACGCGCCGCCTGCGTCCGAACGCCAAAATTCTCAACATCTGCGATATGCCGATCGGCATTGAAGGGCGCATGGCGCAGATTGTCGGCCTGAAGGACCGCAAAGAGATGCGCGTGCGCTACTATGGCCTGAACCACTTCGGCTGGTGGACGTCGATTGAAGATCTCAACGGCAACGATCTGATGCCGAAACTGCGCGAATACGTGGCGAAACACGGCTATGTACCGCCGTCTGACGATGCGCACACCGAGGCGAGCTGGAACGATACCTTCGCCAAAGCCAAAGACGTGCAGGCGCTGGATCCGGACACCATGCCGAACACCTATCTGAAGTATTACCTGTTCCCGGACTACGTGGTCGCGCATTCCAACCCGGAACGCACCCGCGCCAATGAGGTCATGGACCACCGTGAGAAGCATGTATTCAGTTCATGCCGGGCGATTATCGAGGCGGGCAAGTCCTCCGCCGGTGAACTGGAAATCGACGAACATGCCTCGTACATCGTCGATCTGGCGACCGCGATTGCCTTTAATACCCAGGAACGCATGCTGCTGATTGTGCCTAACAACGGGGCTATCCATAATTTTGACGCCGACGCGATGGTGGAGATCCCGTGCCTGGTGGGTCATAACGGACCGGAGCCGCTCACGGTGGGCGATATTCCGCACTTCCAGAAAGGGTTGATGAGTCAGCAGGTGGCGGTGGAAAAACTGGTGGTGGATGCCTGGGAGCAGCGCTCGTACCAGAAACTCTGGCAGGCGATCACCCTGTCGAAAACCGTGCCGAGCGCGTCCGTCGCGAAAGCGATTCTGGATGACCTGATCGAGGCCAACAAGGATTACTGGCCAGCGCTGCACTGATCGTCCTGACCGGCATCGCCCGATGCCGGTCTCCTTGTCCTTGTTGATTTACGCTATGCTGAAGCCTGCCCGTAGCTCGACAAGGAACCTTCATGAAAATTTCCCGCCTCGGCGAAGCGCCGGACTACCGCTTCTCGCTGGCTAATGAACGCACGTTTTTAGCGTGGATCCGCACCGCGCTGGGGTTTCTTGCCGCCGGGGTGGGGCTCGACCAGCTCGCGCCTGATTTCGCCACCCCGCTGATTCGCGAGGTGCTGGCGCTGCTGCTGTGCCTGTTCGCGGGCGTGCTGGCGATTTACGGCTACCTGCGCTGGCTGCGCAATGAGAAGGCGATGCGTCTGAAGCAGGATCTGCCCTATACGCGCGGGTTACTCATCATCAGCGCGATTTTGCTGGCGGTGGCGGGCGTGGTGATGGGGCTGGTGTTCTATGGCGGATAGCCGCAAAGCGCGACGCGAAGCGGACCCCGGTCTGCAGCCGGAGCGGACGTCACTCGCCTGGCTGCGCACGCTGCTGGGGTATGGCGCGCTGATTGCCCTGGCGATTAAGCACAACTGGCACCGCACCGGGGTGCCGTTCTGGATCTCGCTTGTTGTGCTGGCGCTGGTGGCAATCGTTTTATGGCGCTATACCCGCAGCCGTAACCTGATGGACGTAGCGCAGGACGACTTTGTGCAGCCGAAGGCGGTGCGGGATAAGTTCCTCATAGCCCTGGCCGTGCTGTCGCTGTCTTTACTCTTCGCAGTGACTCACATTCAGCAAATTGTGAGCTTTTAAAGCCCGGTGGCGGCTACGCCTTACCGGGCCTACAACTGCCGCGAACCGTAGGCCGGGTAAGGCGCAGCCGCCACCCGGCAGAATTACTGCCCTTTAGCCAGATACTTCGCCATCTCGTCTTCCGGCACCATGCCGCCGCCGGTCGCCCACACCAGGTGGGTAACGCTGGCATCTGAAGGCACGCGCAGCGGCCCGGCCATCCCCGCCAGCGCGGACGGTTCCAGCCGAATGCCTTCCTCCTGCGCCAGCCAGCCGAGCATGTCGTACATGCTCTGATCGGAAAGCGTATAGAACCCGTCGAGCAGGCGCTCCATCGCGCGGCCCACGAAGCCGGAGGCGCGTCCTACCGCCAGACCGTCCGCCGCCGTCACGTTATCAATGCCCAGGTCCTGCACCGCGATCTCATCGTGCAGGCCGGTGTAAACGCCCAGCAGCATGCACGGGGAGTGCGTGGGCTCCGCGAAGAAGCAGTGGACGTTGTCACCAAAGGCCAGCTTCAGGCCAAACGCCACGCCGCCGGGGCCGCCGCCGACGCCGCACGGCAGGTAGACGTACAGCGGATGATCGGCATCCACCACGCGGCCCTGAGCGGCAAACTGCGCCTTCAGGCGCTCGCCCGCCACCGCGTAGCCCAGGAACAGGGTGCGGGAGTTTTCATCGTCAATGAAGAAACAGTTCGGATCGCTTTCTGCCGCTTTGCGTGCCTGCTCCACCGCCACGCCATAATCCTGCTCATATTCCACGACGATGACGCCGTGGCTGCGCAGTTTGGCTTTCTTCCACTCGCGGGCATCGGCGGACATATGCACCGTCACCTTAAAGCCGATGCGGGCGCTCATGATGCCGATGGACATCCCCAGGTTGCCGGTTGAGCCTACCGCAATGCTGTACTGGCTGAAGAAGTCCTTAAAGCGCGGCTCCAGCAGGATGCTGTAGTCATCCTCAACGCTCAGCAACCCGGCGTCCAGAGCCAGTTTTTCCGCGTGGGTCAGCACCTCATAGATACCGCCGCGCGCTTTAATCGAGCCGGAGATCGGCAAATGGCTGTCTTTTTTCAGCAGCAGCGTGCCGGGAATGGATTTGCCAGATTCTTTCTCCAGCCGCGCCTGCATTGCCGGGATGGCGACCAGTTCGGATTCAATAATCCCGCCCGTTGCGGCCGTTTCCGGGAAGGCTTTCGCCAGATATGGCGCGAAGCGGTTGAGGCGCGCATGGGCATCGTCCACGTCGGCTTTGGTCAGCCCGACATAGGGCAGCCCTTCTTCAAGCGTGGTGGTGTTCGGGTTAAGCCAGGTGGTTTCTTTCAGGGCAATCAGATCCTCAACCAGAGGAAACTGTGCGGTTAAAGTGGTGATAGTTGCGTTTTCCATAATACGTCTCTTCGCGCTCAGATAATGAAGGAAAGCAGGAATGTGCCGCCAAGTGCAAGCACCGAGGCGATAAACGTCGCCGTCGTATAGTATTTGAAGGTCTCATTCAGGGTCGCGCCGCAGTATTGCTTCACCAGCCAGAAGAGAGAATCGGTCACGATCGTGCAGCCAATGGCGCCGGAACCGATGGCAATCGTGATGATCTCCGGGCTGACGTTCGGGTAAAGCGGCAGCATCGGCGCGACGATGGCCGTGGCGCCCATCATCGCGACCGTGGCGGAGCCTACGGCGGCATGCAGCACCAGCGCCACCAGCCAGGCGAGCAGGATAGGGTGCATGTGCAGGTTCGAGAGAATTTGCGCCAGCGAGTCCGCCAGTCCGCTGGTTTTCAGGATGGCGTTGAACGCGCCGCCCGCGCCGATAATCAGCAAAATGTTGGCGATAGAGCCAAAGCCGTGTTCGGTGTGGGTCAGCATTGCGCCCATGCCCATATGCTGGCGGATGCCCAGCAGGTAGTAGGCGACAAACACGGCGATAAACATGGCGGTGATCGGGTTGCCGATAAACTCCAGCAGCGTATACAGCGTGCCGTCTTTTGCCATATTCAGTTCGGCGATGGTCTTCACCAGCATCAGGGCAATCGGCAGCAGCACCGTAAACAGCGTGGCGCCCAGCGACGGCAGGGTATGCTCCTCCCGCACCTTCAGGTCTGAAAATTCCGCCGGAACCGGTTTAAACGGCAGACGATTGCCGAGCAGCTTCAGGAACAGCGGGCCGCCGACCAGAGAGGCCATCAGGCCGACCATCAAACCGTAGACAATGACCGTTCCAACGTCCGCCCCTAATTTATTGGTCACAAACAGCGCGGCCGGATGCGGCGGCACCACGCAGTGCACCGCCATCAGCGCGGTACAAAGCGGAATGGCCAGCTTGAGCAGCGACGTGTGGGTCTTTTTGGCGATGGAAAACGCCAGCGGTATCAGCAGGACCACGCCCACTTCCACGAACAGCGTGATCCCGCAGATCAGGCCCACCAGCACCATAATCACGTCTGCTGACAGCCAGCGGCAGCGCTGCAGGGCGATCCCGATGCGCTCTGCCGCGCCGGAAACCTCCATCATCTTGCCGAGAATGGTGCCCAGACCAATCACGGCCGCCAGGAAGCCCAGCGTGCCGCCAATCCCACTCTCAATGGCGTTTACCATATCCAGCGGGCTCATTCCCATCATTGCGCCGACGAAAAAGCTCGCCAGCAGCAGCGCGAGGAACGGGTGAAACTTCAGCTTAACGATGGTTAAAACAATCAACACTATGCTGACCAGCAGCGTTGCCACAACCCAGACCTGAGATCCCATATCTCACCTCACCCTTATGTCATCTGGGGGTATTGGACGAAAAAGCGGCGTGGGCTGACAAACGATATAAATTGGCGTTCAGGTGAGCCAGATTGGATCAACTCAGTGACTGCTCTCTAAAAAGCGCACTTAATTCGTATTAGGTTCACATTAATTCACCCTTAAACGGTATGCTGAGCGCAGAAACCACGCGTGAGAATTGTGATGACCGATGCAAATGAAGCCAGAAACCGGCTGCTCAACGGCTGGCAGCTGTCGAAAATGTACACCTTTGAAGTGGCCGCCCGGCATGAGTCATTCGCCCTTGCGGCGGAGGAACTGTCGCTTAGCCCCAGCGCGGTGAGCCACCGCATCAACCTGCTGGAAGAGGAGCTGGGTATTCAGCTGTTCGTCCGCTCGCACCGTAAAGTCGAGCTGACGCAGGAGGGAAAGCGCGTCTACTGGACGCTAAAATCATCCCTCGACACCCTGAATCAGGAGATCCTGGATATCAAAAACCAGGCGCTGTCCGGTACGCTGACGGTCTACTCCCGGCCGTCGATCGCCCAGTGCTGGCTGGTACCCATGCTGGGTGATTTTACCCGCCGCTATCCATCGATTTCGCTCACCATCCTGACCGGCAATGATTACGTCAATATGCAGCGAACGGGTATCGATCTGGCGCTTTATTTCGACGATACGCCGCCTAACCATCTCTCTCATCACTTCCTGATGGACGAGGAGATCCTGCCCGTCTGCTCGCCGCAGTATGCCCGTGAGCATGAACTGTTGAAAAACCCCGATAACCTCAGCCACTGCACGGTGCTGCACGATCGTCAGGCCTGGAGTAATGATTCCGGTACGGATGAGTGGCTGAGCTGGGCGCAGCACTTTGCGGTGAATATGCCGCCATCGTCGGGTATTGGTTTCGATCGTTCCGACTTAGCGATTATTGCGGCCATCAACCACGTCGGCGTCGCGATGGGGAGAAAGCGGCTGGTGCAAAAACGGCTTGAACGGGGCGAACTGATCGCCCCGTTTGGTGACAAGACCCTGAAATGCCATCAGCACTACTATGTTTCGACGCTTTCGGGCCGACAGTGGCCGAAAATACAGGCCTTTATCGGCTGGCTGAGAGAACTGGCAGGTTGAAGAATTATTACGCTTTCGCGCTACACCAAATGTGAAAAAGCGTGCTAAATACAGGTAATGCTTTCGATTTATCCAGGGTAAACCGTGTTAAAGCCTCTTATAGCGACCGCGTTACTGATCTCTTCCGGCTGGGCCATTGCCGCTGAGCCGCCGCTGACGGCTGCCCGTTATGCGCAGCAGCTTGGCGTCGGTATGGATGTGGACTGGGCGCGCACCGAGCGCGGCATACGCGAATTCGACCCGCTGGTGGTCCGCGATTTTCGGGCTAAAGGCATTACCCACGTGCGCATCCGCGTGGCCGACGAGCCGACGGAAGCGCGGCTGATCCACCTGCGCAAGCTGGTAGAAGCCTGTGAGCAGTATGGCGTGATCCCGATAGTCGCGTATCAGGCTGATGAATATAAAAACGACCCGAAAGCCGATAACGAGAAAGAGACGGTCAACTGGTGGATTGCCGTGGCGCACTATTTCGGTCAAAGCTACCCGCTGCTGGGTTTTGATCTCATTTATGAGCCTGCCGACAAGCTTAACCACAATCTGGCGTCGCTAAACCGCGTCTATGAAAAAACCGTTAAAGCGATCCACGACATCGACCCGCAGCGCATGATCTTCATTGCGCCACGCCTGCGTGCCGCGCCGGAGGAGTTATCCAGCCTGAAGCTGCCCGCGCACAGCCAAACCTATCTGCTGGCGGAGTGGCATATTTTCCCGTGGGGGCCGCTGAAAAATGGCGGCAAATACCCGTGGACGTCCGGCACGGCGGCAGAGAAAGCGGCAATCCGTAACCGCATCAATGCCGCGCTGCACTGGCAGCAAAAAACCGGGCACGTTAGCTGGGTCGGGGGCTGGGGCGTGGGGGAGTCAAGCCGCTTTACGCCAACCGCCTCGCAAGTCGCGTTCGCCACCTTTATGGCCTGCGAGCTGCAAAAGGCCAAAATCCCGTATGCGCTTAACGCGGATTTCCAGTTTTACGACGGGGAAGAGGGCGCCTGGCGGCCTGCGCCAGAGCCGTTATTGCAGGCGATGATCGCCCCTGTCTGTGAAAAGCCCGGCGAGAAGCCGGGCCATCATGCGGTTAAACCGGCTGCTCGTGATGCGGGACACGCGACGCCAGCGGCAGCCAGCACAGTAAAATCAGCAGCCCCATCAGCGTCATCAGCAGGCCCAAACTAGCCTGCCCGGTCTGCGGCATCATCGCCGAGAGCCAGGCCAGCGCGCCGGAACCGATGTTCTGCAAACCGCCCACCAGCGCGCCCGCCGTACCTGCAAGGAACGGGAACGGCTCCATCGCGCCGCTGGTGGCGAGCGGGAACAGCATCCCCGCGCCAAAGAAGAACAGCGCCGCCGGGATGAGCAGCGTCCAGACGGTCATCACGCCAAACAGCCCCGGGATCCACATCATCAGACCCGCCAGCAGACAGCTGATCACCGACTGCCACATCAGGGTGGAGAAGCGTTTGTTTGGTCGACCGGCAAACCACGCGCCGAAGAACGCCGCCGGGATCGGCAGAATAAACAGAATGCTCACCACCATGCTGCTCAGGCCCAGCCCCGCGCCCAGCAGCACGCCGGAGCAGGCTTCGAACACCGCGATGCCCGCCAGGCCGCCGATGAGCATCAGCAGGTAGCAGGTAAACGCGCCGTTGCCGAACAGCGTTTTATAGCTGGCGAGCAGCTTCGTGCGCGGCGCGTCCTGCGGACGCGTTTCCGGCATCCAGCGCGCCATGCTGAAGGTGACAATGATGCACAGCACCAGCAGGAAGGCGTAGCAGGCGCGCCAGGACCACATCGTGTCCAGCAGGCCGCCGATCAGCGGGGCCAGCAGCGGGCTGACCAGAATCCCCATATTCAACAGACTGTTGGCATGACGGAGCTGGGTGCCCTGATACATATCGCGCGGTAAGGTTCGCGCCATCACCCCGCCAACGCCGGTCCCCACGCCCTGCAGGGCGCTGGCGGCAATCAGTACGGTCAGGCTGTGGGTGGTAATGGCAATTACCGTCGCCACCATGAAAATGCTCATGCCCACCAGGATCACCGGGCGACGCCCGACGCGGTCGGAGAGCGGGCCGTAGAAGAGCTGCGAAACGCCATAGGTCAGCAGGTAGGCCGCCATTACGCTCTGTACCGCGCCCTCGCGGACGTTCAATTCCTTTGCCATGTCGGCAATCGCCGGAATGTAGATGGTTTGCGCCATCTGACCGACGGCCACCAGTAACACCAGCATCAACAATAAGTTAACGTTCCGTTGCTTTTTCATGTCGCTGAATACTTTTGCCAAAAGAGAAAAATGAAGAATAAGTGACTGCGCATTCCCATAAATGCGCGAGGAATCTACCACAGAGAGATGACAATTTAAGCATTGTCGCGGTGAATGAAAAAACCGGTAAAGGCAGGATTTGTAAACAAGAACGGCAACTAATGTTGCCAGTGCTTTACGCCAGGCGCAGCAGAATGGCGCCGCCGGCGATACCCAGCGCCGCCGCAATGCGCAGGCCCGCAACCTTCTCTTTTAAAAGCAGAAATGCGATCAGCGCGCCAAAGAGTATGGAGGTTTCACGCAGCGCCGCAACCACCGCCAGCGGCGCCTGCGTCATCGCCCACAGCGCCAGACCGTAAGAACCCATGGTCCCCACCCCGCCAAGCAGCCCCTTTTTCCAGTGCAGACGCAGGTAGCCGGACGCCTCGCGCCGACGCGCGACCATCGCCCAGCCGAACAGGCAGAAGCCGTTCATAAAGAAGGTCCACAGCGTATAGCCCAGCGCGGTCTCCGACAGCCGCACGCCGGTGCCGTCCACCAGCGTATATCCCGCAATAAAGCAGGCGTTCAGCAGCGTCAGCCAGATCCCCTTGCGTGACTGCATGCGCCCGTTCATTGCCATCGCCAGAATCGACAGGCAAATTACCCCGATGCCGGACCAGGCGAGCCAGGAGAGACGATCGCCGAGCACCAGCACGCTGATCAGCGCCACCAGCAGCGGGGCGGTGCCGCGCATCAGCGGGTAGGTCTGGCTCATATCGGAAACCTGATAGGTCTTCGCGACCAGCACGGTGTAGACCACCTGTAAGGCACAGGAGACGATCAAAAACGGCCAGCTTGCGGCAGAGGGCTGTGGAGAGAAGGGGAGCAGCACCAGGGCAATCAGCGTGGCGGAGCCGCTGACGCTAATCGCGGAATAGAGCTTGTCCGTTCCGGCTTTGACAATGGCATTCCAGCTGGCATGCAGCAGGGCGGCGAACAGCAAAATGCAGAATACGGTGAGGGTCATGGCGTATCGGGTGATGAATTGTCACTCAACTGTAACATTCACGTCCTGAAGCTGCCAGCCGGTTACACCGCACAAAAAAGGCGGTGCGTCACCCGCGGTTCGTCCGAGACCAGCGTAAACCCTGCCTGGCGATAAAATCCGTAGGCAGCGTCCGGCGCATGGGTATTGAGGAAATCGAACCAGATGCTGGCATCGGCCATCAACACGGTCAAAAGCTGCTTGCCAATTCCCAGCCCGCGACACTTCTCGCTGACGTAGAGATGGCGAATACGCCCGGCGCGCGGCTGCTGGCTGAACGGATCGCGATTCAGACCGCACACGCCCACCAGCTTGCCGTTGAGAAACGCCCCCAGCAGCTTTTCACCCGGCGCGTTAAAGCGGTTCTCACCCCGCTGCCAGCTCTCTTCCAGCCTGCGCAGCATGTTGAAATTCAGTGCGATACTTTCCGCCTTCAGGGCGCTATACCCCGGCTCGTCGGGCGTGACAGGCTCAATTAACAGACGCGACATAGCATTCCCTCGTTATTAAAGAGGGGCGGTTGCCCGCCCCTCTCAGGTGCGACTTGAACCTGAATTACCGAACGAATTTCAGGACAGCATCAAGCAGTT
This sequence comes from Enterobacter sp. EC_50, assembly GCF_019584525.1. Taxonomy (NCBI): domain Bacteria; kingdom Pseudomonadati; phylum Pseudomonadota; class Gammaproteobacteria; order Enterobacterales; family Enterobacteriaceae; genus Enterobacter; species Enterobacter sp. EC_50. The sequence goes on along the minus strand of NZ_VDAF01000020.1, from coordinate 13,237 downwards.
GCAGTACAGCAACAATGAGTTTGAGGATAAGTATCACCATATCCACTACGCTCATACGCGTCTCCTTTTGGTTAAAAGGAGCACGATGCTGGCGTACCTTTCCGCCGCCTGTTGCCAGCACCTGGATTGACGTAACACAGTGTGCTCACTTCAGGGGTTAAGGCACTGACGGCACCACCCGTTTCAGCCAGGACTTCGTTGCGCCGGTAGATCTGCGGCCCCCTCGCTCACTGCGAACACCCTCAGTATAGATAAATACTGTACGTATGAACAGTATTTTGTGGACAAAATCTGGAAGGCGATCCATACTCAAAAACGTCAAAATCCGTGCCGGAATTGCGCGTTCGTCTTCGATCGCGTATACTTTTTGCGTTGACGTAACACAGTGTGTTCTGCGGCGACCAACCGCAAGACCCTGATAAAAACCTCGCTTCGGCGGGGTTTTTTGTTTTCATCCCCCAACAAACGAAACGTGATCCCTGACGCATTTTTGCGCAGATGAAAATATTTCCATTGTCACGCCCGAAAACCTGTGTTTGTATAAATTCCATCAATGATTCCAAACACAGGTCCCCAATGACTTCATCCATCTTCACTTCGACCCTACTAAAAACTGCGCAACCAGCCGCAGTGGTCGTCGTGCGTGTGGTGGTGGTCGTCGGCAATGCGCCGTAGGGACTGGATCAACACACGAATCCAAAACCCCGCCGGCGCAAACCGGGCGGGGTTTTTCGTTTAGGACCCTCCCCGGAAAGTCGGCTCAGAAGAAAAGGACTGGAGCATGGCAAGTTCGGGCACAACATCCACCAAGACGCGTTTTACCGGCGCGCAGCTGATCGTTCATCTGCTGGAGCGACAGGGCATCACCACGGTTGCGGGCATCCCTGGCGGCACGGTGCTGCCGCTGTACGATGCGTTAAGCCAAAGCACGCAGATCCGCCACGTGCTGGCGCGCCACGAGCAGGGGGCGGGGTTCATCGCTCAGGGCATGGCGCGCACGCAGGGTAAACCGGCGGTCTGTATGGCCTGCAGCGGGCCGGGCGCAACCAACCTGGTCACCGCCATCGCCGACGCGCGCCTCGACTCCATTCCGCTGATCTGCATTACCGGCCAGGTGCCGTCCTCGATGATCGGTACCGATGCGTTCCAGGAAGTGGATACCTACGGCATCTCTATCCCCATCACCAAACATAACTATTTAGTTCGCGACATCGCAGAACTTCCTCAGGTTATTAGCGATGCGTTCCGCATTGCGCAGTCCGGCCGCCCGGGCCCGGTGTGGATAGACATTCCTAAGGATGTCCAGACCGCAGAGATCGAGATCGACGTTCTGCCGGAGCCGGGCGAGCGTGCCCCCGCGCCGGAGTTCAGCGCTGAGAGCGTGCGCGACGCCGCCGCCATGATTAACGCCGCCAAACGCCCGGTGCTCTATCTGGGCGGCGGGGCGATTAACGCTGCGGATGAAATCCGCCAGTTTGCGGAAAAAGCCAACCTGCCGACCACCATGACCCTGATGGCGCTCGGTATGCTGCCTAAAGCGCACCCGCTGTCCCTGGGGATGCTGGGCATGCACGGCGCGCGCAGCACCAACTACATCCTGCAAGAGGCGGATTTGCTGATTGTGATGGGCGCGCGTTTTGATGACCGGGCGATTGGCAAAACCGAGGAGTTCTGCCCGAACGCGAAAATCATTCACGTGGATATCGATCGCGCCGAGCTGGGTAAAATCAAGCAGCCGCACGTGGCGATTCAGGGGGACGTAGCCGAAGTGCTGGCGCAGCTGATCCCGCAAACCGACGCGACCGATCGCGCCGACTGGCGCCAGCTGGTGGCCGATCTGCAGCGCGAGTTCCCGGGTGCGATCCCAACTGAAGGCGATCCGCTGAGCCACTATGGTCTTATCAACGCCGTTGCCGCCTGCGTGGACGACAGCGCGATTATCACCACCGACGTGGGCCAGCACCAGATGTGGACCGCCCAGGCCTACCCGCTGAACCGTCCGCGCCAGTGGCTGACCTCCGGCGGCCTCGGCACCATGGGCTTTGGCCTGCCCGCAGCTGTGGGCGCGGCGCTGGCGAATCCGGACCGCAAGGTCATCTGCTTCTCCGGTGACGGCAGCCTGATGATGAACATTCAGGAGATGGCGACCGCGGCCGAAAACCAGTTAGACGTGAAAATCATCCTGATGAACAACGAGGCGCTGGGGCTGGTGCACCAGCAGCAGAGCCTGTTCTACAAGCAGGGCGTGTTTGCGGCGACCTATCCGGGGATGATTAACTTTATGCAGATTGCCGCCGGCTTTGGCCTGCACACCTGCGATCTGAACGCGGAAGAGGATGCCCACGCGGCGCTGCAGGCGGCGATCTCGCGTCCGGGCCCGGCGCTGATCCACGTGCGTATCGACCCTGAACAAAAAGTGTATCCGATGGTGCCGCCGGGTGCGGCAAATACTGAGATGGTGGGAGAATAAGCCATGCAGAAACAACATGATAACGTCATTCTGGAACTCACCGTCCGCAACCACCCTGGCGTCATGACCCACGTCTGCGGGCTGTTTGCCCGCCGGGCGTTTAACGTGGAAGGCATTCTCTGTCTGCCGATTCAGGGCAGCGAGCACAGCCGCATCTGGCTACTGGTCAACGATGACCAGCGTCTGGAGCAGATGATGGCGCAGATCGACAAGCTGGAGGACGTCACCAACGTGGCGCGCAACCAGTCCGATCCCACCATGTTTAACAAAATTGCGGTGTTCTTCGAATAGATCGCTTAAGGTAAGCGTCTTTCGCTCTTGTAGGCCGGATAAGCGCAGCGCCATCCGGCTTTTTCAGACCGCAGGAACACACATGACCACCATCGCCCTTATCGACGACCACCTTATCGTCCGCTCTGGCTTTGCCCAGCTTCTCAACCTCGAACCGGATTTCCAGGTCGTGGCCGAGTTTGGCTCCGGCCGCGAGGCGCTGGCGGGCCTGCCGGGGCGCGGGGTGCAGGTCTGTATCTGCGACATTTCGATGCCGGATCTCTCCGGGCTGGAGCTGTTAAGCCAGCTGCCGAAAGGGATGGCGACCATTATGCTCTCGGTCCACGACAGCCCGGCGCTGGTGGAGCAGGCGCTTAACGCGGGGGCGCGGGGCTTCCTCTCTAAACGCTGCAGCCCGGACGAGCTGATTGCCGCCGTGCGCACCGTCTCCACCGGCGGCTGCTACCTGACGCCGGAAATCGCCATCAAGCTGGCGGCTGGACGACAGGATCCGCTCACCCGGCGCGAGCGCCAGGTGGCGGAGAAGCTCGCGCAGGGGATGTCGGTAAAAGAGATTGCCGCCGAGCTGGATCTGTCGCCGAAGACCGTGCACGTCCATCGCGCCAACCTGATGGAAAAACTCAACGTCAGCAACGACGTTGAGCTGGCGCGCCGCATGTTCGACAGCTGGCAATGAGTCCCGTGTTTTCACGGCTGATCGCCGTCGTTGCCAGCTTTTTTATCTTTTCTGCCGCGTGGTTCTGCCTGTGGAGCATCAGCCTGCATCTGGTGGAACGTCCTGAACTGGCGGTGCTGCTCTTTCCCTTCGGCCTGCGACTGGGGCTAATGCTCCAGTGCCCGCGCGGCTACTGGCCCGTTTTGCTGGGCGCAGAGTGGCTGCTGCTGGTCTGGCTGGCGCAGGAAGTCGCTCTGGCGCATCTGCCATTATTGATGACCGGAAGCCTGCTTACGCTTCTCCCGGTTGCGCTCATTTCCCGCTACCGTCACCAGCGCGACTGGCGCACGCTGCTGCGTCAGGGGGCGGCGCTGATTGCCGCCGCGCTGCTGCAGTCCCTGCCGTGGGTTGGCGACAAGGAGATGCTCAACGCCCTGCTGCTGACCCTCACCGGCGGCCTGACGCTGGCGCCGACCTGTCTGGTTTTCTGGCACTACCTCACCAGCACCGTCTGGCAACCGCTTGGTCCGGGGCTGGTGTCCCAACCGGTGAACTGGCGCGCCAGGCATCTCATCTGGTATCTGCTGCTGTTCGTGGTGAGCCTCTGGCTTCAGCTCGGTTTACCTGCCGAGCTTTCACGCTTTACGCCGTTTTGCCTGGCGCTGCCGATTATCGCCCTGGCCTGGCACTACGGCTGGCAGGGGGCGCTGATCGCGACCCTGATGAACGCCATCGCGCTGATTGCCAGCCAGACCTGGCACGACCATCCGGTGGATCTGCTGCTCTCGCTGCTGGCCCAGAGCCTGACCGGGCTGCTGCTGGGGGCGGGCATTCAGCGCCTGCGCGAGCTGAACCAGTCCCTGCAGACCGAGCTGGCGCGCAACCGGCGTCTGGCTGAACGCCTGCTGGAGACGGAAGAGAGCGTGCGGCAGGAGGTCGCCCGCGAGCTGCACGATGACATCGGGCAGACCATTACCGCCATCCGCACCCAGGCGGGCATTGTCCAGCGCCTGGCGTCAGAAAACGCAGGCGTGAAGCAGGGCGGGGCGCATATCGAACAGCTTTCACTGGGCGTGTATGACTCGGTGCGACGCCTGCTCGGCAGGCTGCGTCCGCGCCAGCTCGACGACCTGTCGCTGGAGCAGGCGGTACGCTCCCTGATGCGCGAGATGGAGCTGGAAAGCCGCGGCATTGTCAGCCATCTCGACTGGCGAATTAACGAATCTGCCCTGAGCGAAGGCCAGCGCGTGACGCTGTTCCGCGTCTGTCAGGAAGGGCTGAACAATATCGTCAAACACGCCAGCGCCAGCGCGGTCACGATCCAGGGCTGGCAACAGGACGAGCGTCTGATGCTGGTAATTGAAGACGACGGCTGCGGCCTGCCGCCGGGCTCCGGCCAGCAGGGCTTTGGCCTGGCGGGCATGCGCGAGCGGGTGAAGGCGCTTGGCGGCACGCTGAGCCTCTCCTGCACCTATGGGACGCGCGTCAGCGTCAGCCTGCCGTTAAGGACGCACCATGTTTAAAACCCCAGCCAGCGCAGCCCCGTTAAGCAACAAAGCGGAAATCGACGCCCGCTACCGCTACTGGCGACGTCATATTCTGATTACCATCTGGCTCGGCTACGCGCTGTTCTACTTCACCCGTAAAAGCTTCAACGCCGCCGCGCCGGAAATTCTCGCCAGCGGCGTGATGACCCGCACCGACATCGGCCTGCTGGCGACGCTGTTTTATATCACCTACGGCCTGTCGAAGTTCTTCTCCGGCATCGTCAGCGATCGCTCAAATGCCCGTTATTTCATGGGCGTTGGGCTGATCGCCACCGGCGTGGTGAATATTCTGTTTGGCTTCTCCACCTCGCTGTGGGCCTTTGCCCTGCTGTGGGCGCTGAACGCGTTTTTCCAGGGCTGGGGCGCGCCGGTCTGCGCGCGTCTGCTCACCGCCTGGTACTCGCGCAACGAACGCGGCGGCTGGTGGGCGATATGGAACACCGCACATAACGTCGGCGGGGCGCTGATCCCGATGGTGGTGGGTGCCGCGGCGCTGCACTACGGCTGGCGCGCGGGGATGATGATTGCCGGTGGCCTGGCGATTGTCGCCGGGCTGTTCCTCTGCTGGCGCCTGCGCGACAGGCCGCAGACCGTGGGCCTGCCTGCGGTGGGCGACTGGCGGCACGACGAGATGGAGATTGCCCAGCAGCAGGAGGGCGCGGGGCTGACCCGCAGGGAGATCCTCACCAAATACGTGCTGAAAAACCCCTACATCTGGCTGCTGTCGCTCTGCTACGTGCTGGTCTACGTGGTGCGCGCGGCCATCAACGACTGGGGCAATCTGTACATGTCCGAGACGCTCGGCGTGGACCTGGTGACCGCCAACTCGGCGGTGACCATGTTTGAACTGGGCGGGTTTATCGGCGCGCTGGTGGCGGGCTGGGGCTCGGATAAGCTGTTCAACGGCAACCGCGGCCCGATGAACCTGATTTTTGCCGCCGGGATTTTGCTCTCTGTTGGCTCGCTGTGGCTGATGCCGTTCGCCAGCTACGTCATGCAGGCGGCGTGCTTCTTCACCACCGGCTTCTTCGTGTTTGGCCCGCAGATGCTCATCGGCATGGCGGCGGCGGAGTGCTCGCACAAGGAGGCGGCAGGCGCGGCGACGGGCTTTGTCGGGCTGTTTGCCTATCTTGGCGCATCGCTCTCCGGCTGGCCGCTGGCGCGGGTCATCGACATCTGGCACTGGAGTGGCTTCTTCGCGGTGATCGCCATCGCGGCGGGCATTTCCGCCCTGCTGCTGCTGCCGTTTTTACATGCGCAGGCCCCGCGTGAAGCCAGCGTGATGTGATGCGCCTCACCTTTTCACCCCGAGTGGCGCAAAACTAGGAAATTTTCCCGGTTTTACCTGGACGCTGTCTCAGGCATCTCTCCCGGCTGATTTTTACAATGCTGCAAAAATCAGCTCAGGAGTAAACCAACCATGCTGGCCTTCTTAAACCAGGTGCGCAAGCCGACTCTGGATCTGCCGCTCGACGTGCGGCGCAAGATGTGGTTCAAACCGTTCATGCAGTCCTATCTGGTGGTCTTCATCGGCTACCTGACCATGTATCTGATCCGCAAAAACTTTAACATCGCGCAGAACGACATGATCTCGACCTACGGGCTGAGCATGACGCAGCTGGGGATGATTGGCCTGGGCTTCTCCATCACCTACGGCGTGGGCAAGACCGTCGTTTCCTACTACGCGGACGGCAAAAACACCAAGCAATTCCTGCCGTTTATGCTGATCCTCTCCGCCATCTGTATGCTCGGCTTCAGCGCCAGCATGGGCGCGGGTTCCGTTAGCCTGTTCCTGATGATCGCCTTCTACGCCCTGAGCGGTTTCTTCCAGAGTACCGGCGGGTCGTGCAGCTATTCCACCATTACCAAATGGACCCCGCGCCGCAAGCGTGGTTCCTACCTCGGCATGTGGAACATCTCCCACAACCTCGGCGGGGCGGGCGCGGCTGGCGTAGCGCTGTTCGGCGCAAACTACCTGTTCGACGGCCATGTGATCGGCATGTTTATCTTCCCGTCGATTATCGCCCTGATTGTCGGCTTTATCGGCCTGCGCTTCGGCAGCGACTCCCCGGAATCCTACGGCCTCGGCAAAGCGGAAGAGCTGTTCGGCGAGGAGATCAGCGAAGAGGACAAAGAGACCGAAGAAAACGAGATGACCAAATGGCAGATCTTTGTTGAGTACGTGCTGAAAAACAAAGTGATCTGGCTGCTCTGCTTCTCAAACATCTTCCTCTACGTGGTGCGTATCGGCATTGACCAGTGGTCAACCGTGTATGCTTTCCAGGAGCTGAAGCTTTCTAAAGAAGTAGCAATTCAGGGCTTCACCCTGTTCGAAGTGGGCGCGCTGGTCGGCACGCTGCTGTGGGGCTGGCTCTCCGACCTCGCCAACGGCCGTCGCGCGCTGGTGGCCTGCATCGCGCTGGCGTTGATTATCGCCACCCTCGGCGTCTACCAGCACGCCAGCAACCAGTACGTTTACCTCGCATCCCTGTTCGCGCTCGGCTTCCTGGTGTTTGGTCCGCAGCTGCTGATCGGCGTGGCGGCAGTGGGCTTCGTACCGAAAAAAGCGATCGGCGCTGCCGATGGGATTAAAGGCACCTTCGCCTATCTGATCGGCGACAGCTTTGCCAAGCTGGGTCTGGGGATGATCGCCGACGGCACGCCAATTTTCGGCCTCACCGGCTGGGCGGGCACCTTCGCGGCGCTGGATGCGGCAGCCATCGGCTGTATCGTCCTGATGGCGATGGTCGCGGTGCTGGAAGAACGTAAAATTCGCCGTGAAAATCGTGCGCAGAAATTAAAAACAGCCTGAGTGTGCAGGTAACTTCTTTGCCCGGTGTGTGATGCCGGGCTTTTTTATCTGCGCCGACGGCGTTAATACCTGATCCCCCATTCCGCAACGTCTTTTCAGAGCACTATTCTGGTTATGCCCGCTGTTGACGCCGTGCGTTTCCCGCTATGATGAGCGGCTAGTCAAAGGAGAACGCATGGTCTGGATAATGCTGGCAACGCTTGCCGTGGTGTTTGTGGTGGGATTTCGCGTCCTGACCTCAGATTCCCGCCGCGCCATCAAACGTTTAAGCGAGCGTCTTGGCATCACCCCGATGCCGGTTGAGTCGATGATCGATCAGTTCGGTAAAACGCCGGGCAATGAGTTTATCCGCTACCTTGAACGGCCGGACGAGGCGCATCTGCAAAACGCCGTGCAGGTGCTGCTGATCTGGCAGGTCTGCATTGTCGACGGCAGCGAGGAGAACCTGCACGCCTGGCACCGCATGCTGCGTAAAGCCCGCCTGGCCGCGCCCATTACCGATGCGCAAATTCGTCTGGCGCTTGGCTTTATGCGCGAGATGGAGCCCGATCCGCAGGAGCTGAACGCCTTCCAGCTACGCTATAACCAGCTCTTCCTGCCGGAAGAGGGCGTGTTTTACCTGCACTGATCCCCTGTAAAAACGACAAAAGTTGTCTAAACGTTAAATTCGTCACACTTTTGATGATAAACTGCGCGACTTTTCCGCACGTTTTTATCTTCAGGTGACGCCATGACAGAACATATCCAGCCCACGACCCGACCGCAGACCAAAGAGGTTACTCGCCCCAACTGGTCGGCGGTTTTCTCCGTGGCGTTCTGCGTCGCCTGCCTGATTACCGTTGAGTTTCTGCCGGTAAGCCTGCTGACGCCGATGGCGCAGGATCTGGGCATTTCCGAAGGCGTGGCAGGGCAGTCCGTTACCGTCACCGCCTTCGTGGCGATGTTCGCCAGCCTGTTTATCACCCAGGTGATTGGCGCGATTGACCGCCGCAAGGTGGTCATTCTGTTCAGCGTGCTGCTGACGCTCTCCTGCCTGCTGGTCTCGTTTGCGGAAAGCTTTACCCTGCTGCTGCTCGGGCGCGCCTGCCTGGGGCTGGGGCTCGGCGGCTTCTGGGCGATGTCGGCCTCGCTCACCATGCGCCTAGTGCCCGCGCGGACGGTGCCGAAAGCGCTTTCCGTTATCTTCGGTGCGGTCTCCATCGCGCTGGTGATCGCCGCGCCGCTGGGCAGCTTCCTCGGTGGGATTATCGGCTGGCGTAACGTCTTCAACGCCGCGGCGGTGATGGGCCTGCTCTGCATCATTTGGGTGTGGAAAGCGCTGCCGTCCCTGCCGGGCGAAGCGGCGCACCATAAGCAGAATATGTTCGCGCTGCTCAAGCGCCCCGGCGTGCTGGCGGGGATGACCGCCATCTTCATGGCCTTTGCCGGGCAGTTTGCCTTCTTTACCTATATCCGCCCGGTGTTTATGACCATGGCGGGCTTTGACGTAGACGGCCTGACGCTGGTGCTGCTGAGCTTCGGTATCGCCAGCTTTGTCGGTACCTCGCTGTCGTCCCAGTTCCTGAAACGCTCCCTGAAGGTGGCGCTGGCGGGTGCGCCGCTGGTGCTGGCGGCGAGCGCCACGGTGCTGGTGCTGTGGGGCAGCGATAAGTGGGTCGCGTCTGCCATTGCGATTATCTGGGGCTTTGCCTTTGCGCTGGTGCCGGTGGGCTGGTCGACGTGGATCACCCGCTCGCTTGCCGATCAGGCGGAAAAAGCCGGGTCGATTCAGGTGGCGGTGATCCAGCTGGCGAACACCTGCGGCGCGGCCATTGGCGGCGTGGCGCTCGACCATCTGGGGCTGACGTCACCGCTGGTGATTTCCGGTACGCTGATGCTGCTGACGGCGCTGCTGGTGACAGGGAAGGTTAAAGCGAAGTAGTGTTTTTCTCCCTCTCCCGTGGGAGAGGGTTGGGGTGAGGGCATCAGGCTACGCCGATGCCTTAACCCTTCTACGCGAATCCATCGAAATCAGTACCACCGACGACACGATCAGCAGCGTCCCCAGCCAGTCCGGCAGGGTGAACGCCACGCCCAGCAACACCACCGACAGCAGCGCGCTGCTCAGCGGCTCGGCGCAGCTCAGGATGCTCGCCTTCGGCCCGCCGATCATCTGTGCGCCTTTCAGATACAGGCTGAACGTCAGCGCGGTGCCAATCACCACCAGGTAGAAAAACGCCAGCAGCAGGCCGCCGTCGATCACGAAGGTGGTGCCGCGTCCGGCGTAGAACGGCGTCAGCATTAATCCGGCAATCAACATACTCCAGCCGACAATCGGCAATGTGCCGTAGCGGGCAATCAGCGTTGACGGATAGGTGGTGTAAAACGCGGCGGCAAACGCCGAGGCGATGCCGAAGAACAGGGCGGCAGGCGAGATGGAGAGCGAGGTTGGGTCGCCGTGGGTGACCAGCAGGAACGTCCCGACAAGCGAGGTCACAATCGCGGACAAAACAAACACGCCGGGGCGCTTTTTCCGCGCCAGCGCGAACCATGCCACGATAATCGTTGGCGACAGAAACTGCAGCACGGTGGCCGTCGCGGCGTTGGATTTTTCAATCGTCAGCAGGAAGGTGAGCTGCACGGTGAGCGCGCCGACCAGCGAGAAAAACAGCAGGCTGAGGGCGTCTTTGCGATGCTTGATGACCGAGAAAATCTTGTCGCCGTGAACGAAGGAGAGCGTCAGCAGGATCACGCCGGTAAACAGCAGGCGAACCATGGTCAGGTAAGGCGAAGAAATGTGGCTTTTCTCCATGATGTACTGCGCGCAAACGCCGGAACTGCCCCATAAAACGGCGGCGATCAGGACGTTCAGCATCCCTTTACGTGTGGAACCCATTTTCTCCCCTGTTATGTTGGTTTTTTTGTAGCATAACATGGGATCTTGCCGGGTGGCGCTACGCTTACCCGGCCTACAAAACGTTGTAGGCCCGTGCAAGCGCAGCGCCGCCGGGCGAAACAAACGACGCTCTACTAGAACCACGCCTCCCACATCGCGCCGACGTTGAAGTCGTCGAGCGTCTCGTCTTTGGTGTTGTTCACGCGCGCGGTGCGTGCGTTATCCACCTTGCCGCCGGTCACGTAGAAGCGCAGCATCGGACGGAACTCCGGCCCCATGGCGATAGACATGTTCTGCGACAGGGTCAGCTTCCAGCCTTTGTTGTCGCCGCCGTTGTCGTAATCGACGTGCTGCCAGCCCGCTTCCAGCCAGGTGGAGTGAACGTCGTTCCACCAGTGCATCGGGCGCACGATGGCGTTGTAGTTCTTGCGGTTGTCGGTCTTATCACGGCTGTTGTCGTAATCGTGGAAGGCGAGGATGTACTCCACCTGCGTGGCCTGGGTGAATTTGTACAGCCCTTCGAAGCTGGCGTAGACCGTGGTCAGGTCTTCGGTTTTATTGAACACGCTGTTGTCCGAGTTATCGGAGTAGCGGGCGATCACCTTGTTCACGCCGCTGTCGTTGGTGTGGCTCAGCACCACGCCGCCCTGCCAGGCGTTCAGACGCTCGTCGCTCTCCACCGCTTTTGAATCAAAGCCGTAGTTGGCGTACAGCTCCAGATCCAGCGGACCGAGCTTCATGCCGTGGATTTTAGAGGTGGCCGCGTAGTTACCTTTGTCGCCCGTGCCGGACCCGCCGGTACAGGTGATGCGTGACGGGTTCGCTTCGTCTTCCATCACTTCCGGGCTACAGGATTCCACTGCCGCCACGGCAGCGACGTCAAACTGCACGCCGCCGATATCGAAGTTCTTCACCCCGGCGCCCTGGCCGTCGTGGTTCATCCAGAAGTAATCGTTGATGCCCTGCTGCGGACGCTGGTGGAAGTCGCGACCGGCCCAGAAATAGGCGTTCGGGTTGGAGGCCATAATGTTGGTCACCCCCGCGTAGGCTTTTTTCAGGTTAACTTCGTCGCCCCAGTGGTCGATCATCACGTTGATGTCCCAGATGGCGCCGTTGTCGCCCTTGAAGGCTTTAGAGAGCTGGAACTCGCCGCCGTTGCCTTCGTTACCCAGACGACCGATCGCGGACGCGCCGTTGTAGGAGCCATCCACCGCCACATATTTCTGATCGGCGGCCTGGAAGTGCGCGCCGTAGCGGGCGTAGCCGGTAAACTTAATCCCGAACGGAATCGCCATGTCCGGGGATTGCGCCGCGCTTTGCGGCTCGGTCACCACGTCCGCTTTTTTCGCGACGGCGGCATCCATTTTGGCCTGACGTTCGGCCAGGGCTTTATCCACCGCTTTCGCCACAATGGCGTCGATTTGCTCCTGCGTGAATTCCTGGGCGAGCACGGAAATTGGGCAAAGCGCGGCGATAACCGCCATGGTTAATGGAAGTTTTTTAATCGTATTCATGGTTATCTCAATATAGTTTAATTTTATTCAGACAATAACCATCCCGCTCCGATCTGACAGAATATGTCGCTATCATCAGAACAAGTGGATTTCTAGTTTTAGGTACAGAGGTATTACAGTAATTTATTTCGCCATAGACTATCTCTGATATAAATGAATAATTTCTTCGGATAATTCACGCGCTAATAAGGAGTTCATTAAATGATCCTGCGCGTGCACCATAATTAATGTCATAGGCTGGCGTGCTTCGCCCGCGTCCTGCTCAATCAGTTTGGTCTGCATCTTGTGCGCCTGGCGCGCATAGCCGTCGGCTTCGCGAAGCAGGCTTTTGGCTTCGTCAATGTTGCCCTGGCGCGCCGCGTGCAGCGCCTCAAAGCACAGGCTGCGGGACTGGCCAGCATTGACGATAATTTCCATTACGGCTTCTTCTAGTGCGATCATCATCATTACTCTTTATCAAAGCTATTATTTAAGGCGGTGGCGGCAAACCACTCCCCGCTTTTCTTAATGGTGCGCTGCTGCGTCTTTAAATCGAGCTGGATAAATCCGTAGCGATTTTTATACGCGTTACACCACGACCAGTTATCAATAAACGTCCACATATGGTAACCAAGACAATTGCACCCTTCGCTAATACCCTTATGCAGCCAGGCTAAATGTTCGGAAATAAACTCGATGCGGTATTGATCGTTAATCTGGCCATTTTCAATAAAACGTTGTTCGTTTTCGACGCCCATGCCGTTTTCAGAAATAAAGCAGCGGGGGTTGCCGTAATTGTCGCGCAGGTTAATCAGAATATCGTAAATACCTGGCGCGTAGATTTCCCAGCCGCGGTACGGGTTCATCTTGCGGCCCGGCATCTCGTAGCTATCAAAGAACCATTCCGGCATAAACGGCGACTGCGGGTTCACCGCGCTGTCGCGACACTTCACGCGGCGCGGCTGATAGTAGTTAATGCCGGTGATGCTGCCAACTTACTGATTTAGTGTATGATGGTGTTTTTGAGGTGCTCCAGTGGCTTCTGTTTCTATCAGCTGTCCCTCCTGTTCAGCTACTGACGGGGTGGTGCGTAA